>JAJPHJ010000040.1 GCA_021325335.1 Pseudomonadota bacterium | reverse complement strand
GTCGCGATCACCGGGTTTGCGCTCGACAGCACGGTGCTCATCATCAGCGGCACGCTCGTCGGCGCATCGGGCACGTTCTTGACCATGGCGATGGCGACGGCCATGAACCGTTCGCTCTCCAACGTGTTGTTCGGCGCGTTCGGTTCGGTGAAGGCAAGCGCCGGCACAACCGCTGCGGCCACGGGGGGCGGCACCGTCCGCTCCGCATCAGCCGACGACGTCGCGACGCTCCTTGCATACTCGCGCAGCGTCATCATCGCTCCAGGCTACGGGATGGCGGTCGCCCAGGCGCAGCACGCCGTGCGAGAACTGACGCAGAACCTCGAGAAACGGGGAGTCGACGTGAAGTTCGCGATCCATCCCGTTGCCGGCCGCATGCCGGGGCACATGAACGTGCTCCTCGCAGAAGCAAACGTGCCCTACGATCAGCTCAAAGAAATGGACGAGATCAATCCACAGTTCGAGCACGCCGACGTCGCGCTCATCATCGGGGCCAATGATGTGACGAATCCGGCCGCGCGCAACGTGCAGAACAGCCCGATCTACGGCATGCCGATCCTGGACGTGGACAAGGCAGCCAACGTGGTCGTGCTCAAGCGCAGCATGAATCCGGGATTTGCGGGCATCGACAACCCGCTGTACGAGAATCCTAAGACGATGATGCTCTTCGGCGACGCGAAGGATTCGGTGTCGAAGCTCGCCGCGGGCGTCGCCGCCGCCTGACTCCTAGCCGCGCGCTGCGGTTCACGTCTCCCGCAACGTGGGGTTAGTATCCCGCATATGGATCGTCCTTGACTTCGTCGCAGAAACTCGGCAGATGGAAGCCGCGCACCTTGCAGTATCCCACATCCGCCACGAACGAATGCGCGGTGGACTGCGGCTTTTTCCGGGCCACGGCCGCAGCAGCATCGAGAAAGACATCGATGAAATCCTTGCGCGGCGCCGCAGCGAAGACCGCAGCGAGCTGATCGTGGCCGATCAGCTCGCCAAAGCCGCCGAAGTCCGCGCCGACCCCCGCGTTGACGAGGCGCACTTCGGCCTGTTTGTGCGAGGCGATGCCTGAGTTGTCGTGCAGCGCGATCGCATCCCACACGGTGGCCACGCGGTCCTCGGACGTATTGCTCTTCGCCAAGAACTGGGCCGCGACGTTCGCGCCGTCCACTTCAAACGGGTCGCTGTCGCTCATGTATTGCGCGCAAAGCCCGGTATCGTGAAGAATCGACGCGACGTAGACGAGTTCGGCGTCATGAGGCAGCTTTTTCGCCGCAGCGATGATCTCCGCGAACAGATAGGTGCGCAGCGAGTGGTTGAAGATGGCCATGGGCTCTGCCGCGCTCGCGATCGCCGTCGCCCCTTGCGCCAAGGCCGTGTCCGGTACCTTGACCCCGCCGACGATCTTCCACTTCGTGCTGGGCGGAGCGTCAAGCGACACGGTCGTAGCGATCGCGAAGACTGCATTGAGAAAATCCGCGCGTTGCATCGCTACGGTTTGAGCGGGCCCGCTGTGGGAGCGAAGGCCGGTGGTTGATCGCGCGCAGTCGCAACCGGTTGCGCATCCAATCCGATGTAGCCCCCGAGCATCTCGTGCCACGCGCGCGTGAGCGCAGGTACGATCGTGGGGAGGTAGTGCGTGCCGTTCGGCTGCTGGTAGAATCCCGTCGGTATCCCGACGCCCGCGAGCCATTGCGCCGTCTGCGTTCCGTAGACCGCCGGGATGTTCGCATCTTTGGAGCCGTTCACGATGTACATGCGTGTCCGCCCAAAGCCGCTGCGCACCGCCGCGGCTTCGCTGTTCAAAACGGACCCGGCGATGCACATGATGGCGGCCCATTGTGCGGGGTGCTCAGGCCCGATTTTGAAGACGGAGAAGCCGCCCATCGAATAGCCCGCCAAAAAAACGCGATGCGGATCCACCGCAAAGGCGGCTGCGACGGTTTCGGCCACTTGATAGACCTCGTCGTCTGCGGGCGGCGCGAAATCGTAGATCCCCCGACCGTACGGTGCGGCGACGATCGTCCCTGTCGAGTCGGCGAGCGCACGGAAATAGGGCATCGCCAGGATCTCTGCCTCGGTTTGCGGCTGACCGTGTAACAAGATGACGAGGTCCGACTTGGGAGCGAGCGTAGCCGGGACGTACAGAGCGAACGGTTCGAGCGTTTTATCAGTTCTCGCAAGGATCAAACGCTCCACGAGACCGCGCGAGCCTGCGATCGGCTCTGACGCCCCGGCGACCACCTGCGCGACGATGCTGGAGTCGAGCAACGCAATGCCGTCGAGTCGCTGCGTCCAATCGCTCGCGCTGAAGTAATCCGGGGCTTGACCCGACAACAGCTCGCCGATATCGTCGTCGATCCTTTGCTCGAGGTCGGCAGCTTGCTCCGAACCCATCCGGCGCACGACGGTTTCGTAATGGGCGACGAGCGTCGCCCGCGCGGATCGCAAGGCTGCGAGCCCGTCGCTGTGGTCGGCGACCGCTCCGGTCGCTAAAGACAGTGCCACGATCGTCCCCGCCGTCAGCGCAACGAACATATATCTATCTTAACACCGGCGCCGCGGGCCTGTCCTCAAAAAATATCAAACGTCAAGGTTGGGCCGGTGCAGCGGATTCGCGCTCGGTCGAATCCAAGTCCACACGACCATGACCACAGCGCCGCTCGGGGTGACCTACCGTTTTGACCGATTCGCGCTCGATGTGTCGCGCCGCGCCTTGTCCGACGGCAACGATCTCATCCCGCTCAGCGAGAAGTCGTTTCGCATCCTTGTGCTACTCGTCGAAGCCGAAGGCGGGGTCGTGTCGCGTTCGCAGTTCCTCGAAGCAGTGTGGCCCGACGAAGCGGTCTCCGAGGCGAATCTCACCCAGCAGCTCTCGCTGTTGCGCGGTTTACTTCGGGAGCATGGAGCGGGAGAGATCATTCTCACCGTCCCCGGCAGTGGCTATCGGCTTGGAGTGGTGGTGGAGAAAAAGATGGGTCTGCTCATGAAACTGCGCTGCGAGCGCTGCCAAGCTCCGCTCTCTCACGGGAGCGGAGCGCTCATCTGTTCCTATGAATGCACGTTTTGTCCGGCGTGCGGGGAACAGATGGCAGGCATCTGCCCCAACTGTGGCGGCGAGCTGCGAGAGCGCCCGCGCAGAAAGACGGCCTGACGCTACTGCGCGGTCAGGACGGCACCTGGCACGATTCGAAGGCGATGCTGTAGATGCCAAGCCCAAGTCCGTCCGGCGCCAAGCGCAGATCGTGCTGGCCGAACGCCTTGTTCATGATGACGTTGTAGGCCCGCGGGGCATCGACCGTAAGGTAAGACGTGCCGCTCGCATCGTATTGCAAATCGCTGCCGGCGTCGCTCTTGGGGACGGGTTGGCCGTCCTCGGTCACCACGACTCGATTCGTCCTTCCGTTCTCGGGTTTTAGCACGGCGACGACCTGGATCGCGTGATAGGGCAGCCGCATATACGCCCTGCCGCCTCCTGAAATCATCGCTTGCCCGTTTTCTGACGGATGCCAGTATCCGCTCAGGTAGACCTTACCGTCATCGTGAGCCGAGGTTGGGTCGACGAAGTTCACATCGGCGCCCGAGGTGAAGGCCGACGCGTTCGCGATAGACGGGCCATGCCAGGGACCGACAAAGGTCTCGGCCGTCTGCGGATAGCACACGGCGCCCGGCTTGTCGTAGCTGTCTTGGGGCAATAACGCCATCACGGCAGGGAAGTGCGCCTGCGGATTGCTCGCGCGCAACAGCGCTTGGATCTTCGCCTCGGTCTGCGGGTAGTTGCCCTCGCCGTTTTGCGTTTCTACAAGCTGCCCATTTTGGTCGAAGAGCAGCTCTTCGGGCCAGCCCGTGAACTGGTAGCGCTTGGCGATGACGTCATTGGTATCGAGGACGACCGGCCATGTGATGTTGAGCTGTTTGATGGCAGCGGCAACGTTCCCCGATTCACCGGAGAACCCGAACTCAGGCGTATGCACCCCGACGATGACGAAACCGAGATTATGATAGCGATCGTACCACGTGCGCAGATACGGCAGCGTGCGCAAGCAATTGACGCACGTGTACTCCCAAAAATCCACGAGCACGACTTTGCCGTGCAGAGTTGCCGGGGTGAGCGGGGGACTGCCGATCCAGCCCGTATTCCCGTCGAAGGGCAGCAAGCTCGGCGACGTATCCGCGGCGGCGATTTGGGGTGTCGCGGTCGCGGCCGCGCTTTGCTTCAAACCGGCCGCCACCGACCCGACCACCACGAGCGCGAGGACAAGTGCGATCGATCTCATGAGGGTGTATTCGCGGCGAGGAGACCTACATGCTGCTCGCGTGAGCGCTTGGAACGACCTTCGGGTTATGCTCTGCGAACGCGCCGAGCGGATTAGGAACGAGCCAAAACTCAAGATCCCAGACGGCTGGGAATTGGAAGACGAACGCCACGTCGCTCTTCGACTTCGCCTTGCCGAGCTTGACGACGTCTTCGGCGGTCGGGTGCGCCAGCGAACCACCCACCTTGGCCATACCTTTGGGTCCAACGCCGCCGAAGATGATGCCGTGCGGTGACTTCACGCCGAAATGCGCGTGCTCTTCGAACGTGAACCAGCGCGACGGAGAGACGCCCCAGATACTGGGCGCCTTCGGCGCCATCGGCCGCGAGAGGTCGACGCCGATCAACTTCCCATGGACGTCGTACCACAGCTGGCTAGGGTGTTTGGGATCGCTCGTCCACCACTTGGTGTTGACCCAGCTGATCGCGCCGGTGTCATCTTCGTTGGTGTAGCGGAAATAGCCGGCTGCTGCTGCTTGCGCGGTGGTCCCAAATCGGGATTGCAGATCGGCAGTCACAGCGTTGACAAAGCGCTGCTCGCTCGCCGAGGCGGGTGGCGCAGGCGTGGGTTTGGGAGCCGGCTTGCTCATCTGCATGGGTGGGGGAGTCGCCGCGTTCGACGTATGGGCCACGCATAGGAGCAACGCGAGGAGCATAATAGCTGCTGCGATTCGTGTTTTCATGCCGGGTCTTTGGACGCGTGCGCCGCAGACCCTGTCAGAAATACAAGGAGCCTCCGTCGCCGGAGGCTCCTTGAGTCGTAGGGCTGTTGGTTGCTTAGAGGCTCCACTTCATTGAGAAGACGGCCTCAATCGGCTGAGCGATTGGGTTGGCTTGGTATGGGTACTGGATGATCTGCTGGAACTGCGCGCCCGGGTTGTAGATGTTCGCTCCGTACTTGAGCGGTGCACCGTACCCTGGCAGGATATAGCCGCAGTTGCCACGCGGAGTTCCAGCGGTCCAAGCTTCACTCGATCCGCCGAAGCAGGTGTTGATGATGTTGGCCACGTTCGCGGTGAACGAGACCCGTGGTGACGCTTGGTACGTCAGCTGGGCGTGCATCAGGAACTGACTAGGCTGTGTGAACGCACCGAGGCTGTCGAACGTATGCGTGAACGGATTCGGTATCGCGATCGTTCCAGTGCATGACATCGCGTCGAACGGTGCACCGGTTCCACCGTATGGGTAGCGTGGATCGCCGCTGACCGCCCCTGCGAGGGTCCCGCACGTCGACGGATTCACGCCGTAGCCGCTTAGCGGATCGCCATATTGCTCACCGGCGAACAACTGGAACTGCGGTGAGATCGACCACTTGTTGGCTTTGTAGTTGAGCACCAACGCTAGGGTGTGCGGAATTTCGTACGAGCCCGAAGCGGCTTCGATACCGCCCGGAATCGTGCTGAACGGAATGTAGCTTGCGCTCGGGTCCAGCGTCGACTGGGCTGGCGCGTTGAAGTACGGATTCGCTACGCCAGTACAGGGAGTCGGGCTGCACGGTTCGGTTTGAATGGCGTTTGTGCCACCGAACGTTCCGCACAAGCTCGTCGTGCTCGTGTTGGGCGCCGCGCCTTGGCAGGCTTTGGTGAACGAGTTGTACTGTTGGATCGCGATGTTAATCGTATCCAGCACGGTACCGCCCGTGCCAAGCGGCTTGAATTTGATTGTATTGTGCGTGTACGTGTAGGCGATCAACGCCGACAGGCCGTTCTCGTTGAAGTTCCCCAAGTTGAGCTGGAACTCTACGCCGTCGGACGTTTGCTGACCGACGTTGAGGCCTGACACGAAGTTCGTCTTCTGGTTGAGGAAGAAGTTCTGGATCTGGTTTTGGGTCGTGCGATAGAACGGCGTCAGCTTGAAGCTGGCTTGCGTCCCATTGAACTGGTGCTCCCATGACAGATCGTAGTTGTCCGACGTCGGCGGATAGATGGTGTGGGTCGTCGTCGTGAAGCCGATCGGCCAGAAGTTGTTGGCCAGATAGGCGGGGAGGTCTTGTTGCAGCAGGTTGTACTGCTCGTAGGCCGTGTTCGGCGCTTGGTCGTAGCGGCCCGCGCTAAAGCGGAACACGTTGGTCGGGTTCGCCGTGAACGTCGCCCCTAGGCGCGGCTGGAAAACCCAGAACGTCTCCGTGTCGCTCGGGAGGTTCGTTATTTGCGCCGGAACCGTCTGGATGCCGTTTTGGATCGGGCACGGCTGGCCGAACGCGTTGAGGTCGTTAGGGTTGAAGAACGGAACCTGACCGCCGCCCGGCAACACGCAATGCGAGTTGTTGTAGGCGTTGAACCAGAACGGCCGCGCGAGCGTGGCTGGGGAGCCCGCCACTGCATTCGTGTCTGACAGGTTGTATAGGAACCGGTCATAGCGAACGCCGAGGTTCAGGAACCACTGGCTGCTCGGCTTAATCTGGTCAGTCACCACGAACGAACCGAAGTTCGGTTTGGCAGAGTTACCACCGCCATACCTACCGTTCTCCGCCACCCAGTACTCGCATGAAGCCCCACCGCAGGATGCCGGAAGTGGTGTCACTGGGTTGCCCGCCGCCGCGTCATGCAAGGTGAACGCTAACGCATTTGGCGAGAAGCAGCTCACAGCAGTTCCACCGGCAGTGTAACAGACCCCAGCTGACGGGTTCTTTGAGTTGACTGCGTACGCGAAGTTGTTCACAAGACCGAACTGGTTGATCATTGTATCGTCGTTCGAGCGGTAGTCCACCGCCGCGAAGTCGGAGAGCTGGACGGTCAACAAGTTCTTGTCGTTGAGCTGATCGCCGTACTGCATGCTACCGCCGTTCGTATTCGTCTTCACGTAATAGTTGAACGGGCAGTAGCCGACGTAGAAGGTCGTCAATGTGTTCGGGCAGGTCTGCGGCCATTCCGAATAGTCGGAGAAGCCGTAGATCCGGAAGTACGCCGACGACCCGAAGTTATGCTGGTATTGCAGCTTCAGGATGTTGTTCGGGTTCGCCGTGCCATCGCGCTGATTGAACGGGATGAACAGGAGCCCGCTCCCGACGCTGTTCGGGTTGTATGCGAAATACACCGGATTCGTCATCTGCTTGTAATTGGCGACAAGCGGAGCTCCGACCGGGCCGAGGTACTGTAATCCCAGACCCAGGTTCCCCGCTAGGTATGGGAAAGCCGGAAGTGGAGTCCCGAGCTCGCCGTTTCCATAGGTTGCCTGGTAGAAGGGATCTGACATTCCCCAGTCCGACGCCGAGCTGTAGTACTTGTTGTTGAGATACGAGATATCGTACAGCAGCTGGACGTCGTCCTTGCCCGCGTCGTTGTGGTGCGGGATGCCGAAGTGCAGATTGACGACACCCTCTCGGTCGAAGGTCTGGGCCCCGAGGACGCTATCGACCATCGGTGCAAGCAGGTAGCCCCCCGGCCCGATGCCCGTTGCATAACAAGCCGAGTAGTTCTTCGCAGTCGGCGTAGCCACGCCGCCCACCGTGCATCCATTTGGCGGTAACAGGGGAGCCATTGGGGTGCCCCACACGTTCTGGATGCTTGCGCCATTGTTCTGGTCATAGTAGCGGGCGTCGCCAACCGAGTTTGTGTTGGCTATGTAGTACGAGAAGTTGCGATCCGGCGTTGCACCGCCGACCTCGAAGTTGTAGCCGTTGTACAGCGTCGGGGTCCCGATGCCGACCGTCAACTGCGAAAAGCCCGGATACGTACCGGACTTGATCACCTGGTTGATGTATCCAGCGAGACCTTGTCCTTGCGCGTCGGCCGGCGCGGCTCCGGTGTACACCTGAAGCTCTTGCTGACCGAGCGTGTTCGCCGTCGTCGTCGGATAGTTGTCGTACGAGCGCAGTACGGGAACACCGTCGAACTCGTAGCCAACCTGGTCGAAGTCGCCGCCGCGGATGTGGATGGTCTGGAACCAGCCCATCTGACCCGGAGGGACTACGACACCAGGTGTCGCGGCCAAGGCAGAGTATGCTTGGTTAAGACTGCCGCCGCCGCCGAGCGAGGCGACCTTGGCTGAGGTCGTCGCGTTCACCGAATAGACGTCGGCCGTCGTGCCGGGTTTGACTATCTCGCTCGCGGCGCGCGTCGTGACGACGCCGAGCGTCTTCACGGTCGGTTGTGTGACGAGATTGACCGTGCGGGTGTTGTCCGCGATCACGGTGATGCCAGGCTGGCTGACGGTGTCATAGCCATCCTTGCTCGCCGTAAGCGTGTACGTATCGGGTGTAAGCGAAACGAACGCGAAGTGTCCTGCCGTGTCCGTTCCTGTTGCGACTGTTTCCGAAGCGGCGGCTGCGACTACTTTGGCGTCTGCAATCGGCGCATTCGATGGAGTCCGTACATACCCGGTAAGCGCACCAGTCGTACCTGCCAATGCCCATGTTCCTTGGCAAATGACGACTAGGGCCACCAATATGCCGGCTCTGCTGAAGCCCTTTAGCAACATTGTGTACCCTTTCTATAGGCCATGCTGGTGTGACGCAGCACGCCTAATGCGCGATCACCCCAAGGCGCACAAACGCCCTGCGGCTTTCGCAGGGCATTAATTCTAAATTAACGCGAACATAATCCTCTGTCCCGCGGCGGGTTTTCAGGGGTCGTCTAGATCATTTCGACGCTTATGTCTTCATTGGTATATATACAGATCTTGGCGGCGATAGCCAAGGCCTCGCGGGCGATGGCATCTGCCGAGAGGGCCGTATTTTTCAGCAAGGCCAGTGCCGCTGCTTGTGCATACGGGCCCCCGCTTCCGATAGCGGCGACCTGATCGTCCGGTTCGACCACGTCACCCGTTCCTGAAAGAACGAAGAGGTGGTCCACGTCCCCCACGAGCAGCAGCGCCTCCAGCCTGCGCAGGTACCGGTCGGTCCGCCATTCCTTCGCGAGCTCGACAGCCGCGCGGGTGAGATTGCCTCGAAACTCTGACAGTTTGCTTTCGAACTTGTCGAGGAGTGTGATCCCATCCGCCGCGGATCCAGCGAAGCCTGCGAGGACTTTGCCGTCCCCGATCCGCCTGATCTTGCGAGCCTTGTGCTTCATGATCGTCTTGTCGAAGGTCACCTGACCATCCCCGGCGATCGCGATGTGGCCGTCGCGCAGCACTGCGCAAATGGTCGTGGCATGCGTCATACGTGGAGCTCGAGCGGGCGGACCTGAAGGTCCGCCGCTACGGCACTAGGCAGGCGTGATGCGAGCAGATCGATCTCGGCTACTGCTCGCTCGGCGAGCGCCCGCCGTCGCTGCCGCTTGTCGCGCACCTTGTCCGCCAACGGGGCGAAGTACGCGAAGGTCACGTTCTGGGGTTGAAAATTTTCGCTCGTGGTGTCTTGCAAGTAGGCGAGCAGAGCTCCCAATGCGGTCGCATTCGAAGGAGCGAAGCGACGTGAGTCACCCGCTGCGCTGCGATATGCGTTGTGCGCGGCGATCAAGCCGGTGGCCGCTGCTTCGACGTAGCCTTCGCAGCCGCTGACTTGCCCGGCGAGGAAGATATTGTTCGCGCTGCGCAATGACAGATCGGGGTTGAGCACGCGCGGCGCGTCGACGAAGGTGTTGCGGTGCATGACCCCCAGGCGCAACCACTCGGCCTGCGCAAGGCCGGGAAGCTTCCCGAATGCCGCTTTTTGCGCGGGCCACGTCAACCGTGTTTGAAATCCTACCATGTTGTACGCGGTACCGGCGGCGTTCTCTCGGCGGAGTTGGACCACCGCATAAGGCCGAGGCGCGACTGAGGTCGCGCCGCTACATTGTCTGCGGAGGCCGACGGGTTTGAGCGGGCCGAAGCGCAGCGTGTCGATGCCGCGACGTGCCATCTCTTCCACCGGCAAACACCCTTCGAAATACTCCATGGAGCTCTCCTCGAGGGCGTTTGTCGTCCCGTGCGGTGTCGCTTTCGGGCTGTTCACCAAATCCGATACGAGCTCGAGGTATTGCTCCTTGTCGAGCGGGATGTTCAGGTAGTCGTCGCCCCCTTTGCCGTACCGCGAGGCTGCAAAGACCATTGAGCGGTCGATGGAGTCCGCGCTCACGATCGGCGAGGCCGCGTCATAGTAATGAAGATGAGGCGCTCCGCACAGCTTTGCGAGCTCTTCGGCGAGCGCGGGCGAGGCAAGCGGCCCGCAGGCGACGATGGTGGGGGCATCGCCGTCTAAAGACCGCACTTCCTCGCGGCGCACCTCGATGAGAGGATGCTCCAAAAGCCGGCTCTCGATCTCACTCGAGAATCTTTCGCGGTCGACTGCGAGGGCGCCACCAGCGGGAACAGCCGCCGCGCGAGCGGCGCTGATGACGAGCGAGCCGAGCCGCGCCAACTCTTCTTTCAGCAAGCCGACGGCGTTCTCGAGCGACGTGGAGCGAAGACTATTGCTGCACACGAGTTCGGCGAAGTGTCCGGTTTGGTGCGCGCCGGTGCTGACTTTCGGCCGCATCTCGTACAGAGTCACCCGCGCGCCGAGCGAAGCCGCCTGCCAGGCTGCCTCGCATCCGGCCAGCCCGGCGCCGATAACGCGGATCACGCCGAAAGCCTTGAGGCCTCGTCCGCTTGCGGGCTCGTTTCGACGAAGCCGTGCTCGTGGGTTCCATCCACCGGACATACGATCTTGCCCTCGGCGCGTCCGTGCTTGCGCACGAGGAACGAGCCGCAGACGGCGCAGGCCGAGCCCACGATCGGCGAGTCCCACGCCACAAACGTGCACTCCGGGTACTTCTCGCAACCATAAAAGACGCGGCCCCGGCGGCTGCGCCGCTCGAGGATGCGTCCGCCGTCGCGCGGACAGATGACGCCAGAGTCCTTGACGATCGGCCGCGTCGTCTTGCATTCCGGATAACCCGAGCACGCGAGAAACTTCCCGAAGCGCCCGGTCTTGATCTTCATCGGACGCCCGCAGGTGGGGCACACCTCGTCCGTCTCGTCTTCCTCGAGCTCCACCTTGGGGAAATGCTCTTCGGCGCGCTGCAGATCTGCGGAAAAAGGTCCGTAGAAGGCGCGCAAGAGCGACACCCAGTCGTCGTGCGCCTCTTCGACGCGATCGAGCCGCTGTTCCATCTCCGAGGTGAAGTTCGTGTCGACGATCTCCTTGAAGTACTCCTCGAGCAGCTCAGTGACGACAAAACCGATGTCTTGGGGCTCGAAGCGGCGCTCGACGAGCCGCACGTAACCTCGGCCTTGGATGGTCTCGACGATCGTCGCGTAGGTGCTGGGCCGGCCGATCCCTTTCTCCTCAAGAGCCTTCACCAAGCTCGCTTCGGTGTAGCGGGGCGGAGGTTGGGTCTCGTGGCGATCCGGGCTCACCTTGCGGGCGTCAAGTTTCTGACCTTCCTCGACCGGCGGCAGCTGCTTGCGCCGCTCCTCTTCTTCGGTCGTGTCTTCGTCGCGGGTCTCTTGATAAATCGCCGTATAGCCGGCGAATTTCAGGACGCTACCCGTAGCACGGAGCAGGCAGTCGCCGGCCGTCACGTCGATCGTGGTTTGGTCGTAGATCGCGGGTGACATCTGGCTTGCGACAAAGCGTTCCCAGATGAGCCGGTAGAGCTTCAACTGCGGGGCGTCCAGATATTGCGCCATGCTTTCGGGCGTGCGGCTCACATCGGTCGGACGGATGGCTTCATGCGCATCCTGCGCGCTCTCTGCGACCTTGTATTGACGCCCGCCGTGAAAGGCCTCACCGAACCGCTGCACGATGTACTCGCGCGCCATCATCTGCGCGGCTTCGGAAAGCCGGGTCGAGTCCGTGCGCATGTACGTGATGAGACCGACCGTGCCGTCGCCCGTATCGACGCCCTCATACAGTCCCTGCGCGATCTGCATCGTCTTGCGCACGCGCATCTTCAGGCGCCGCGAAGCTTCCTGTTGGTGCGTGCTCGTCGTGAATGGACTGCGGGGGTTGTCGCGCCGTTCGGCCCGTTTGATCGCGCCGATCGAAAAGGGTGTTGCTTTCAGCCGCTCGGCGATGGCCTGTGCGTCTTCGCTTGTGGTGACGTAGGCGCTCTTCGAGCCCACCGCCGCAGCCACGTCGTCGGGGAGATTGACGCGCTTGCCGCCGACGGACACGAGATCGGCCACGAAGGTGTGCAGCGCGTCGTGATGCCCATGCGGCCAGAGCGTCGCGGAAACGGTCCAGTACTCGTGGCGCGTGAACGCCTTGATCTCACGCTCGCGATCGACGATGAGTTTTACCGCGACCGATTGCACGCGTCCCGCCGACAAGCCGCCTCGAACTTTCCGCCACAAGAGCGGGGAGATCTGGTATCCGACGAGACGGTCGAGGATGCGCCGCGCTTGCTGCGCGTTAACGCGATCGACGTTGATGACGTCGGGATGTTTGAGCGCCTGCTGCGCTGCGTTCTTCGTGATCTCGTGGAGTTCGATTCGCTTGGGATCGGTCAGCTTGAGGAGCTCCGCGAGATGCCAGGCAATGGCCTCGCCCTCGCGATCGGGATCGGTCGCAAGATAGACGACGCTGGCTTTTTTCGCCGCGCTGCGCAGCTCTTTGATGACATCGCCCTTGCCTTTGATGGTCACGTACGAGGGCGTGAAATCATGCTCCACGTCCACGCCGAGCCTGCTCTTGGGAAGGTCGCGGACGTGCCCGACCGAGGCGAGAACTTGGTAGCGGCCGCCGAGAAACTTCTTAAGGGTCCGGGCCTTGGCGGGCGACTCGACGATGATGAGGGACTTGGACAAACTGGCCTTTCCG
>JAJPHJ010000047.1 GCA_021325335.1 Pseudomonadota bacterium | reverse complement strand
GTTGCTGACTTCCTCGGCACCGCGGTCGGTGTAGACGCAGTATACTCAATCATTACCCAGCGCGCAACTGAACGGTTGTTCGTTTTTCGAAGAAAATTGTGGATAGGCTATCGATCGCTGTGGATAGGCTGTGCATCAATCGTGCGCGATGAGATCCGCGAGCACGTCGATCCCAAATTCCAGTTGATCCGTCGTGATGACGAGCGGCGGCGTGAGCGAAAGAACGTTTCCGTCCGGACCGCTCGTGAGCAGTAATACGCCGCGCTGTAAGGCTTCGCGCATCATCTTCACGGCGCGCTCCTTGTCAGGGGCACCATCGGGGCGGACGAACTCGAGCCCCCACATGAGCCCGAGCCCACGCGCATCGCCGATCTTTCCCTTGCTTTGCGTGCGCAGCGTGCCGAGCCGCTTGCGCATGAAGGCTTCGAGCTTGGCGGCGCGGGCGACCAGCCGCTTTGTCTGCATCTCTTCGATGGAGGCAAGCGCTGCGGCGCAGCCGGTCGGATGACCTAAGAAGGTGCTCGTGTGGATCGCCTCGCCTTTGGAGGCGGGCCAGCGATCCATGATCGCGGCGGAGCCGACGCAGGCTGCGATGGGGAATCCGGAGGACATTCCTTTTCCCACGCAGATCAAGTCTGGGACGATGCCCGCGTGTTCGCAGGCGAACCAGCGGCCGGTACGCCCGAAGCCACAGAAAATCTCATCGGCGATGAGGATGAGGCCTCGCTCGTCGCAGAGCTGTCGCAGAGCCGAAAGCCATCCGGTTGGGGCGGGCACCTCTCCACCCCGCCCCTGCATCGGCTCAACGATGACCGCGCCGATCTCGGCGCCCGCAGTCCCATCGAGCGCGCGGCGGACGAAGTCGAGACATGCCGCGGCGCATGAGGGGTACTGCAGGTCGAGCGGACAGCGAAAACAATACGCATACGGCACGCGTTGCTCGAAATGCCCGAGCTGGCGCAGGAAAGGGGCGCGGAACAAGTCTCGATCGGTGACCGAGAGCGCCCCGTAGCCCAGTCCGTGGTATGCGGCCGTGAAACACAGCACGCCGGGTTTCCCGGTTGCGATCGCCGCCGTCTTGAGCGCTGCTTCGATCGCCTCTGCGCCGGTCGAGGCGAAAATGACCCGCTTTTCACCTTTGCCCGGGGTCAACTCGCAGAGCTTGCGCGCCAGAGCGACCTTGTTCTCCGTGGGATAGACGTCGCCCATCCCATGAAACAGCGTCCTCGCTTGATCTCGAACAGCTCGCGAGACGCCGGCATTGCTGTGGCCGGTGGCGGCGACGCCGAAGAACGCGGACAGGTCGACGTAAACGTTTCCGTCCACATCGGCGACGTTGGCCCCAGCCGCGCGTGATAAGAAAATGGGAAAATCTTCGTCGACGTAGGTGATATTGCGGCTTTCAAACTCGCGCAGCTGCTCGGTCAGCTTCCGGCTAGCCGGTCCAGGGGGCTTCACTCTCACGTGTCCCGGCCGTTCGCCGAACGGAGGCGAGCTCACGCAGCCGAACCCAGCTGGAAGTCGGCGATGCGCGGGCGATAGCCAAAGGGAGGACGCTGCATCTCACCGAGCGCGCAGATACGCGACGGCGAACAAGCCAAAAATTCCGGCCGATGGTGGTCCAGAGCGCCTGCGATGCCGATCGTGTCCAGCTGGTGGGGAAAAGCGCCGATAGCGCGCGCGGCTTGGGTGGCGCTTGCGGCGGGTTTGACGATGGCGATGCGACCGAACCCAGCACATACGGGTTCGCCCATGGGTTCGACGCCAACCACATAGGAGGGCACCCCACCGGCCGCGTGACCCGTGAGCACCGTGTCGAGCGCATGCGTCGTGGCCGGCAGCGCTCGCACGGCGAGTCTGCGAAGGAACTCCGCGACGGCTGCCCGCTCGGAGTCGCCCGCGGGAGCCCGCGGCAATGCCGGTGCTAGGCGCGCGAGCGCTCTGGCCAAAGCATGGGCGAATAAGATCGCCTTGGCTGCATCGCCTTCCACGTAGATCGTCTGCGGAGACAGGCACCCGCGCTGATCGAACATGGCGACGTCCGCCGCCGCCGCGATCGCGGCAGCGGCCACATCCGCCTCGAGCGGAACATAGCCGACGCTGTACGCGTTGCCGTAGCCGATGACCGAGACGTGGCGCGGCGCGCGCCGCTTGATGTCGGCGATCGTCTCGTCCGAACCGAAGGCAAGGATCCGCTGCACGGATGGAAAGACCTTCGCCTCGAGATCCTGGTCGCCGCCGGACCATCGCATGGGGATAAGCGTACCTTCGAGGACAGGGCTCAGGGCCGAGAACTGTGCGGCGACCAGTTCGCATAGCCGTAGTTCGCGGCTCGAGCTCTTGAGCAGGAGCCTTGCGCCTGCAGCCGCCGCGCAGTACGCGGTGGCAAGAGTCGGCCCCAAGACGTTGCCCGGCAAGATCGCGAGGACGTTTCGATCGTGGGCGGCGTGCGGGCGAAGCGGCGCCTCGCCCGAGGCCTCGGCCTTTGAAGCAAGACTGCCAAGCACGGCATCGGCGTCGAACAACGCGTTGTCGAGCGCACGCTCGACGACTTGCGGTGGCCACTCTCCACCTTCGAGCGCCGCCCGCGCGGCGGCGCGGATATCAGAAGAAGGATCGCGCCATTGAGCCGCTCCCTCCATCAGCGCTGCGATCCGCCGGTTCAGGTGGGATGCCACCTCAGGCATGGGATTCCAGCATCGCGTCGGCGCTGATGCTGCAACCTTTCGGCGGGGCTGCCGGCGACCGGCCAAGGTAGAGAAAACCGTCGGCTTGTCTTCGCACCACGTCGGCTGTGAGCACCGCGGCGACAGATCCCCGGTTGCACGGGTCGAAGACGGAGAGCAGACCCTCGCGGCCGTCGGCGACCGGCTCCATGGTGACCGGGTCGACGACGAGGAAGCGCGTCCAGGGCGGTCCGACCTTCACCCAGCTGCGCAACGGCCGGCCGGCGAGCCCGTCGCTCAACTGAGCGTCGTACCACTGGCTGGACAGCTCGCACATGCCGTATTCCGATCCGCAGAGCTCGAGCGGGACTCCGAACGTCTGCGAGATGGCCTCGTAGAATCGCTGGGGCTCGACCGAGCGAGATCTTCCTTTGAAGCCTCCCGTCTCGATCAGCCGGCTTCCCGCGGGCAACGCAAACCGCGCGCCCTCGTCCCGGCAGCCGTCAAGAAAATGGACGAACGCGAGGGCAGTGCCGAAGACGAGCGTCGGCTCTTCCGACGCGCGAAGCGCCGCGCTCAGCGCCGCGCCCTCAAGCCTGCCGCTACGGACGTAAAAGCCGCCGCTCGTCGCGCAGCGCTCGAACAGGCGGAAGCACATGTAGGCAAGCGACGATTCCGGCGCTTCGGAGAAAGCCGGAACCAAGAAGAGCATGCGCATCCGGTCGCGATCCGGCATCACGCAGCGGCGAAATTGCCTTTCAAGCGATGCGTCGTACAATGCAGTCGTGTCCATCTCGTGGACCGATGCCCGTCCGCCGCCGCGCGTGGTCCCGCTCGAGACGAATCGCAGGCGCGCGCGCTGCGGTGAAAAACAGGCGAGACGAGCGTCGCCGAACGAAGCGGCGGAGATCGCGGGGATATCGCGCCAGCCCGAAACGGTCTGCGGCGTGCGCCCCACGCGATCGCAAAGCGCGCGGTAGGGCGCGTTCGCGGCGTATTGATAACGGAAGACCTCCACCGCGACGCGATCGAACGCGGCGTCGCCGGCCTCAGGATCGGCGACGAGGTCGAGGATATGACGGTCGAGTTCGCGCGCCGTGACCGCTGCGTCGGTAAGCTTCAAAACGATGTGCGTTTTGACGGCACCGTGTCGACGGACCTTCGCGCGCCCGTGCAGGGCCACTCCGAGCACACAAACAAGGCCTTAGGCGCGTATGATTGTGGAGCATTTTCCGGTCGGTCCTATCGCGTGCAACTGCGTCGTGCTCGGCGACGAGCGAACGCGGACGGCGGTCGTCGTCGATCCCGGCGATGACGTGGAGCGGATCGCGAGCGTGCTTGAGCGGCATGCGCTCCGCGTCGTCGCGATCGTCGCCACGCACGCTCACATCGACCATGTCGGCGGCCTTGCGACGCTGAAAGAACGTACGGGCGCGCCGGTTCTCTTGCATGAAGCCGACATGCCGCTCTACGAGAACCTTGACACGCAAGCGCACTGGCTCGGCGCGCCGACGCCCGCGATGACCGAGATCGACCGGTATCTCGCCGAACACCAGCGAGTTGAGTTCGGCTCGCATGCCTTGCAAGTGCTGCACACCCCCGGACACACGCCCGGGAGTGTGAGCTTCGTGCTCGAAGAGCGCGTGCCGTTCATCTTGTCGGGAGACACTTTGTTCGCCGGCAGCATCGGCCGCACGGACCTGTGGGGCGGCTCGTACGAAGAGATCATGCGCTCGATCCGCTCGAAGTTGCTGAGCTTCAGCGATGACGTGGGCGTGCTGCCCGGCCATGGCGCCGAGACGACGATCGGCGTGGAGCGTCGCACGAACCCGTTCATCATCCAAACGGTATGAACGAGGGATCGGGGCCGCCCGCAGACCCCGCGCCGGAGCGCAACCCCTATCAGCTCGAGCGCGACGAAGAGCTCGAAACCTTTGCGCGCGGCGTCATCGACGTGGCGATGGGCAAGACCGCCACCTCGCCCCGACAATTCGCCTATTATTCCGGGCAAGCGGCCAAACAGATCGCGCAATACGTGCTCGAGCGGTTCGCGCGCAAGAAAGAAGGATGATGTCGCAAGAGATCGGCGCGCAGCTTCCGCCTCCCCTGCGTTTTGAATTCGGCGCGCACCCCCAAGGCGGCGAGCCGAGCGCGGTGTTGCTCGTGACGGCAGATGCAGACGGTCGGGCCCGCGTCGCCGTGCTCGGCGCGCCCGAGATGAAAGCGCACGACGCTTCGCACATCCACTTCGTCGTCGCAAGAGGGTCCTCGAGCTACGAGAACCTCATGCGCTCGGGTAAAGCCGCCCTGTGGTGCGTGCTCGACGCTGCGGCGTATTGCATCCGCGGAGACGTCGCCCGCCTGCCGGCGTCTGATGATGACGTTGACGTCACGACGATCGAGTTGACCGTGACGTCGGTGTTGCGGGATTTCCGCTCGGACGCGCCGATGGTGAGGGGCCCGACCTATCGCCGCCTGTAGCGTAGAGCGGTTGCGCTAGGCCAATTCAGCCCACCGCCGCACGTACTCTTGGAATGCCAGGCAGAAAGCCGCGTGGCTCCAGGTGAGCGGTGAGACCGATAGGGGCAGGCCCGTGATCGGGTGAGCCTGTTCGGCCAAGATCCCGCTCGGCAGCGCGTGGTCGCAGGCCCACCGGATCTGGGCTTTGGCGGCCTCGAGTTCGCTACGCGTCTGCGCGCACGCGATCGCATGCTGGGCGAGCCACAGCGTGCAGATGAACCATGGATTGCCGGGCAGCGTCGGCGGCAGGTCGTGGAAGCGTTGGTAGTAGTCGTTTTCGTAGCGCGCGCAACCTCCCACATCGGTGCGGATCCACAGCCGGTCGCGGATCGCGGCCACGGTCTGCATGACGCGCTCGTCGCGGGGCGAGAACATCCCGAAATACCAGAGGCCATGGAGCGCGCTATCCACGGTCTCGTCGCGCGTCATCCGCCCATCCGGGCCGAAACTGATCATCCGCACGAACCGGTTGAGATCGGGAGCCCACAGGTACTTGCCGACCGCCGTGCTGATCTCTTCGGCCACGGTATTGTACATGGCGCTACGGCGCGTCTCTCCGAAAAGATCGGTGAACTGCGCGGCTGCGCGCAAGCCCGACCACACCGATCCGACGGTGAAGGCGTGGACGCCGTGACGCTCTTCCCAAAGATCGTACGAAGCGAGCGGGAGCTTTGTCACCGGGTCGCGGTAGCGGCACATGAAGTCCGCCGCTCTCGTCACGATCTCGCGGTAGAGCGGACGGATGACTTCGACGTCGCGATACTTGTGGTAATGCTCCCACAACGCGCACAGCACGAGCGCGGTCTCGTCCTCTTGGATTGGGAGCTGCTCCCGGCCGCTCGCGTCGAGCCAGGGATGCCACGAAGAACCGAGGGAGCCGTCGGGGTTGTACTTGTGCAGCAGGTAGCCGCCCGCGGTCATCGCATCGGCGCAGAACGACAAGAATTTCGCGGCCAGCGCTTGGTAGTCGGCGCGGACGAGCGCCATAGAGACGAGCGCGCCGTCGCGCGGCCACATATACGAGTAGGTGTCGCGCGAAAAGCGCAAGATATCCGTATCGTTAGCGGCGATGATGGCCCCGTGATTGTCGATCTGCGTGCGCATCACGAGCAGGCTACGCTTGTATTGCGCGACAAACCGTTCGTCGAGATCCGCCGCGTCGAGCGGTTCTTTATTGACCCACAGGCGCCAGTAATCGCGCGTCCGGTTGATGAACTGCGTCGGCCCTCGCTCGCGGACGAGGTCGTTGAGTTCGTGGATGTCTTGATGCGACTCAGCGAGCCCGAGCCAATGGTGAAAGGTGATGCTCTCGCCCGCTCCGAC
>JAJPHJ010000044.1 GCA_021325335.1 Pseudomonadota bacterium | reverse complement strand
GGGGCCGAGCTCGAGTTTTTCCTCTTCGAGCGCGAGCCAGAGGGCCGGCAAGGCACGATGACCCCGGATAAAGGTTCTTATTTCGATCTAAGCCCGATCGACCGAGGAGATCTCGCGCGCTGCGAAATTTCGCTCGCTCTCGAAGAGATGGGCGTGCGCGTCCAAGCGACGCACCACGAAGTCTCGCGCGGGCAACACGAAATCGATCTCGGCTATTGCGACGCGCTTTCGCTTGCCGACGCCATCGCCACGGCGAGGGTCGTCGTCAAGACCGTCGCAGCGCGCCACGACCTGCATGCCACCTTCATGCCAAAACCGTTCGTCGACCAAGACGGCAGCGGATTGCATCTCGCGCAGATGCTCTTGCGCGATGGCGCGAACGTCTTCGTGGACGCGCAGGACAGCGGCGTGGGACTTTCCGAGACAGGCCTTTCGTATGTGGGCGGGCTGCTCGACCACGCTCGCGGCTTCACGCTCGTCACGAACCCCACGGTCAATTCGTACAAACGGCTGGTACCGGGTTTCGACGCGCCTTCGTATCTGCAGTGGTCGCGGCGCGCCAAGAGCGCGCTCGTCCGCGTGCCGGAGCACGCCGGCGATGACGTGATGGTAGAGCTACGCTCGCCCGACCCATCGTGCAACCCGTATCTGGCACTCGCCTGCGTCATCAAGGCGGGAGTCGACGGCGTGCGGCGCAAGCTCGTGCCCGGCGATCCCGTGGAGACGTTGGTGGCGGCGCTGAGCGATGACGAGCGCGCGAACCTCGGCGTCGGTCAGCTGCCCACGTCGTTGCAAGAAGCAGTGCAATCGCTCGATGATGATGCCATCATGCGCGCGGCCTTGGGCGATCACAGCTATCATCGGCTGCGCGAAGCCAAACTCGCCGAGTGGGAGACCTATCGCACCCAGGTCCACCCGTGGGAGCTGGACGCCTACCTCAGTCTCTGATAGATTCTACGCCGGAATATCGGCCGCGCTGCGCAAGCGCGCGCTTTCGACCGCGATGCCGGCGAGCTGCGCGAACACCTCGATCGTGCGGATGGTCTCGTCGCGCGGCACCCGGTGATCTTTCGGATCGTCGGGTGAAAGCAGTCCGATCATGGTGCCGGCCGAATCGAAGATCGGAAAGAGCAACAGATCGTTCTCGTGCCAGTCCCCAGGTTGGATGCGTGGCAGCGCAAGCCGGTCGGGGTGTCGCGTGACGCCACCTCCGTGGTGCAGCTCCATAGGCACGTAGTAGAAGGTGTCGCGCACCCGCGTCGCCGGACTGACGTCGCTTTGCACCTCTTCCGCCGTGACCTCGACGCCCTCGACGCCCTCGGGGTAACCGACGGCGGCGTGACGCACGTAGACATTGCGGTGGGGATCGCGCAGCAAGATGGTGCCTGCGGAGAAACCGAACGTCTCGGTGGCGACCTGCAAGATGCGCCGCAGCATCGCCTTGAGGTCGCGTTCGCGGAAGATCGCCGCCGTGAGATCCAAGATGCGGGCAAGCCGATCGGCCTGCAGCCGTCGTTCCTCGGCCAGCGCTTCCACATTGGAGTACAGGCGCTTCATCTCGAGGTTTTGTTCGGACAACGTATTCGCGCGGCTCTTCTCGGTCGTGACGATGTGCACGTTTTCGATCGCCGCGGCAGCTAAGCGCGCGAACAGCGCGATGTTGTCGATCGTTTCGTCGGATGGGATCTTACCGTCGGCCGGCGCGTCTGGTATGAGCAGTCCGATCACTTCTCCAGACGAGCTGCGCAGCGCGAAGATGAGCGTGTCTGCCTCGTGCCACGCCCCCGGTCCCGTGCGCCGGACATTCACGGCGTCAGGGCTGTAGCAGTACGAGGGCTCGGTGTACCACGTCTGGCGTTCGACGGGCGCATAGTACACGGAGGGGCGGATGGCAAAGCGCTTGTCCATCTTCAGTTCGGCCAAGGCGAACGGTACGCGCCGTTCGGTCAGCTCCTGCTCTCCGCGCTTCGGGTAGCCGCGTACGGCCGTGTAAGCGTACGATTCGTTTTCGCGCTCGGCGATGAGGATAGCGCCTGCACGAAAGCCGAACGACTGGATCGTCACATCGAGCATCCGGTCGAGCAGCGCGTGCAATTGGCGTTCCCGCAGCAGGCTCACCGCAAGCTCGGTGACCTTCTTGAGCGTAGAGGCCTGCACGTCCGCGCGCGTGCGCATCTCTTCTTGCGAACGGAGCGCGATCTCCAGCTTCTCTTGCTGCGTGGCCAGCGCTTCGCTGCGGAACGTCACACCGCGCACGAAATGGCTGATGGCCAACACGCACAACCACAAGATGGCGACGTCGAAGATATAACGGCCGAGCTGCGGTTCGCCGGCCGGCGCCATCCAATGGAAGTACAGCGCGGCGCTGAGGACGACGGTGCCGAGGGCTGCCACGCCCGACGCCCCGATGATCCGCTCGCGCACGCCGCCCCAGATGAGCGGTACCAAAAACGCGATCCACACCTCCGGCAGGCTCGGGAGGTAGAGCACGACCGGAACGGTGAGCACGACCGTGTCCAGGACCAGCAGGCTCGCGCCGGCCAAACGAATTTGCGCTACGCGCGTCGCGCGGCTGACAATCGTCGCCGCTGCGATCCCTTGCACGAGCCACACCACGAGGATGGCGGCCTGAAGCCAGCGCGAGTAATCCCAGGGCAGGACGGCAAATGCGATGGCCGCAACGCCGATCGTCACCAACCTCGATTTGAGGATGCTGCTCTCGAGCCAGCGTGCTTCTTCGACCGAACGTCGAAATGTGGAATTCGTCATAGCCGGCGGGTCGCTGCGAAAGGCGGTTGCCGCTCTTCAGTTATCGGCAAACCCCGCTGGCGGTTGCAATCGCGCGGGTCACGCCCGCGTCAGTGGACCGTTCAGGCGCCGTCGAAACCCACGCTCACGCTGCCGTCGGGATGGACGATTGTCGGGACCTTGAGCCCTCCGGTCAGCTTTTGCATCGCTGCGCGCGCGGCGAGATCGTGCTGCACGTCGATTTGGCGGAACGGCACCTGACGCTGGCGGAAGTCTTCCATCGCTGCGGCGCAGTACGGGCAGCCCGGTTTCGTGTAGATCGTCGTCTCAGCCATGGACCCTCCCTTGAAGGGGCCGAGCGCTCTTGTGTTGGACGCTCGCGCTCATGCGTATCATTTCATCGAGCGCGGCGCCGCGACCCGTCGCTGCGTATAGCCAGGCGATCGAAGCCAATGGCTTCATCTTCACGGCGGGCCAACTCGGAACCGACCCCAAGACCGGGACCCTGCCCGCGGGGATCGAGGCGCAAGCCGAACAGGTCTTCGCCAATCTGGGCGCGATTTTAGAGGCGGCTGGGACGCGCCCCGATCGCATCCTCAAAGTCGGCATTTTTCTCGCCGATCTGACGCACTTCGGGGTGGTGAACGCAGCCTACGAGCGCTTCGTCGGCTCGCACCGGCCGGCGCGCACGACGATCGGCGCAGGCGCGCTTCCGAACGGGGCTTTGATCGAAGTCGATCTTATCGCCCTCGCGCGCGATACGCGCGAATAGATTTGCGCGAATGACGTTGGGAAATTATTCGTGACCGATCTTGGCTTGGACGCCTGCCAACATGTCACGCGCGACGCTGAGGCTCGGTTGGCTCGCGAGGGCCGCTTTGTACTGATCGGCGGCGAGATCGTACTTGCGTTGCTGTTCGTACACAACGCCGAGATCGAAGTGCAAGGCCGCATACTTGGGCGCGACCGCGATGCCTTTGATAAACGCGGCTTCCGCTAGATTGAGCAAATTGTGCGTGAAGTAGATGTTGCCCAGGTTCTGATACGCCTGGCGTAAGCGCGGATCAAGCGCGAGCGCTTTTTCGTACGATTCGACCGCCGGGGTGAACTGGTTCAGGTACTCGTACGCCACGCCCATATTGTTGTAGGATTGCGCGAAGACCGGGTCGAGCTGGATCGCGTACTGAAGCTTTTGGAGCGCGTCGTTGTACTTGCCTTCGCCGATGAGCTCCACGCCCCAATTCATCCACGGATGCGGCGATTTCGGTTCCTCGAGGATCGCAAGCCGGTATTGCATGATCGCGTCTTGCCAGCGGCCGAGATCTCCGTACACGATGCCAAGACCGTTGTGCGCCTCGGCGAAACTGGGATTCGCATCGAGAGCGGACTGAAACTCTTCTTGCGCCAGGCTGAACTTTTGCTCGTGCTCGTAGATCGTGCCCAAGTTCACGTGGAAGAGCGGATTGTTCGGATCCCGATTCACATCGGCTTGGAACTCGTCTTCCAGTTCTGAAAGACGGCCTTCATCGTCATAGGCCTCGACGAGATTCAAAAACCCGACCGCCAAGGGAAGGCTCTTGCGGAATTCTGAAATCGCATCGTTGTAGCGGTCCTGCGCGGCATACACGCCGCCCAGGCGGTTGTGAACCTCTTTGTCGTTCGGGTCGTGGGCCAGGACGTTTTGATACGCCGCAGCGGCGGCATCGTAATTCTGGAGCCGGTACTCGACGTCGCCCAACAGCTTTTGGATCTGCATGTCGTCGGGATACTTCGATGCGGCTTGCAGCAAGATTTGTTTGGCGGTGTCGTTATGGCCCGCGGCCGCCTCGGATTGCGCCTGGGCGAGCAAAGCCGCAGCCCCAGGTTGGCTCGCCGATGCCGAGGGAGCCGGATCCGCGCGCACGACCGTCGCCACGGAGCAAACCGCAAGGCCGGCGGCCACGAGCGTCACGAAAAGCGGCTTGCGAACGTTCATCGGTCCCCTCAGTATAGCGCGGCAAAGGTCGCCGCGCAATCGGACCTTAAGCGCCAAAGCGGCCTTCTCCAAGCCCCGCCGCGCAAGCGCCAAAATGCAATCTGCGACACAGCACCGAAAATGGCTGAATATGAAAAACTGGATTCGAACGGGCTTGACCGCGTGCGCCGTCGTCGCCGCCTGCGCGGCTCTTTGGGGCTGCCCTAATCCGAACGACATCGGCGTGCAGACCTATGGCGCGGTGCAAGTCACGTGCGTCCAGGCTGGCAACAACCAACCGGTCGGCGGTGCGCTTGTCCGAGTTGACGGCGTCACCCCAAGCGCGACGACGAATTCCGCCGGCGTCTTGCTCGTGCAAAACGTCGCGATCGGTTCGAGCATTCCAGTGACGTGCCTCGCGCCCGGTCTCACCGGCAACGCCACCATTCCGTCTCTGACCGCGGCCAACACGGCGACCAATCCGCTGCCCATCACCGTGCCGATGACACCCGGCTAGCGTTTGGGATTTTGCCCGAACTCCCAGAACTTGAGTTGCTACGCACGGCGCTGTCGGGCTATGCGATCGGCAAGACCATCCTCGCCGTCGTCACGAATCCGTCGCGCGCGTTCGTCATCCGCTACCCGCCACTCGATTTCGCCCGCGACCTGACCGGCCGAAAGATCGCAGGTATCGAGCGGCGCGGTAAATTCCTCATCTTCGGCTTTGCCGATGATGGTCCGTCGCTCATCATCAACCCCATGCTGAGCGGCCGCTTCGCCTATTGCAGCCGCGGAGCACCGGCGTTGCCGGCGACGTGTTTCACCCTTCAACTCTCCGGTGCCGAGGACATCCGCTTTCTGGATAACACGATGATGGCCCGCGTCTATGTAACGAGCGATCCAGCGACCGATATCCCCTCGTTCGCCGATCTTGGTCCGGAGGCGCTCGACCCGAAGCTGGACTTCAAAGCATTTTCGGAACGCTTGCGCCGCCACCGCGGCGAGCTGAAAAACGTCTTGCGCAATCAGGCGTTTGTCGCGGGCATCGGCAACGCGTACGCCGACGAGATCCTTTTCGAAGCCCGGCTGCGTCCGCTGCGCCGCGCCTCGACGCTGAGCGACGTGGAACGGCACGCTCTGTACGATGCGATTCGAAGCGTCCTTTCCCAATCCGTTGCTACCGTGCAAGCGCAGCACGCCGAAGGCAAGCATCCGCTGCACAGGCAGGTCCGCTCCTTCATGAAGGTCCATGGCAAGGGCAAAGCCGCATGCCCGCGCTGCGGCCACCGCGTCTCCTCGGTTCACGCCGGTGGTGAGAGCACGTTCTTCTGCCGCAATTGCCAGGTCTGAGCTGCTCGACTTATCCACAAGACATCTGTCCAAGGGCTGCGGGGTTCGTTCAAGCAGCGGGCTAAAAGGGATCGCCCTCTCCACGGGAATCGCCGGACATACAGCACCTGCGTTTTCGAAGGGAGGAGCGACGACGTGCCGACCGCATCGCCCGTAAAGACCGCGATGGACTTCTTAAAGAAACATGGCGTCAAGATCGTCGATTTCAAGTTCATCGACGTGCCGGGGATGTGGCAGCACACCTCCGTGCCGGTGGAGCAAGTCGATGCCGCGACGTTCGAGAGCGGCATCGGTTTTGACGGCTCGAGCATCCGCGGGTTCCAAGAGATTCAAGAGAGCGACATGGTGCTCGTACCGGACCCGGCCTCGGTCCGGCTTGACACCTTCCTGAACATCCCAACCGCGTCGTTCATCTGCAGCGTCTTCGATCCGCGGGAGCAGGCGTGGTACGGGCGCGATCCGCGCAACATCGCACAGCGCGCGCAAGCCCATCTCCAAAAGAGCGGCGTCGCTGACGTCGCCTACTTCGGGCCCGAGCTCGAGTTCTACATCTTCGACCATCTCAGCTTCGACATCGCGCCCTACGACACGGGCTATGCGATCGACTCGGAAGAAGCGCATTGGAATTCCGGCAGCAGCGACAATCCCAACCTCGCCTACGGCCTGCGTCCGAAAGAGGGTTACTTTCCGGTGCAGCCCTCCGACAAACACACGGACATCCGCTCGGAGATGGTGCTCGCGCTGCAAGAGTGGGGCGTCGAGGTGGAGATGCACCACCATGAAGTCGCAACGGCCGGCCAGACCGAGATCGACATCCGGTACGCGACGCTGCTCCAGCAAGCCGACAACGTGATGATCTACAAGTACGTCACGCGCAACGTCGCCCGCCGTCACGGCAAGACGGTCACGTTCATGCCCAAGCCGCTCTTCGGCGACAACGGATCGGGCATGCACGTGCACCAAAGCCTGTGGAAAGGCGGCAAGAATCTCTTCTACTCGTCGAGCGGATACGCCGAGCTTTCGCAAACCGCGCTCTATTACATCGGCGGCCTGCTGACGCACATCGACTCGCTGCTCGCGTTTTGCGCGCCCACGACGAATTCGTACAAGCGGCTCGTGCCCCACTACGAAGCGCCGGTCAATGTCGCGTTCTCAAAAGGCAATCGCTCGGCGGCCGTGCGCATCCCGATCTTCTTCAGCGGACCCAAATTTGCCAAAGCCAAACGCGTGGAGTTCCGGCCGCCGGATCCGGCCGCCAATCCCTACCTCGCGTTCTCGGCCATGCTCATGGCGGGGCTCGACGGCATCAAGCGCAAGATCGACCCGACCAAAGCCGGCTTCGGGCCGCTCGACAAGAACATCTACGATCTCCCCGAGCGCGAAGCCAAGAAGATCAAATCGGTGCCAGGCAGTCTGGATGAAGCGCTCGCGACCCTGGAACGCGATCACGCCTACCTGCTTGATGGCGGCGTCTTCACGCGTGACTTCATCGACACGTGGACCACGTACAAGCGGACGAAGGAGCTGCAAGAAGTGAAAATCCGTCCGCACCCGTACGAATTCTACCTCTACCACGACCTGTGAGCCGCGCGCGGCGCTGATGCCGGGGGGCGACCCGGCACGTCGCCCCGAACGTCCGCGCATGGCATTCGGCAAATGGCAACAGGCGCCGCAGCCTCCTGCGCTGTGGCGGCTCCTAGTCATGCTCGGCGCGGTCGTCGCCGCGATTGTCTGGCTCGAGCGCTACGCCGCGCTGCACGCGCGCTGATCACCGATGCGGACAGCCACGCCCGAGATCTTCAAGAGCTACGATATTCGCGGGATCTACCCGAGCGAGTTAAACGAGGACGTCGCCCGGAAGATCGGCCGGGCGTTTGTCGAGTTTCTCCATCCCCAGGCCGTCGCGGTCGGCCGCGATATGCGCACGAGTTCCGAACCGCTCTTCGCCGCGTTCGCCGAGGGCGTCAACCTCCAAGGCGCGGACGTCATCGACCTCGGGTTGACGTCGACCGACGAACTCTATTTCTCGGTCGGCCATTTCGGTTACTCAGCCGGAGCGATGATCACAGCGTCGCACAATCCCAAAGAGTACAACGGATTCAAACTGTGCCGCGAACAAGCGATCGCGCTTTCGGCTGAGACCGGGGTGTTCGCGATCCGCGATCTCGTTTTGGCGGACCGTTTCACCCCAGCGCAAAAGCCCGGCGGCATTCAGCGCAAAGATCCGCTGCCCGAGTTCGTCAGCCATTGTCTTTCGTTTATCGATCGCAAGCGCTTGCGACCGCTGCGCATCGTCGTCGACGCGGGCAACGGCATGGCCGGCCATATCGTGCCCGCGGTCTTCGCGCACCTGCCGTTCGAAGTGATCCCGCTTTACTTCGAACTGGACGGAAATTTCCCCAATCATCCGGCAAGTCCCATCGAACCAGAGAACATGGCCGATCTGCAGGCCGCCGTTCGGCGCCACCGCGCTGACCTAGGCGCGGCCTTCGATGGCGACGCGGACCGGGTCTTCATCACCGACGAACGAGGCGCGCTCGTCGGCGGCGACATGGTGACCGCACTTGTCTCTAAAATGCTCTTGCGCTCGCATCCCGGATCGACTATCTTGTACAACCTCATCTGCTCCCGCGGCGTGCCCGAGCTCATCGAGCGTTCCGGCGGCCACGCGGTTCGCACGCGGGTCGGTCACTCCATCATCAAGAGCGTCATGCGCGAACAGAACGCGATCTTCGGCGGCGAGCATTCCGGGCATTTCTATTTCCGCGATCATTACTTCGCCGATTCGGGCCTCATCGCGCTCCTCGTCGTGCTCGAGCTGATCTGCGAAGAGGACAAACCCGTGAGCCAGTTATTGCAACCATTGGACCGCCGCTATCGCTCGGGCGAGATCAATAGCCGGGTCACCGACATTGCCGCTAAGCTTCGCGAGCTCGAGGCGAGGTACGCCGACGCCTTGGAGATCGGCCACCTCGACGGCGTGACGATCTCGTACGCGGATTGGTGGTGCAACGTGCGGCCCTCCAACACCGAGCCGCTCCTCCGTCTCAACGTCGAAGCGGACAGCGCGGAGCTGCTGGCCGCCAAGCGCGACGAAATCCTCTCGCTCATCCGGGGTTAGGCCATGAGTCACGTTTTCGGTCCGGCGCTGCTTGCTGCCGGCGACGGCACCGCACAACCCGGCTGCCTCCGGGTCGAGGACGGCTTGATCGTGGCGCTCGAGGATCGGTTCGTGCAAGCGGACCACGCCTTGCCGGCCGGAAGCACGCTCACGCCCGGGCTCATCGACCTGCACATCAATGGCGCCGGCCGGCTGTGGTTCAACCGGGAACCGTTCGAGGCGATGGCCGCGGTCGCTTCCGATGCGCCGACGCATGGCGTCACCTCGTTTCTTCCTTCGATCATGACGGGCGCGTGGGGGCTGATGCTCCAAGCCGGCGCGACGATCTCGGACCGCTTGGCGCAGGTGACGGGCGCCCGGCCGCTCGGGGTGCACTACGAGGGGCCGTTTCTCAACGCCGACTACCGCAGAGCGCACCCGCGCGAGTTCTTGCTCACGCCGACACCCGCGACCATCGAAGCGCTGCTCGGAAGCTGGCGCGGGGGCAAGCTGCGCGTGACCATGGCCCCCGAGATCGAAGAGGCGCCCCGCGCCGCGGCGGAGCTTGCGCGTCGGGGCGTGACCCTTTCGGCAGGCCACACCGGCGCGACGTGCGCGATGGGCAACTCGGCGATCGAAGCCGGCTATTCGATCCTCACGCACGCGTTCAATGCCATGCCGGGCTTGCACCATCGCGGCTCGTCGATTCTGACAGCCTACCTGCTCGATCCGTCTGTCTTTTGCGAAGTGATCGCCGACGGCGTGCACGTCGGTGTCGAACACTTGGCACTCCTCTACCGCCTGAAGGGCTTGAATCTCATCCTCGCGAGCGACGCCATGCCCCTCGTGGAAGGTCTCGTCGAAGAAGGCGGCGTGGCGCGCACGCAAGACGGCGTGATCGCGGGCAGCCGGCTCGCGCTCGATCAGGCGGTTCGCAACTTGATGGCCGCGACGGGGATCACGCTTGCCGAAGCGGTGCAGTGCGCGACGTGGGCGCCGGCGCGGGCGATAGGGGCGGACGCAGAGATCGGGATGCTCGCACCGGGGATGCGTGCGGACTTCGTGATCTGGAACGCGCGCAATCAAGTCACCCACGTGTACATAGACGGCCGCCCCGCATACACGAACACCTAGTTCGCGCGGGTGGTCGCTCCGTCGGCCAAGAGGATCTCGCCCACAACGAGGCCGGCATGATTCGTGATTTTCGGGACCCGGTGCTGTGCGAGCGCGCGGAGCATCTGCTCGTCCAATGCGCCGAGGCTCGCGAGGCGGTCGATGACGAACGGCGCCACCGCGCGGTAGTTCCCGTCTGCGACTTTGACGGTCATGCCGATGCCTTGGGCGAGCACCGCGCTCCCGTGATATCCCTCCGCGCCGCCCTTGGCTAAAACCCCACCGCGGGCTGCGCTCATCAGGTCAGTGTCGAACCGGTTGGTGCCTGCGACATAATCCGGATGGCCGACCATCGCGTCTCGCACCCGGCGCAACGCAGGCGCGAGCTCGCGCGGGAATCTCGCCAGGTCTCCGAGCCGCGCATAAAATGCAGCCGCGACCTTCAGGCTCACCGCGATGACGGGGATTCCGCATCCGTCAACGCCGATGACGAGCGTGTCTTGGGGAACGTCGAGCAAAGCTGCACAGACCCGCAGAATCTCCTGTTGCGCGGGGTGATCCACAGAGAGATAGCCTTCTGCTGGTGCCCCGAGCGCGAGAGCCAGCGCCATGATGCCGGCATGCTTGCCGGAGCAATTGTTGTGGATCGCGGTCGGCAGCTGGCCCGCAAGACACAGCGCTTCTGCGCTTGGCCCATGCGTCGGCGCGTGCACCCCGCATCGCAGCGCGCTTTCGGACAGCCCGGCTTTTTGGAGCATGCTTCGCACCGCAGCGACGTGCTGAGGCTCTCCGCTGTGCGAACCTGCAGCGATTGCGATCTCTTGGTCGGTGAACCGAAAGCGATCAGCCGCGCCGGCGGCGACCATAGCCGTCGCGATGAGCGGTTTCGCGCTCGAGCGCATGTATACGGGCCGCTCGATGTCGCCGTTCGCCGACAGCACGCGACCGGCGGCGTCCACGATCGCGTGACAGAGGTGGTGTTCACTTTCGACGAGTGGGCCGCGTGTGACGATGACCGCCGCGCGCGCGCCGCTGTCGAACGGTTCGAGTCCGCTCATCGCCGCGCGCTTCTTCCAGGAGGCATTGCAAACCCCCAAGAAGCACGACCCATACGCTCGCCCGTCGCCATGCGATGTACGAAGTGACGCCAACCGACTCTTTGCCGCCCAACGCGGAGGGCGCGGCGGCGCTCAGCTTGAGACCGTTGCCGCTCGGCGAATTGCTCGATCGCGC
>JAJPHJ010000045.1 GCA_021325335.1 Pseudomonadota bacterium | reverse complement strand
GGCATGGCTTGTTCGATGCAGTCTATCTATGAATCCGACCACACGTACAGCGAACTGCTCCATTGCGGCAACCTGATGACACACCAATCCGGAACGTACGTGATGAGCGGCGGTCTGCTGGTACGTACCGTGGAAGACTGGGATCCCAAGCAGCAATGGGTCGTTGGTTCCTGCGTGGGCTGCGGGTACTGGCAAACGATGGCGAAGCCGCCGGGAGGCACTTATCGGGTCACCTTCGCGAGCGCCGCTAAAGCAACGCTGCATGACGTCAACCTCGGTGGGACACTGACGATTTACCGCTCCAGCCCATAACGGCTCGTAGCTCTCGCTACTGAGGCGTATCTGGTGTTCCTTGTTCGCGTCCGGCGGTGCCGGCGAGGCGGCGCCATTCTGGCTCGGTGAGCAGCCGAGGGACGTTGCGCGGGTAATTCCCCACCTGGTGTTGCGCGTTCCACTGTTGCTGCACGGCGGCTAGGTATTCGAAATTCTCGTACATGGCTTGGCCGCCGACGACTCGTCTGATGGCGACGACCTCTTTCAGTGCCAGCCACATGCTCTCGACGTACGCGCCGGCAAGATCCAGAAACTGACCGGGCGCAATAAGACCGTATTTGATGTAGGATCCGGCTTGCTCGCATCAATCTGCGATGGTCAATTCCGGATGGCGCGTGCGATCGACGAAGGGCTTGAATAGCTCCTGCCTGTATTGCGGGTCGTTCAGTTTTGCCGGCAACTCATCTTGGACAAATCTGTTCGCGTGTTGTATCGATTCCGTTTCCCAGATCTTGATGTATTCCAAGACGCCGGAGAGCTGATTGGCCGCGCGATTGTGGCGTAATTGCACGAGCGCGGCGATCGCGGTCACCGCGATGACGACGAATGTCCCAAGAGATGCGAAAGCGGTGAGCTCCTCCGGCGCTATCACGACCTAACGGCTAAGGCGAACCGGACTCGCGGCGGACCTGCAGCAAGTTGCGGACGGAGCCATCCGGTGAGGTCAGTCGCGCGAGCAGATCCGCCGAGCGCCATTCGTCATCGTTCTCCACCACGCCGTGCAAGAGAAGCGTGTCGCCGACGGCGTCGACCCAAATGGGCCGCCGCGATAGGATGGGGTCCTCTGCAATCGCATCGCGGAGCTTCTCGGTCGGGACTTGGGCGACGGAAAGAGGGCCTGTGATCCGCTGGACGACGCGTTCGGCTATGCGTCCTGCGACGCTTGTCGCAGAAGTGACCGCACGCGTAACGCGTCTGCTCTCTCTCACCGCGATCGTTTCGAGCTTCGACCAGTTTCGGGATGCGCGCCGACTCAGCTCGCGACGAGCTGGGGCCGGAGCGAGCCAAAAACCAGAAATGATGCCAAGCGTGGCGGCGCCGACCAGGCCCCAGGTGTATCGAGTACTCATGTACGTTGCCCGTTTCGCAAGAGTGTGCGTCGTGAGGGACTTGAACCCACAACCAACGGATTAAGAGTCCGCTGCTCTACCAATTGAGCTAACGACGCAAGCGCGATGACTCGGGGTTTCTGCGACTTGACAGGTCACTCTTGCTGCAGGCACAATGGGTAGAGGTCTGCGTAAGCTCGTAAGCAGTTCGCTTCGGGCCCGGTTCTCGGCCCGCTGGAGCACACGTTCAGCGCGTAGCAAACGCCCAGCGTAGTCGATTCTTGTGCGTCACCGTACCATCGGCATGAGTGAAGCGTGCAAGCGCGGCATTTAGGGTTTTCCTCACCGCCTCGTCACCGAGGCTTTCGGAAGCTCGCATCAACGGCGGCGCCGACGAGATTGCCCGCCACGCAATTTCGCTATCCGGGTACGTAAACTCGCAATCGAGATCGCCACTCACCGTGGGTGAAAGTCCGGCTGCGCGCATTGCGTCTTCCATGACCTCCGGCTCCGCATATTCCGGTCCGTCATCAATCGGGGGCGTGATGATTGCTGGAAGGATTACGTTGAGCAGGTCGCAGTCTTGCCTTCGTCCCCACACGAGCATCGTCACTAGGCCACGCTTTTTGCACACTCGTCGTGCTTCGTTCAATGCGGCCACGACATCGTCGGCGAACTGAAATGAGTTAAAGCCGCTCACCACATCGAAGCTTTCGTCGCGGAAGGGCAATTCCAACATGTTGCCAACCTCGATGCGCGCTCCTGGGAGGCGAGAGCGTGCCACCGCGACGAGCCCCCTCGATGCATCGAGCCCGTGAATCTCGGCGCCAAGCTCCCGCGCGACGGTGAGCGCTCCCCCACCACCACAGCCAACATCGAGCAGCTTCGTACCGATACCTACCTCGGCGCGTGCCATGATCGCGGCGTAGGCAGGCCGCCATGTCGGTTCTTGAAACTCCGCCCAGTCCGCGGCCTTGACTCCCCAGACGTCTCCCGTGTCCGCCGTTATACCCATGCTGCAAACCGATCGAGGTAGCTCAGCGAACGCCCACGCTCCTTAGGGTTGTTGCAATATCATGAGATGCGCGTACGGGGTGTGCGCGAACATGATCCAGCTGCCGGTCGAAACGCGATGATCCGGAAGCCCAGTGGTCTTCGGGTCGAACGGCCACATAAGCATCCAATGCGGTGGATCACGCAACACGGTAGGGCCGGTCATAGCATACGGGTCGGTGTCGCTGTAGCCCGAACCGCCCTGCAGCATGTAGATCACCCCTGGCTCGGTGTTTGCGGGCTTGGGTGCGTGCGCCATTAGCGACTTGATCCAAAGCATGGCTTGGGGATCGGCGCACATGGGATCATCGCCGATGACGCCCGGCGTGCCGGGAAGGCAGACAAATCCGTTGGTGCCTTGCCGCAAGACCGTCGTGTCGCCTTTGGCGTCGAGCGTGGCGACGGTTGCATCCGCACGGATCCATTGCGGTCCGGCGGCAAGCGCGCGCTGGATCTGCGCGTCGCCTGCGGAATCGGCTGCTGACGCGGTCATCGAGGCCAACACAAAAACGAGCGTGATAACGAAGTGACGCATCGTTTCCTCCTTTGCTGGGTGCTTGCGGAGGTTCTCAGGTGTGATAACCTGGTCCTCGACACGAACGCAACAAGACGCCTTGCGTCGCAGACTTCTAGCTCGCCTCTTTTTCGCTTAGCGCAGCTGGCTTTCGAAGAAAGTCAGCAACTGCGTCGTGTCGTCGACTTGCTGGTCGAACGAATTGCCGATACCGTGACCTTGACCGGATTTCTGCCACAAGAGGATAGGATAGGTCGACGAGGTGGCAGCCTGCAGCATAGCGATCATCTTTCGTGACTCGCGCGGTGCTACGCGCGGATCGTTCTCACCCGTCGTCATGAGAACCGCTGGATAGGCCACACCTTTCTTCACCTGATAGTACGGCGAGTACGCGTACACCCATGAAAATTGCTTCGGATCTCGCGGGTCGCCGAATTCGGGGATGTTGAAGACGCCGTTCGGCGTCAACACTTCGCGCAATTCGCTGTAGAAGCCGACCTCCGACACGACGGCCCTGTAGAGTTGCGGATTGCGGGTGAGCGCGAGGCCCATCAGGTAGCCGCCTGCGCTGCCTCCGAAAATCCCCAGGTGTTGAGCATCGCCGTAGCCGTTCGCCGCCAACCACTTGGCGCATGCGGCGAGGTCGTCTGCCCTCTTGTACACGGTCGCGTGGACAGCGGCCTGGTGCCACGCTTCTCCGTATTCGCCGCCGCCGCGGATCATGGCTTGGGCGAACACGCCGCCACGTTCGAGCCACGAGAGCAACGGGCCGATGAAGAACGGCGACGAGACGACGCCATACGAGCCGTAGGCGGTGATGAGCGTTGGCGTATGTGCGCTGAGCGGCGTTGTCCTGAGAGCGACAATTTCGAGGGGGATCTTCGCGGTGCCGTCAAGCGAGGGTACGAAGACGCGTTTGACGACGACGTTTGAGTAATCGCCTGCAGCGGCGGTTTGGATGCCGGTCGGCAGCAGGTCGTTCGTACTCCGGTTGTACGAGAGCCAACGGCGGGGAGCGAGGTACGAGGTGGAGTCGACAATGATATCGCCTCCGCGCGGATCCGCCGCTATACCGCCGACGGTGGAGAGTGGCGGCAAGGGCAGGGTCGCGATGCGCTTGCCGGCCGGATCGAAGTACCTCGCGGCAGCATCGCCGCCGTCGATCTCCCGCGTCATGAACCCGCCCGGCACCGCCGCGAGTGCCTCGATCGAGTTCGCGCCTGCTAGGACGATGATGTCGCCTTGATCGAAGGTCTTCCCGGGCGCGATGCTCACGACGTCACCTTTGGAGTGGCGATTCGTCGTTACGACGTCGAGGTTGCCGTTCACGAATGCTGCGCGTCCAGTGCTCTCGCAGCAATTGATCGCATCCGCCGGGGTAGCGACCTGACGGAAGGGTCCTCCGCCGTAACTCGTGTAGGCCGACGCGAACACTCCGTCCCCGGCATCGACGAACAGCGCGACGCCATTTCCGTCGGTGGCCTGCACGACGTAATACTCGACGTTTTGGGGCTGGCCGTCTCCGAACACGTACGAGTCGGTCGCGGGATCTGTGCCGAGCGTGTGATGGTACAGTTTGATATTGAAATGGCGCGCCTCGTCTGATCCCGTAAGCGGAAAACGGGTATGGACGAACCCCTTTCCGTCACGATCCCAGATAACTGCGGTCGGACTCGTGCCTCCGCCGGCATGCTCGATCGTGTCCGGCAGCAGCTTGCCGCTTGCGACGCTGACCACGTGCAAGGTTTCTTCTTCCGCCCCACCCTGCTGGGTGGTGAATGCCACCTTATCGCCGTCGAGAGAAACAAAAACCGATTCGATGGCCGGAGGTGCTTGGTTGCCGCTGACCGTTGCATTGGGGTTGAACAGCACGCGCTCGCTGCCGTGAATGCCATCGCGCGTGACAAGCTCGGCTTGTGCTTCCGGCGGCGTCGAGCGCAGATAGACGTAGTGTCTGTCGCGGATGACGAGGGCAAAACGCCGCGTGCCCGTCCTGGACAGCGTACGGACGCGAGCGTGGTAGCCGGAGTACGAAGGTTGAGATTCGATGTACGTGCGCGCGATTGCAGTCTGCGCTTGCGCCCAGGCGATGACTTGCGGTGCAGTGCCGTCCTCAAGCCAGCGATAGGGATCGACGACGCTGCGGCCCGAGTATTGCTCGATGACAAGGATCGCAGGGGTGGCCGGATAGTGCAACGTCTGAGGTGCTGCGGCCAGCAACACGGCGGCGGCACAAACGAGGAGCGAAAGCCGGACACCCATCGCGCCGCTATCGCTTTCTTTTTGTAGACGAGTTGAGCTTGACGGCTGCGCGGATGAGGTTCTTCAGTGCGGGTTCTTTGATTTTGTCGCCTTCATAAATGTCGATGCCACGACGGACGTTTCCGTCGAGGCTGGCGTTGAATAGCCGCGCTGGATCCTTAAGGGAGGCGCCCTTCGCGAACGTAAGCTTCACATGGTCCTTATACGATTCGCCCGTGCAAACGATCCCGTCATGCGACCAAACCGGAGTTCCCATCCATTTCCATTCTTCTGTGATTTCTGGGTCCGTTTCTTTGATGAGCTTGCGGACGCGGCGAAGGGTATCGCCGCGCCAGTCGCCGAGTTCCGCGATCCTCTCGCTGATACGCTCCGAAGGTGATTTTTCGCGTTTCGTAGCCGCTTTTGTCATCGTCTCAGCACCAAACGGAATTCAGGTAAGTTCGTGTTGGTTCTCAGGCGCCGTTGCCCTATCCTCGACAGGCGTCCACGCCCGCGCACAGGCTGGCACCGCCTGAGGTGAGAAGAAAATAAGGCTCATGGCCACGCGCACTTCTTCGCTGCCAGCCACTGGCGCTCCCGATCGGCCGGCGAAGATCTCATTGTTCCTCGTATCGACCACCGTTATGATCGGCATGGTCATGGCGATCATCGATGCTTCCATCGTCAACGTCGCGCTCGACAAGATGGCGGGGAACCTCGGTGCCTCGATCGACGAGATCGGGTGGGTCGCGACGGGCTACATCTTATCGAACGTCATCGTGATGCCGCTCAACGGCTACTTGACGGCGGTGTTCGGGCGCAAGAATTTCTATGCCGCCAGCATCGCTATCTTCACCATCGCCTCGTTTCTCTGCGGCACCGCCACGAGTGTATGGCTGCTGGTCTTCTACCGCGTGCTGCAAGGCTTGGGCGGCGGAGCGCTGATGCCGACAGCGCAGGCCATCATGTTCGAATCGTTCCCCCCGGAAAAGCGCGGGCAGTCGATGGCGCTGTTCGGATTGGTGGCGATGGTGGGTCCCGCCATCGGCCCGACGCTGGGCGGCTTCATCGTTCAGAACTACACCTGGCCACTCATCTTCTTCATCAATATTCCGCTTGGGATCTTGGGTTTCTTCATGACCATGGCGTTCATCGAAGATCCGTCTTACATCAAAAAGCCCGAGCGCAGCGCCGACTGGATCGGACTCGCGGCGATGATCGTCGGTATCGCTTCGCTGCAATATGTCTTGGAGCGCGGCGAGCACGACGATTGGTTCAACTCGCCGCTGATCATCACGCTCAGCGTTGCGACCGTGGCTGGGATCGCATATTTCATCTATAGGCAGTTACACGACGAGGTGCCAATCGTGGATCTGCGGGTCTTCAGGTACAAGGCGTTCGCGTACGGCAACGTGGTCGGCATCGTGACGGGCTTTGGGCTGTTCGGTCTCACGCTCGTGCTGCCGCTTTTCTTGCAGATCGTGCTTGGGTTTGACGCATGGCAAACCGGGCTCGCGGTGCTCCCCGGCGCGCTTGCAACGGCGGCCGGCATGCCGATTGCCGGCAACCTCGTCAACCGGATCGATCCGCGATTGTCCATCGCCTTCGGATTGATCGCCTCTGGGGTTGCGGCCTGGTGGATGGGGTCGTTCAGCGCGCAGGCCGGTTATTGGGATATCTTCTGGCCGCGGGCGCTGCAGGGGTTCGCGATGGGTTTCATCTTCGTGCCTCTGTCTACCGTGATGCTGGCGCAAGTACCGCGGGGTGAACTTGCCAATGCAACTGGTCTATCCACCTTGATCCGCCAGCTCGGAGGGAGTTTCGGCATCGCCATATTGACCACGCTGCTGACCTGGAAAGAGAAGTATGTCTTCTCCGATCTGACCGCGAGCGTGACGAACGCGCACTACGCGGTGCACAATTTCTTGAACCAACACAGCGGCGGGGCGCTCAATCCGACCCAGCAACTCGACATGATGCTGCAGTCAGACGCCGCGCTGATCGCGTTCAATTTCCTGTTCCGGCTTTCTGCGATAGTGTTCGTGGCGTCGCTGCCGTTCGTGTTCCTGTTACCGAAGGTGCAGCCAACAGCTCAGGCGCACGTCGCGCCGGCGGAATGACAGAAACAATAAGGAATTTGTTGCATCAGTCCGGTTAAACAAAAATAGTTAGTTTCACGCGTCTGGTCCCCTGGACAACCGAACCTATGTGCGTGATAAGTGCCTCATGGAGAGCTTCGGAGAGCGTCGCCAGCTTGAACTTCTTGACGACCATAAACCAATGCAAGACATTAGACGTTGCGCATTGTGTCGTCTCAACAAGCACTACTCGGAATTTCCACGTAGGAACAACATTCGGAAAGTTCCGAAGTCGTATTGCTACTCTTGTCAGAGGGAGTATAGCCGCAGGCATTACCGTGAAAACCTAGAGTACTATGCTTTAAAACGTGCCGAGAGCCAGATTCGTTATAGATCGAGAAATCGAGCTCGGGTCAACACGTTCCTGGCAGATCGCCGATGTGTAGATTGTGGGGAGGCGGACCCCGTGGTGCTTGAATTCGATCACGTTAGTGGAACAAAGAAAGCAAATGTTTCCACGCTTGTTGCGGAGGTCATTAGTTGGAAAAGAATATCGGAAGAGATGGCGAAATGCGAAATTCGGTGCGCAAATTGTCACCGGCGCCGGACACTCGAGGAACTAAGGAAATCTCGTCGGGCGGTAGCTCAGCCTGGTAGAGCGCTCGCTTTGGGAGCGAGAGGCCGGAAGTTCGAGTCTTCTCCGCCCGATCGTATCCTGACATCACTTCTCAAGACTTGTCCACGTTGCCGCATAACCAAGTCAATCACTGAGTTTCCGCGGCGCCGTGCAAGAGGCACCCCGGCCGCCTACTGCTCTCCTTGTTTGACCCGCTACAATGCCGCATACTACCAGCGAAACGCGCCGAGGCAAAAGGAAAGAGTGCGGCAGCGCCGCCTCCTGTACCGAACTAAAATCGTCGATTACCTAAAGGTACACCCGTGCGTTGATTGCGGCGAAACAGATGTCGACGTTTTGGAATTTGACCACGTGCGAGGCTCAAAGATAGCTACTGTTAGCGAGATGTTCCATGATGGCTTTCCCTGGAACCAGATCGCAAACGAAATCGAAAAGTGCGAAGTTCGATGCTCAAATTGCCATCGTAGGAAAACAGCGAGGCAGTTGGCTTGGCATGATTGAAAGGAATGGCGTGCGCCCGTAGCTCAGCTGGATAGAGCACCCGCCTTCTAAGCGGGTTGTCGCGAGTTCGAGTCTCGCCGGGCGCGCCAATGTCCTTTTCAAGCTGTCGCTCCAACTACGCCAAGGTCGCTCAAATTTACGCGGAGAATTGCGCCTCACGCGGTGAATGTAGCTCAGCTGGTTAGAGCGCCGGCCTGTGAAGCCGGAGGTCGCGGGTTCGATACCCGTCATTCACCCCAGCGCGCGCCTGTAGCTCAACTGGACAGAGCACCAGGCTTCGAACCTGGGGGTTGGGGGTTCGAGTCCCTCCAGGCGCGATCGTGCCCCGTTAGCTCAATGGTAGAGCATCCGGCTTTTAACCGGGTTGTTCCGAGTTCGACTCTCGGGCGGGGCACATCTTGATTAGCAAATGAATAAGAGTTCGCTATTAGCGTTCATGCGCGAGCATCGGTTGGGGGTTCAGAGCTCAGTGACGCCGGCAGCTGGCGCGCAAAGCGCGGTCGTCGGTTTTGTGGTCACCGATGATTTGCAAGTCTTCTTCGATACCGTGGACACGTCGCGCAAGGTTGCCAACATCCGACAAAATCCGCGAGTGGCTTTCGTCATCGGCGGGCTGGTAGATGGAGACGAGCGCACCGTGCAGTATGAAGGCATCGCCGACGAGCCGGCCGGCGAGGAGCTCGCTGCGCTCAAGCAGCTCTATTTTCAAACTTTTCCTGACGGGCCGGAGCGCCAATCCTGGCCCGGCATTTGTTATGTGCGGATCAAGCCCACCTGGATCCGCTACAGCGATTACAATCGCAACCCGCCGGTCATCGTCGAGCTCACCTCAGAAGAGCTCGAATAAGCGCTCGTCGTTTCAGCGCAACACGATCGAGAACGCGACCGTCACTTGGTCCTTGACCCGAACCGTGCCACCGGCGATCTTGATGGGCGTGATGCCGAACGCGCTTTGCGTCACGACTGCCGACCCGGTGAAGTGACGAAGATCTAAGCGATCGACCTGGACCGTCACCGGATGCGTCTGCCCGTGCAACGTCAGATCGCCGGTGACGGACCAGTGTGTCGGGTCCTGGACTACCGTAGCGGTAGACCGGAAAGAGATCGTCGGATACTTTTCCACGTCGAGCACTTCCGGTCCCAACATGTTCGCCTCGACGCGATCGCGACGCGATGGCGGGTCTTGGACCTGCATCTCCTTCGCATTGACCGTGAGCTCGACCACGCGCGCGGCCGGGTCGTACGAGCCCGAAGCGATCGGGACTACCACCTCGTGCGTGTCCGCTGCAAACGCGAACAAGCCTTCCTTGGCGACGTGCACCGTCATCGTCGAGCCTGTGACATCGAAGCTCAACGCCTGTGACGCGACGTCGCCTGCGCCCACGAGCGTCGACGCGAAAATCGCCGAGATCAAGCCGAACCATCGCATCGCGGTGTGCTCAGCGGGTCTTGGTCGGCGCGGGCGTGGGCGGTGTGTGATACATGGTATTGCCTCCTCCGCCACCGTAACCGCCGCCGCAAGCCGCGAGTGATGTCGCGAGAATGGCGACGAGCGCCAGCGAAGCCATCGCTTTCTGAAATTTGTTCATGAAACACCTCCGTGCGCCGCGCGCCCTTTGCGGCCCACAAAAGGTATATCAACGTCGTCTGAATCTGCAGTGAAAGATCAGCGCGGGACGAGCGGATAAATCTTCGCTTGCAACGCGTGCACCGCGCGCCCGCGATGAGATACCGCGTGCTTGCGCACTTCGTCGACTTCGCCGAATGTCGCACTGTATGGCGGATACCAAAAAATCGGGTCGTAGCCGAAGCCGTGAGCTCCAAGCGCTCGTTCGGCGATCATGCCCTCGACTTCACCCCGCGCGACCACGGGCTCGTAGTGCGGCACGACGAGCGCACACACGCAAACAAAACGGGCGCTTCGTGACTTTCCCTCGACCGCCGCAAGAACGTTGTCGTTGCGAACCGCTGAAGGCGCGCCTTCGTGTGGCGATCGCGCGGAGAGCACGCCGGGTCCCCAACCCATCGCCTCAACTTCGATGCCTGAATCGTCTGCGAGCGCTGGTGCGTTGAGGATTCGTGCGAGCGCATCCGCTTTGAGGATCGCGTTCTCCTCATACGTGGCGCCATTTTCGTCCACCTCGGGATAGCAGTCGTCCGCAATGACGACTGGTGGCACGAAGCTCGCCCACAGCTCCCGGATCTCCCGGAACTTCTCCCCGTTCTTCGTCGCCACGGCGATGGCCACGCGCGGATGGAGCCGCAGCTCGTGCCAGTCCCGCAGCCGTTCCGAGCGCGCCACCCAGAATCAATCTCGCTGTAGCTTGAGCACGGCCATGAACGCCTCCTGAGGCAGCTCGACGTTGCCCACCTGCTTCATCCGGCGCTTGCCCTCTTTTTGCTTCTCCAACAACTTGCGCTTGCGCGTGATGTCTCCACCATAACATTTCGCGAGAACGTTCTTGCGCATGGCCTTCACCGTCTCACGCGCGATGATCTTGTTGCCGATCGCCGCCTGAATGGGCACGTCGAACAGTTGGCGCGGAATCACCTCGCGCAGCCGCTCCGCCAGCTTGCGGCCCCAATGCGCCGCTTTATCCCGGTGGATGATGAATGACAGCGCATCGACCGGTTCGCCGTTGAGCAGGATTTCAAGCTTGACGAGATCTCCCGGGCGAAAACCGATGATCTCGTAATCCATGCTCGCGTACCCTTTCGTGCGCGACTTGAGCTGATCGAAGAAATCGATGATCACCTCCGCCAAAGGGATCTCGTAGTTAAAGATCACGCGCAGCGGCGAGATGTAGTCCATCGAGATCATCGCGCCGCGGTGACTCTGGCACAGCTCCATGATGGCGCCGATGTAGTCCGCGGGCGAGATGATCGAGCAACGGACATACGGCTCTTCGACGGAGGCGATGGTCGGAGGCGCCGGCAACTTCGCCGGGTTTTCAATGATGAGCGACTCGCCGGCCAGCGTGTTCACATGGTAAACCACGGACGGTGACGTCGCGATCAAGCCGACCGCGTATTCCCGCTCCAGGCGCTCTTGCACGATCTCCATGTGCAGCAAGCCCAAGAACCCGCACCGAAATCCGAACCCGAGCGCGATCGACGACTCAGGCTCGTACGACAGCGACGCATCGTTGAGCTTGAGCTTCTCGAGCGCATCGCGCAAGTCGCCATACTCCGAGCCCTCATTAGGGTACAGCCCGCAGTACACCATCGGCGTGACCTTGCGGTAGCCGGGCAGCGGCAAGTGCGCCGGCCGGTCGGCATCCGTGAGCGTGTCGCCGACCGCTATCTCCGAGAGCGACTTGATGTTGGCGATCACGTAGCCGACGTCTCCGATCTCCAGACTCTGTGCGACCCGCATGTCCGGCCGGAACGTGCCCACCTCCAGCACCTCGAAAACCCGATCGCCTACCATGGAGCGGATGCGCATGCCGGAGCGCAGCGCGCCGTCGAAGACACGGACGTAGCAGATGACGCCGCGATACGAGTCGTATTGGGAATCGAAGACGAGCGCGCGCAGGTGCTCGGTGCTGCCCTTGGGCGGCGGGATGCGCGTGACGATGGCCTCGAGGATCTCCTCGATGCCGATGCCCTCCTTCGCGGAGGCCTTGATGCTCTTCTCGGCTTCGATGAGCAGCGTGTCCTCGACGTCGCGCGCCACGCTCGCCGGGTCCGCCGACGGTAGATCGATCTTGTTGATAACTGGGATGATCTCGAGCTTCGCCTCGCTTGCTAGGTAGAAGTTGGCGAGGGTCTGGGCCTCGATCCCTTGCGACGCATCGATGACGAGCAGCGCGCCCTCGCAGGCCGAGAGCGAACGCGACACCTCATACGAGAAGTCGACATGGCCGGGGGTGTCGATGAGATTGAGCTCGTAACGTTCACCGTCGCGCGCGAGGTATTCCAGCGTGACGGGATGCGCCTTGATCGTGATGCCGCGCTCGCGTTCCAAGTCCATCGAGTCGAGCACTTGCGCTTGCATCTGACGCGCGGCAAGCGTGCCCGTGCGTTCGAGCAGGCGATCGGACAACGTCGTCTTGCCGTGGTCGATGTGCGCGATGATGCAGAAGTTCCGGCTGTGCTCGTTGATGCGCTGCGCAGGCACGCGATGGGTCATACGCTCTGATACGCGAAGCGAACCGTAAGGTCCGCTGGTTTAGAGGGCGGCGGTCGGGTTCGCGCTGTTTGCGGGAGCGCTTTGCGAAGAACTGGAGGAGATCACGCTCTTCACGCTGCCATCCAAGTACGGGGTCGGATCGATCGGCCTACCCCACAGCTCGATCTCATAGTGGCAATGCGGACCGGTCGCAAAACCCGTCGACCCGACGGTCGCGATCTGCTGCCCCTTCTTCACCACTTGCCCCGGGTTCACGAGCACTTCGGATGCGTGCGCGTACCAAGTCTGCAGACCGTTTCCATGGTCGATGATAACCCGCAGTCCGTACCCGTAATACCAGCCTGCTTCCACGACGACGCCCGCCGCGGTCGCGTAGATCGGCGCTCCGTAGTCGTTGACGATGTCGAGACCCGGATGGAACTCCGCGTCAGGATAAGAGCGATACCCGAAACCGGACGAGACGTATCCAAGCGTCGGCCAGATGGACGGGATAGCCGCCAGATACCGCTCGCGCGCCAGCTCCGCGGCGATCTTGCGTTCGGCAGCCGCGCGGATGGTGCTCTCGAGCGCACTCGTCTGCTGGCCTGTGGACGCGACCACATTAGAGAGCGACGTCAGCTCCGCCGCTTCCGCTTCAAAACCCATCTCGCTCTGCGCCGGCAAGCCGCGCAACCATGCCAAGGCGCGGCGCCACGGCGACGGCGCCGCCATGCCGAATTGATCGTGCGTTTTGGCTACCGTCTTGTGCGGCGCGGACGAGCGGGCCCCAGCCGGAGGCGCGATCACCTTCGCAAAACGACGCATCTCCTCGTCCTCGTGTTGCAGCTTTCCGACTTTTTGCCACAACAGCTTGGTCTCTTTAGAGAAGACGACGAGTTGTTGACGTTGCTGCGCGTCGACTTTCGCAAGCGTGCGCGCGCGTGCTTCCGCCGCGCGCACGTCAGCGACGTGCGCCCACAGCAAGAAGACCAGCAGCACCAGTACCCCGGCTCCCGCAAGCGAGAGATGGCGATGCGAGAGCTCGACTTTGTACACAGATGCGCCGCTGTGCGGAACGATCTTTACCAGCAAGCGGCGATACGGGCAAAACGCCATGCGCCAAAAGCGCGTCCAGCGTTCGCGCGCCGGCAAATGCAGATCCTTTTGGTCAGTCCGTTCTGGCGAGCTCGAGCGCTCGGCGTTCTTCGTCACTTAGATCCTTGTCCGCCGTGAAGTTGCGCACTGCTTTGGCATAGGTCCTCACTTCCTCACGCGAATAGATGCTCGAAACGAGAAATCCGTTGCCGCCGCGGTCCACCACCGCAAGCGCGTACGAAAGCTCGGAGCCGACGTCGGGGAATGCGTTGAAACGCACGAACCCGACTCGTTGCAGACTGCGCGCGGTGTTCGCTTCCAAAGCGTCGATCCTGGCGCGCAGCGCGGCGACGTCTGCGGGGTTTCCCGTCGCCCGTAATGTCTGTAGATTTGAAGCGCGTGCGCTCGCAAATGTGCGACGCGCGATGGCCCAGTGATAGACGACCGCCACGGCGATCGCGGCAACGAACGACATCGCGAAAATGGGGGACGTCAGGGCGTTGCCCAAGTTGGTCATGAACGATAAAAGAGCGTCGTTCACGACGCTAGCCCCGCTGATTCGAACTGCAGCAT
>JAJPHJ010000018.1 GCA_021325335.1 Pseudomonadota bacterium | reverse complement strand
TCCAGCTGCTTCGGCGGATCGAACGAGCCGTGGCTTGTCGGCGTGCACCAATGCGGATACGACGTCATCCAAGGACATCTCGTGCCCGTCGGCAACATCTACAATCCGGGTGACACCATCCAACGGCTCGTGAAGTACCCGTATGGCAACCTGTTCACGACATCGCCGTTCAACGCGTTCGTCAACGTGAATTTCAAGCTTTGACGCCGCGGGCGCGAGTGAACGTCAACGCGAATTTATTCGCGCCCTAAGGGACGAACGTCAATGTAGCAGGCGCGAATTTATTCGCGCCTTTTAGTTACCGTACGCGGGGAGGGACGTCGTAGTGGCCACGCGCTCACCCCCACGGCCGACGGATGAGACCTGCACGGTCAAGCCGCCATGGAAGCGACGCGGCAAATAGAGAATCGCGCTTTGGCGCGCGCCGCGAACCGAGGTCGAGCTGACGATCGTGCCCCGATCGTCGATAAGCTGCACGCTCGCGGACGCTTGATCCGCGGAGCTCCACAGAACGCGCACGGCGCGTCCTCGGGGACCATAATAGGCCTCCACTTGGCCGAGCGCGACGACCGCCTGGGTCAGTTGCTGCACGGGTTGCGGACGCGGTCGGACAACAGCTGGGGCCTTGTGATGAGCCGCGACGGCGGCCGGTTTTTGCGCGGCGGGTTTCGGCGTTGCGGGTCGCGGAGTCGCCGCCGCTGTGGTTGGCGCCGCGGTTGGCGCAGGCGTCGCTGTCGCATGCGCGGGTGTCGCATGCGTTGCGGGCGTCACGGAGACAGCTGGCCGCTTCGCGTGCACCACGATCGTGGCGTGACGTGAAGATATCGATGCTGGCAGTACGACCGCAGTACTGACCTTTGCGGACTGTGTGGCGACGGCCGCTGTCGTTGTACTTGTCACCGGCTGCGCAGGCTTCGGAGCTGAATTTGGTTTGAATAGGAACACGGCGACCGCGATCGCGGCGATGGCAGCCGCGCCGATGATGATGCCGGCCGGTGCCCCGCGCTTGCCTGGCGTAGAACTGACCGGGCGCGTGCGGATGACTGTTGCGGTTGTGCGAGCGGGCGTCGCGACTGCAGCCTCGTCGGCGGGCGCGGGTGGTGAACTGGATGCTTTGGGCGGAGGTGCGACGACCGCGGCGGCCAGATTATCTTCTATGTTCCAGCGAGCGCGCGTGTAAGGAGTCAGCTTTGGTCCTTGCGTTGGAGGCGGCGGTGGCGTAGCGGCGGCGGGCGCCGCAGGTTGCGAACTCGACGGCGCGGCAGAGGAGGCGGCAGCGGGAGCTGTCGTTGGTAGGGTCGCCTGCGGAGCAGCGTTGGTCGACGCTTGGACTTGCGGCGTCGAGGGAGTAGGAGCCGCCTTCGAAGGCACAGCTTGCTCTGAAAGCGCGGCAGCCGGTGTGACCACCGCAGCCCAAGAACTCCGCGCGTCAGATGCTGGGGGAGGCGCCGCGATCTTCGGTGTTTGGCTCGGGGTGGCCGGGGGAGCACTGGCGGCCGGAGGAGCGCTCACTGCCGGTTGCGGCTTGGGCGCGGTCACCGGTGGCGGCGCACTTGCGGAAGCGGATGCGCTGGGCTTTGCTGGTGGCTCCGCTTGCGGCGCTGCGAACAACGGCAGTTCCATCGCTTCCACCGCGGATGCCTCTGCTTTGGCGATCGTCGCAACGCCATTCGTGGCGGCGCCGTTCGCCGGAGCGGCAGCCGGATTCGGTAGGCACTTCAATGCCATCTGACCGCTCAGCATGAGCAGCGGCGTTAGCGCGGCCGGTTGCGGCACGCGATTCGATGGAGCGCGAGGTGGAGCGTTTTGGGACTTGCCGCCCGCAGGCTTCTTGCCGGCTGTCAGTCGTTGCGCGAATGAGTCCCAACGCAAGCGCTTGGTCCGTTTCCCGTTGGAAACCGGAACGCCGATCTCCAACAGGGTCGGATGGTTGCGCCCGCTCTCATCCTTTTTGCTCTGATCCCAACGCACCGGGATCACCACATCGGCGCCTGACCCTGGCTCCAGCTGGACCGGCGGCAGCTCGGGAACGGACAGCGCCGGATGGGGCGTCATCGTCAATGCAAAGGCGCATGGCGCCTCGCTCTGGCTGTGAACCGTGGCCAGGAGAGCGAAGCCCTGCAGCTCACCATCCTGCATGATCACGTCCTTGAAAGCGAGCTCGACGCTGCAATCGGTCCCACCGGTGACGATGAGCGGGTGCTCGAAACTTGCCAGCTGGGCGCCCGCGTTGTCGCACAACTTCATGAGGACGCGCTGCGCACGCGTCGGATTGGCTCTCTCGGAGAAGAGGACTGTGACCGTTCTCACTTCGTGGCCGCGCAACGTGAAGGTCGGCGGATCCACGGTGACGCCCGAGGCTGGATCTTCGACGATGATCGAACAATCCGTGGCGTCTTTCGCGTCGTTGCGCACGCGCAAATCGTATATCGACCGTGATCCGGGCGTGAGGTACCACCTGCCGGAACGATCCAGCGTTTCGATTCGCAAACTCTGAGCCAAAAAGTACGCCTCCGCTTCATCATTATCGGATGCTGACAGGTGTACTGAAGGAACGGTCGCTTGCTGAGCTTGCTTGCGGAGGGTGGTATAGCTCACTGTGACGAAGATGACAATTCCACCACCTTGTCGGAGCCACTCACACCATGTATCCGGACGATTTGTTCCGCGAATTCGATAGGTTGTTCGCCGAACTGAGCCTGCCCGCCGGGAGCCATGCGCGCCGCGGCTCTTTTAACCCAAATGCCGATGTGTATGTGACAAGCGGCGGACGCACCATCTTCGTGCAGATCGAATTGGCCGGCGTGGATCGCGACAACATCAAACTCGTCGTCGAAGGCCGCACGCTCTACCTGGCGGGCGTGCGCGGCAGCGATGCCCATGGCGCGGAAGCGGTGATGCAAAAGGAGATCGAACACGGTTACTTCTTCAAAAAGATCCCTCTGCCGATGGCGGTGGAGGCCGACGCCGCAAAGGCTGAATACAGCGGCGGCATGCTCACGGTGAAGCTCCCCGTAGCCCACACCTCATCCATGCTCGTGTCCGATCGGGCTGAGATCCGCATGGTCGTGCGAGGCCGAAGTTAGATGGCTGATAAGCCGCAAGCCCCCGCGCAGACGCCTGGCAGCGCAACGATTCCGCCGCAGCTCGCGATCCTGCCGCTGCAAGAATCGGTGCTATTCCCGAACACCGTCATGCCGCTCGCGGTGACGAAGCAACACGGCATCAAGCTCGTCGAAGACGCGTTGCGGTCCGGCACGCCCGTGGGCGTCGCGGCTTTGCGCGATCGCGACGCCTCCCCGCCGAAGCCGGAGGATGTCTATACGGTCGGCACCGTGGCGATCATCCAGAAGATGATCAAGCTGCCCGACGGCACGCTGCGTTGCATCATCTCGGGCACGGTGCCTTTCCGGATCGTCGAGTTCACGCAAGCGCAGCCCTATCTCGTGGGCAAAGTGGAGCAGCTCGAAGAGATTACGGTCGAGAGCGATGAGCTCACCGCGATGTCGCGCAATTTGGCTTCGCAATATTCGAAGCTGCTCTCGTTCTTGCCATCCGCGCCGCGAGAGCTCGAGCTTGAGGTCAATAACATCAACGACCCCAATATGCTCTCGTACTTCATCGCGTCGACCATGCGGCTGGACACGGTGGACAAGCAGGCGGTGCTCGAAGAGCGTGACACGCATGCTCGCTTGCGCATGCTCACCGCGTTCATGGCGCGGGAGCTCGAAGTCGTCGAACTCGGCCACAAGATTCAAACCGACATTCAAAAAGAGATGGACAAGAGCCAGCGCGAGTACTACTTGCGCCAACAGCTCAAAGCCATCCAAGAGGAGCTCGGCGAGACGGATCCCGCGCAAGCCGACGTCAACGAGCTACGCGAGAAGATCGAAGCGGCGAAGATGCCCGAGGACGCCAACAAGGCGGCGCTCCGCGAGCTGGATCGTCTCGGCAAGATCCCCTCGGCGAGCCCGGAGTATTCGGTCATCCGCACCTATCTCGATTGGCTTGTGACGCTGCCCTGGTCGCTGACCACAGAAGACTCTCTCGACATCGAGAAGGCGCGCAAGATCCTCGACGAGGATCACTACGACCTCGAAAAAGTCAAGGACCGTATCCTCGAGTACTTGGCCGTGCGCAAGCTGCGCAACACGTTGACCGGTCCGATCCTGTGTTTCGTCGGTCCGCCCGGGGTGGGCAAGACCTCGCTCGGCAAGTCCATCGCGCGCGCCATGGGCCGCAAATTCATCCGTATGTCGGTGGGCGGTGTGCGCGACGAGGCGGAGATTCGCGGTCACCGCCGCACGTACATCGGGGCCATGCCCGGCACGTTCATCCGCGCCATCCGGGATGCGGGGTCGGCTAATCCGCTCATCATGATCGATGAGATCGACAAGGTCGGCAGCGACTTCCGCGGCGATCCATCGTCGGCGCTTTTGGAAGTGCTCGATCCCGAACAGAACAACACGTTCCGCGATCATTACCTCGACCTACCCTTCGATCTCTCGCGCGTGCTGTTCATCGCAACCGCCAACCAGCTCGACACCATCCAGCCCGCGTTGCGCGATCGCATGGAGATCATCCCGCTCTCGGGCTACACGCAGGCCGAGAAAGTCGCGATCGCGCGCAAGTACCTCGTGCCTAAGCAGTTGACCGCCAACGGCTTGACGGCGAAGCAGCTCTCGATCTCCAAGGATGCGCTTGAAGATATCGCCGCAAACTACACGCGGGAGGCCGGCGTGCGCAATTTAGAGCGCGAGATCGCGACGATCGCTCGCAAGGTCGCGCGCAAAGTGGCGGAGCGTGCGACCTTCACGGCGCACGTGACGGCCGCGAACGTCGCCGAGTATTTGGGCAAGCAGCGCTTTTACGGCGAGGTCGCCCTGCGAACCGCGGCTGAGGGTGTGGCGACCGGGCTTGTGGTCACGCCGGTTGGCGGCGACATCGTCTTCATCGAGTCCAAGGTGATGCCGGGTACCGGCAAGCTGACTCTCACGGGGCAGCTCGGCGACGTCATGAAGGAGTCGGCGCAAGCGGCACTTGCCTTCGTGCGCAGCCGCTCGAACGAGCTCAAGCTTAGCGACGAATACTTCAACAAGCACGACGTCCACGTGCACGTACCCGCGGGTGCCGTGCCCAAGGATGGACCGTCGGCCGGCATCGCGATCGCCACGTCGCTCGTCTCTGCCGTGACCGGCAAAAAAGTCGATCCGAACGTCGCCATGACGGGCGAGATCACGTTGACGGGTCAGGTGTTGCCGATCGGTGGCGTGAAGGAAAAGGTTTTGGGCGCGCGTCGCGCCGGCATCAGCCGGGTCATCTTACCCTCGCGCAACAAACCGGACACGCTCGAAGACGTGCCCGAAGATGTGCGTAAGTCGATGAAATTCGTCTTCGTGGATGAGCTATCGCAGGTGTTGCGCGAGACGCTGGGCTCCCGTATCATCACCCCTGTCATGGTGACGAACGGCAAGCGCAACGGCCGTCTTCCCGCCGCCGCCCGCTAATGTAGTTCGCGCAAATTTATTTGCGCTAGAGCCATGTAGTTCGCGCAAATTTATTTGCGCTAGAGCCATGTGGTTCGCGCAAATCTATTTGCGCTAGAGATATGTAGTTCGCGCAAATTTATTTGCGCGTCTTGACCCAGATCCCATCCGTGGGACAACGCAGGCATGGCTCCCACGCCGCCGCGTCTCCAGGGTTTCGACTATTCGGCGTCCCGATCGTACTTTGTGACGTTCTGCGTTTCTCGACGCGAGCCGATCTTTCGCAATCAAGAGGCAGCATCGATCGCCCAGTCGATTATCCTTGGCCTTCGCCGACGGCTATGGTTCTGGCTCTATGCTTACTGCATCATGCCCGACCATCTCCATCTCGTATTCAAGAAGAATCAAGGCTCTCGCTCAGTACAAACCATTGTGAGCTCCCTAAAAAGACAGATACTCATGAGATGCAGAGCGAACGGTGTTGGGTTCCGTTGGCAGCCGGGTTTCTACGATCGCATCGTCAGAGAGTATGAGATGTCTGATGAGTTCGTCAAGTATGTCTTGTTAAATCCCGTACGTGCCGGGTTAGCTGCGGACTTTACAGCGTATAAGTATTGTGGAGTGGTGGATCGCTGGCGGTAGGATGAAGGTCCTGACGCGCATGTAAATTTTGCGCGTGCTACATAAACGAGGGCTGGCGCTAATGGCAAAATCCTGACGCGCAATAAATTTGCGCGCGCTACAGAGAATGAAGCTTCGCTGAGGCGGCGCGGTCCAGGAGCCAGATCAATACCCCCGCGGGCTCGATGCCTTGCGCCGGCAGTAATTGAGGATCGCGCGGCCCTTCGAGCACCTTGGCGACGATCTCAGTCTTGTCTCGGCCTCCGACCAAGAAGATCACCGATTGCGAGGCGTTGAGCGCCGGATACGTGAGGGTGAGACGCCAGGGCGGATCGATCTTTTCGTCTGCGCAGTTCGCAACACACTGCTTGTCCGTCACGCTCAACGCGCCCGTGTGCGGGAAAAGCGACGCAGTGTGCCCGTCCGGACCCAAGCCCAGATAGGTCAGGTCAAATTTCGCAGGACCGGCGAAAAAGCGCTCGAGCTCTTCGCTGTATTTCACCGCGGCTGCATGCGGCTCGTCCTCACCTTCCATACGGTGCACGTTCGCAGCCGGAATCGGGACCCGATCCAAAAGCACCGCCTGCGTCATGCCGTAGTTCGAGCGGGGATCGTGAGGCGGCACGCAGCGCTCGTCACCCCAGAAAACGTGCACGGATTCCCACGGGATATCTTCTTCAAAATCGGTGCTGCAGAGCAGCTCGAACATGGCTTTCGGCGTCTTGCCACCGGACAGCGCGACCGCGAAGCGGCCGTGGTCTCTGACCGCGGCGTGCGAACGGGTTTGGAACTCGATGGCCGCTTGGGTCGCGAGCGCGGCCGAATCATCGAAGACGCGGATGTCGCGCTCGGTCACGAGATCGCGCTCCGCAAGGACGCTTCGAACATGGGGTCCGAGCCCAAGCTCTCCAAACAGCCGTCGAGAAGCTGCGCTTCTGTGAGCGTCGAGGCTCCAAAATCCCAGCGGCGAAAGGCCTTGCCTTCGCGCGAGGACGCTTGCGCCTCGATTCCGATCGGCGCAGCGCGCCTGACCAGCAAGAGCGAAGACTTGTTCGTGCTCGACGTGAGCGTCACAGCGACGATACGTCCCGACTCCAATCCGCCGGAGCGTTTTCCCGCAGCGACCTTGCTCTGCTCGTGCAGTCGCGGTAACCTATTGCGCAGCCAACCCGCCATCAACAGCGCCCGGGCCGAAGGCGGATCGTCGTCGCGTTCGCCAGCGAAGGTGATCGCGCACCGGTCGATGCCGGGTAGCAGCGCCAGCATCTCTCGGTCGTCGAAGCAGGTCGCGACCGCCGCCCGCCACGGCGCGGTTCTTTGCCAATTCAGATCCCGCACGCTCGCCCGGGTGCCAGCCTCCCGCAGGAGATCGCGCAGAGCCTTGATCGCGGCCGGCCCATGTCCGCGCCCGCTCGACACGGCTTTCGCGTCCCCGCCTGCGTGACGAAAAGCGAAACGATGCGAGTCGACGATGGCGCGATCCGCGAGCGCGAATAGCCCCGTCCAAAGCGGATTGCCGGACGGCACAGAACCTCTCCACCACAGCACCACCGGCAGTTCAGAGACGAGCGAACCGCGCACGGCGGAGATCACCCGATCGACCGCATCCGCGCTGCTCTGCAGCACGATCTCCTCCGTGCAGATTGCGACGCTTTCCGCGCCTTCACATTCGGTGTTGACCCAGGCCGCTAGCCCCCCGTCCGCCCCTTCAGCGCGCCCCACAGCGATCACGCGGATTGGATACTTGCCGGCGAGCTGTTGCACGACGTCGAATGCCGGCTGGTTGTCCTTCATTTCCTCGATGCCGACCAGCAGCGTCATCACGCATGCCCGCGAATGCGGCCGCTCGAGCTTGGCGATCATCGCGCGTCTACGCTCCGCGAGCGCCGCTTCGATGCCCGGGACCGCGACCGGCGTCAAGCCCTTCATAGGCGCGGCAGGCATGCCGTCACCGCCCGGCATCACAGGCGGCGCCAGCTGCGCCCGTCGCGAGCGAGCAGCTCGTCGGCCACGGCCGGCCCCCACGTTCCCGCATCGTAGTTCGGAAACTTCACGTCTTTGTCGGACGCCCAAGCAGTCAAGATGGGGTCGACGATCGCCCACGCCGCCTCGACACCATCCGCTCGATCGAACAAGGTCTGATCGCCCTTCATGCAGTCCAAAATAAGCCGCTCGTACGGCGAGGCGTCTGAAACGCCGAACGTCTCCCCGTAGTTGAAATCCATTTCTACCGCGCGGATGCGCATGCTCGGCCCAGGCACTTTCGCGTCGAAGTGCAGCGTGACGCCCTCGTCAGGTTGGATCTGCAAGGCGAGCACGTTGCCGCCCGGCGTCTCAACCTCGGCCTTGCGGAACGGTAAGTGCGGCGCTTCTTTGAACTGCATCGCGATCTCGGTGATGCGCTTGGGCATGCGCTTGCCCGATCGGATGTAAAACGGCACGCCGGCCCAGCGCCAATTGTCGATGACGAGCCGCAGCGCCGCGTACGTCGGCGTGATCGAATTTGGATCTACTCCTGGCTCTTGGCGATAGCCGACGACGCGATCTCCCGCCACGCTACCCGGCCCGTATTGGCCGCGCACGGCAACCGAAGCAACGTCGGCAGGCGTGACCGGATGGATCGCCTTCACCACGCGCACCTTCTCGTCGCGGAAGTCGTGCGCGTCGAACGACACCGGAGGCTCCATGCCGACGAGCGACATGAGCTGCAAGGCGTGGTTTTGAATGACGTCGCGCACCACGCCCGTCTCTTCGTAAAAACTACCGCGGCCTTCGATCCCCAAGCTCTCGGCCACGGTGATCTGAACCGAGTCTACGTAACGGCGGTTCCAAATGGGCTCGAAAATACCGTTCGCAAAACGCAGCACTAAAATGTTCTGCACGGTTTCCTTGCCCAAGTAGTGATCGATCCGGTAAATCTGGTCCTCGCCGACGTAGGTCAAAAGCTCGGAGTTGAGCGCTTTCGCAGAGGCCAAGTCCCGCCCGAACGGCTTCTCGACGATCATGCGCACGAAGCTCGGCTGTTCGCCCGGTTTCACAAGCCCAGCCCCATGGAGGTGGGCTGCGATATCGCCGTACAGACTCGCGGGCGTCGCCGTGTAGAAAATGCGGTTGCCATTCGTCGCGTACTGGCGGTCGTAGCGCTGCATCGCATCCCGCAGCGTCGCATAGGCGGCATCGTCGTGAAAGTCGCCGGCGACGTAGTGGGTGCATTCGACCAGTTGCTGCAAGGCCGCAGCATCGCGCACGCGCACCTCGCTCGAGGCAGCGACCGAATCGGTGAGCACTTTGCGGAACTGATCGTCCGTCATCGGTTGCCGTGCGAAACCGATCACGGAGAAAGCAGGCGGCGCGAGCTTGGCCTGACACAAGTTGTAGATCGCGGGGAGCAGCTTGCGCTGCGTGAGATCGCCCGAAGCCCCGAAGATGACGAGCTGGACCGGCTGCGTGGCTCCCTCGAGCGACAGCCCCTCCCGAAAGGGGTTGACGAGCGGCGGGGCAGTCGTTGCCATGCTAGCTCGAGCGCTTGCCGTCGGTCGGGCCCTGGGCCTCGGCCTTCACCGCGTGTCCGCCAAACTCGTTGCGGAGCGCCGCGATGACTTTGGCTGAGAACGACTCTTTCTGGCGCGAACGGAAGCGCATGAAGAGCGAGAGCGCAAGCGTGGGAACCGGAACAGACAAATCGATCGCGTCGAGCACGGTCCAGCGGCCCTCGCCCGTGTCGTCCACGTAGCCTTGGATCTTCTCGAGCTTTGGGTCCGCGTCAAATGCCAGCTCTGCTAATTCCAGCAGCCACGAGCGGATGACACTGCCCTGGTTCCACAAGTGCGAGACCTTCGCGAGGTCGAGCTCTTTGCCGAACTCCGACGCTTCGAGCACCTCGAAGCCCTCGCCGTAGCCTTGCAGCATGACGTACTCGATGCCGTTGTGGACCATCTTCACGAAATGCCCGGCGCCCACAGGTCCTGTCCGCAGGTAGCCGTCTTTGGGCGCGAGCGTCAAGAAGATGGGTTCGAGCCGCTTGCACACCTCGGCATCGCCGCCCACCATGAGGCAGTACCCGATCTTGAGTCCCCAAATGCCGCCCGAGACACCTGCGTCTACGAATGAGATGCCCTTGGGCGCGAGGTCGCGGGCGTGCGCTTGCGCCTCTTTCCAATACGAGTTGCCGCCGTCGATAATCGCATCCCCGCGCTCGAGCAGCTTGGCAAGTTCGTCGATCGTGCTGTTCGTCGCGACGCCGGCCGGCAGCATGATCCACACATGCCGCGGCGGCGCGAGCGCGCGGAC
>JAJPHJ010000132.1 GCA_021325335.1 Pseudomonadota bacterium | reverse complement strand
TCGTGCCCGTATACATCAGCTATCTGACCGGGCAGAGCATCGAGAGCCTCGTCGCGTCGTACGCCGGCGGCTCGCAGACCCCGACACCCGCGTGACCGAAACACTCAACCGGCTTCGCGAGCTGCGCCACCTGCTGCAGCGTCTCGGGGTGCAGCCGACAGCGCGCTATTGGTCGAACGAATCGCGCGTGTTCATGAGCAATCTCTTCGGGGGCGCCGTCGCGGGCGCGGTGGCATTCATCGCTGCGGCCCTGCTCTTGGGGCTCGATCTCAAACGCGGAGGAAATTCGTTCGCATTGCACGTGCTGCAAGGGTTGCAGACCATCATCATCGCCATGCGCCAGGCGATCGAGCAAGAATTGCGCTGATGGCCGACGAGCAAACGGATCCCGCCGAGCAGTTGCGCGCGATCACCCGCGAGGTCGATCGGATCGCGAAGATCGTCGAGCGGATGAATTTGGGAGACTATATCGGCCTCTTGCAGCGGCCGGCCCGGCTGCTGTGGTTGAACTTCGTCGCGGGTCTGGCCCGAGGGCTGGGGACGATTTTGGGCGCGACGTTGCTCGTGTCGCTCATCTTGGCCGTGGCGCATCGCATCATCGAGACCAATCTGCCGGGCGTCAGCCAATTCCTCGCAAGCTTCGTGCGCCTGCTGCAACAATCTGGAAAGGGCCAATAGCACAGACATGCGTTCGCTGCTCTGGGGGGTATTGGCCGCGCTCGTCATCCTCGTCGATCGCGCGACGAAAGCCTGGCTGGCGTCGAGTTTCCTCCCGGGCGAAAGCCGCATCATCATCCCGCACGTGCTCTATTTCACCTACGTGCAGAATTATCACGGGGCGTTCGGATTGTTCGGCGCGCATCCGCTCTTGCTCACCGCGCTTGCATCCATCGTGCTCATCAGCTTTTACTTGTGGTACCGTCGCGAAGGCGCTTCGATGAGCGTCCACGTCGCGTTCGCGCTCATCTTCGGCGGCGCGGTCGGCAACATCATCGACCGGGTGCATTTCGGTTACGTGCACGACTTCATCGATCTGCGCTGGTGGCCGGTCTTCAACGTGGCCGATTCGGCGATCACGATCGGCGTCGGCATTTTGCTCTTGCAGATGCTCGTGCACGAAAAGCGCGCTGCGGCACCGGTGAGCGCCGCCGCGCCCGCGGACGAATGATCGAAGGAAAAGAGCTGTGGACCCGCTCGGAGGATGCCGGGCGCCGGCTCGATGTCGTGCTCGCGGATTTGTTGGAGCGCTCGCGCAGCGCGTGCGCGGCGCTCATCCGCGACGGCCAAGTGACGCTCGATGGGCGGCCCGTCAAACCCTCGCATGTGGTGGAAGGGCGCGAGCGTATCCTCGTGAACGCACCGCCGCCTCGAACCCTTTCACTGGAAGCGCAAGAGCTTCCGATCGGCATCGTCTACGACGATCCTGACTTCTGCGTCGTCGACAAGCCAGCCGGCATGGCGACGCATCCCGCGCGCGGGACTCCGGACGGCACGCTTGTCAACGCGCTGCTGGCGCGATTCCCAGCGCTGCCGTCCATCAACGGGGTGCGCCGGCCCGGCATCGTTCATCGACTGGACAAAGACACGTCGGGCCTTCTCGTCGTGGCGAAATCCGAGCGTGCCATGACGGCGCTGACGCGCGCGCTTGCGCAGCGGCGCATCAAGCGATCGTACGACGCGGTCGTGTGGGGAATCCCCTCGAACGTGCGCGGCGTCATCGACGCGCCGATCGGCCGAGATCCGCGCGAACGGACGAAATTCACTGTGCGCGAGGACGGCCGCCGCGCCGTGACCCACTATGAAGTGGTTGAAACGTTTGAGAAGGTGGCTCACTTGGGACGCGATGCTCCAGCCCGGGCCGCATTATTGCGGCTCGAGCTTGAGACCGGGCGCACGCACCAGATCCGAGTGCATGCAAGCGCGATCGGTCACCCGATCGTCGGCGACGAGACGTACGGACCGGTGTTGCCCGGTCTCGGGATGCGCCGCCAAGCGCTGCACGCCGCCGAACTTTCGTTTGTCCATCCCGTGAGCGGCGAGCGGCTCGACTTCGTCTCGCCCTGGCCGAAAGATTTTCGGTCGCTCGTCGACCGTTTGCGGACGGGAGAGCGTCCCTGAGCTGCTTCACGCTTGCGCGCAGCGACGGGGAGGCGCGCGCGGGCACCCTCCGCACAGCTCACGGCGAGGTGCAAACCCCGGTCTTCATGCCGGTGGGCACGCAAGCGTCGGTGAAAGGCGTCGCGCCCTCCGAGTTGCATGGGTGCGGCGTCGCGATGCTGCTGGCAAACGCTTATCATCTGTACTTACGGCCCGGCGCTGACGTCATCGAGCAAGCCGGAGGATTGCACCGCTTCATGGCGTGGGATGGTTCGATCCTCACCGACAGCGGCGGATTCCAGATCTTCTCGCTGGCACGCCTGTCCAACGTCGACGACGACGGTTATCATTTCGCCTCGCATCTTGATGGATCGCGCCACTCCTTCACGCCCGAGTCCGTCGTCGCACTGCAGGAAGCATTGGGCAGCGACGTCGCGATGGTGCTCGATCAGCTCGTGCCCGGCGACGCGCCCGAAGCGCTGGCTCGCGAAGCCGCGGAGCGAACGCTGCGCTGGGCCGCGCGCGCAAAGGGCGCAGCGCGCCGCGCCGATCAGCTCACCTTTGCGATCGTGCAAGGCGCCACGTATTCGCACTTGCGCCGAGAGCAAGCGCGCTCGCTCGCCGAGCTCGACTTTCCGGGGTACGCGATCGGCGGCTTGTGGGTCGGAGAAGAGCGCGCGCTGGGGCTCGAGATGGTATCCGAAAGCGCAGCGCTGCTGCCACAGGAAAAACCGCGCTACCTCATGGGCGTGGGAACGCCGGAGGACATCCTCGATGCCATCGCGCGCGGAGTGGACATGTTCGACTGCGTGTATCCGACGAGATCGGCTCGCCACGCGCTCGCGCTGACCTCGCGCGGACGCCTGAACTTGCGCAACGCGGCACACGTGCGAGACGACGCCCCGCTGGATCCAACGTGCGCGTGCGCCACGTGCGCGAGCTTCAGCCGTGCCTATCTCGCGCACTGTTTCCGCGCGGGCGAACAGCTCGGAGCGCGCCTCGTCAGCGTCCACAACATCGCGGTTTTGGTGACGCTTGCGCGACAGGCCCGCGAGGCGATCGTCGCCGGGACTTTCGAGGCTTTTCGCAGAGGGCGGCTCGACCTGCTTGGCGGGGCCATCGCCGCGGGCGGCGCATGACCGAAGAGAAGATCGACGTACTCGCGCGGCTCCAGGCGGTCCGCGAGCGCATCGAGCGCGCGTCCCGCGGCCCGGTGGCGGAGCGCGTCCGGATCGTCGCGGTCACCAAGGGCTTCGGTGCCGGCGCCATCACGGCGGCGCTCGACTCTGGGCTTTCGGACATCGGCGAGAACTACTATCAAGAAGCGGCGGACAAGTTCCGGGAGGTCAGCTGGCCCGCAGGCGCGCTGCGCCACTTCATCGGGCGGGTGCAGCGCAACAAGGCGCGCCGCATCGCCGCGCTGTTCGACGTGGTGCAAACGGTTGACGACCTCGAGGTTGCAGCAGCGCTCGACCGTGGCGCCGGCGCCGCGCACAAGACGCTCGACGTCCTCGTGCAGGTCAATGTCGCGGGCGATCAGCGCCAAGGCGTTCCGCCCGATCTGCTGGGCGATTTCACCGGCGCACTGCGCGCGCACCAGCATCTCCGTCTGCGCGGCCTCATGGCGATGGGGCCGCCGGATCCGAGCGCAGCTGACGTCGCCTTCGCTCGCGCCGCGGCGTGCTTCGAGCGGCTGCGCGCAGCGCTGCCGAGCGCGACGGTGCTCTCGATGGGCATGAGCGACGACATGGAACTCGCGCTCGCGCACGGATCGACGATGCTGCGTCTTGGCACCGCGCTCTTCGGCCCGCGTCGAGCGCCCTAGAGCACAGGCAAACGCGTCGCTGCGGTGGAAGAGAAAAGGCCAAGAGGAAGGTGAAGCTGCTATGGGCATGTGGTCGAAGGTGAGAGATTTCTTCGCCGGCACCGATGCGGACGATGACTACGACGAGCTCGGCACGATCGAAGAGCCCCGTCGGAACGTGGTCGCCTTTCCAGAGAGCAAGTCCGGTCGTTGCCGCGGGGTCTCGATTTTCCATCCGCGGCGCTTCGACGAGGTCACGGAGATCGCCGACAACCTACGGGGCGGCAGGCACGTGGTCGTCAATCTGGTCGGCGCGGACCGGTCGCTCAGCCAGCGGATCGTCGATTTCTTGAGCGGGGTCGTGTACACGGTGGACGGCAAGATGCAGCGCCTGGGCGAGAGCATCTACCTCTTCGTACCGGCAAACGTGCCGGTGATGGCGCACGACTCGGAGCTGGCCGCGGCTGCCGGATACGAGGGGTACTAGGGCGTCGCCAGTGCCAGCCAAAGTCACGCCGGTCGACATCCAGCACAAGGAGTTCAAACGAGCGATCCAAGGTTACGCTCGCGAGGAAGTCGACCAATTTCTCGACGACGTCATCGAGCAACTGGAGACCGACATCGACGAGCGGACGCGGCTCGAGGCGCTCGTGACCGAACTCCAGGAGAAAGTCTCCCATTTCAAGGCCATGGAAGACAGCCTGCGCAGCACGCTCGTGCTCGCCCAGCGGACCGCGGACGAACTCAAGGCCACGGCACACAAAGAAGTCGATCTCATCAAGCAACGCGCGAAACTCGATGGAGAGGAAGAACTGCGCGCGGTGCGCGAGCAGATCGCGGAGGCCAAGGCCGAGTTGCAGCGCGTGAGCGACAAGACGGCGACCGCCAAGCACGACCTGCGCAATTTCTTAAGCCGGCAGTTGGAGCTCATCGACAACCTTCACCCCGGCGTCAAAACCCCCGTCTGACACACCGTCACCACGGCGTCGTAGAGTAGACCCCGTACTCGAGACGGATGGTGCGACCGTCGCCCGCGGCCAAGGCTCGCCGCACCGTTTCCATGCCGGCGATCAACAAGGCGCGGACGAGCTTGCCCGCTTTCACGATCGCCATCGCTTCCGGACTCACGATGATCACGTCCCCGCTCAGCGATCCTCCGAGAACGACGCCCCAAATGGTGCGCAGTTCGGGCGTCGCAGGAGCGCTCGCCGGCACCAGGGGCTCGACGACCTGCGCTGTACCGGTGGCACGGATCGTCACGACTCGGCGTGCGCCCGCGACAGCATCGTTCGCAGGTTCGCGAGCGCGCGACCGTGGATCTGCGATACTCGCTGCTTGCTGATGCCGAGGCGACCGCCGATCGCGCGGAACGTGTCGCCGCCGGAATAGAACGAAGAGATGATGAGCTGCTCGCGCGCCGGGAGGGAGCGCACGGCATGCGCCACCGACTCGTTCGCCAGGCGTTGCGCAACCATATCTCCAGGATCGTCGCCGTCTGCGACCAGTCGTTCGCCGAGACAGGTCGTGAACGGGTGATCGCTGTGCTGCTGCAATGGGACGTCAAGCGAGATCGCAACCGATCGTCTGAGCGCCAGCAGCACGGCTGACAGTTTGCGCGGGGTGAGACCCGCACGCACCGCGGCGACGGAATCGCTGGGCGCGGTGCCGTGCGTTTGGGCGAGTCGCCAGCGTGCGAGATCAAGCGTGCGGGCGTCGCGACGGACCCGTTCGGGGACGATGTCCATCGTGCGCAGACCATTGAGCATGGCGCCTCTGATGAGCCGCGCGGCCCAGGCTTCGAAACATAGTCCGACGCGCGGGTCGAACCGGTCGATCGCGCGCAACAAGCCGACGCAGCCGTCGCCCACAAGGTCGTCGATGACGAAATGCGGCGGCAGGCGCCGGAGCACGCTCGTCGCCATCTTGCGCACGAGCGGCAAACCTGCTTCGCACAGGCGTTCCCGCGTCGTCGGATTCGGGCTGTCGAGATAATCCCGAGCCGCACGTTCGAGGTCGAGATCGCACGCGGAGTTCATCCACGCTTGCCCAGGTCGGCCAACAGCTCGCGGCTGAGTCCGAGGCCGCCGGCGCGTTCGAACGCCATGGCGAACGCTTGCGCGAAAAGGTCGCGGTCGGCGGATGTTTCCGTCGGGGTGACGCCGTCCAGGTTCGTTATGGAAGAGCCGAACAACGACCGTGGCAAGAGTTGTGCGAGCATTACTTGCTCGAACTGTTCGCACGCCTGGCGCAGCCCGTCAGGCATCAGCCACGCTCGAGATTGTTGGCCAAGCGCAGCATCTCGTCGGCTGCCTGCACGACCTTGGCGTTGGCCTCGTAGGCGCGCTGCGCAGCAAGAACTGCCATCATCGCGGCCACCACCGTGACATTCGCTCGCTCTAAATAGCGCTGCTTGATCGAGCCTTGCGCCGAGCCTGACCGCCCGCTCTTGGGAGACCCGGAGCTCACCGTCGGATGAAAAAGGCCGTCGGCCTCGAGCCGCAGACCCGAGGGATTGATGAAGGAAGCGAGATTGATATTTCCCGCGCCGGTGCCGCCGTTGCGGCCGGCAACGAACGCGATGACCTTTCCGCGTTCGTCGACCGTGAAGGACGCGGTACCGGGCGGAAGCGCGACACCCTCCAGCATGGCGCCGTTCGGCAACCGGAGACGTCCGCGCGCGTCCGGAGAAAAATTTCCGGCTCGCGTGAAGGCACGCCGGCCGGCGGCGGTGACGACCGCGAAGAAGCCGTCGCCCTCGATAGCAAGATCGTGCGGGTTGTCTGTGAGATCCAACCGGCCTTGCGTGAAAAGACGCTCCGGATCGCCTGACTCGGACGACACCGCTTTGCCCTGGGCATTCATGAAAGCCGAAAAGTCCGTGCGCGTCACCCGGTAGCCGGGCACATCGAGGTTGGCCAGGTTGGCGGCGATGCTATCCAAGAGCGCCTGCTGCGTGTTCATCCCGGCGGCCGCCACCGCAAGCGTGCGGTTCACGAGCGCATCCCGGGGACATCGACCACGAGCTTGCGCAAGGATTCGTCCGTGCGTTCGAGAGTTTTCTGATTCGCTTCGAACGAGCGCTCGGCGCCGATGAGTTGGGTCATCTCCGCGATCGCATCCACGCCGGAATCCTCGAGAAAGCCGCAGCGAACGCTTGCAAAAGAGCGCCGGGGCACGGAGCCGGACGGCGCCGCGAAGAGGCCGGAGTCCAGGCTCCTGCACGGTGCATCGAAGGTGACGATGCGCAACCGGTCGACGACCTTGCCGTGCGCGACCACTCGGCCGTCTTCCGTGATGGTCGCCCCATCGGGAAAACGCGCGGGTCCCAACGACCCGAGGACCGGGTTGCCCAACGCATCGCGCAGGTGGCTTCGCGGATCCAGGGTCAGCCGGCCGTTGCGCGTGTATCGAACGCCATCGGGGGTCGCGACCGCGAAATATCCCGGTCCGACCAGCGCGAGGTCGGTCGGCACCCCCGTCCTTTGCAGATGCCCTTGCGCTTGCGTGACGTCGGTCCGCTCGTGCAGTTCCGAACCGTAGTCAGCGAACGCTTGGGCGCGGGCGCTATACCCGGTGGTCGACGCGTTGGCGAGATTGGCGGCGATGACGTCGAGCCGCGCGGTTTGCGCGCGCATTCCGTTGCTCGCCGAGGTGAGCGCATCTGGAGTTTCCATTGGAAGACCTCCGCAAAAGACAATGGAGGCCTAAGGTATAAGCAGCGTTTGACCAAACCAGCGCTCAGATGTGTCCAAGTCGTGAACCGGCGCGATCTTCACGGCTGGAACCCACGTTGAGGTACGGCATGCCAGACGAACTGCGCGAGATAGATGTTGAGCTTCGCCGCCTGATCTACGACCGGCTCATGGGCGGGGGCTCGGTGCCCGTAAAGAAGGCGCTCGCGAAGGCCGCAAAGATCGGCATGCGCGAGACGAGCGAGGCACTCGAACGGCTTGCCGCCGCCCACATGCTCGTGCTCCAGGGAGACGGCGAGATCCTCATGGCGAACCCGTTCTCCGCCGTGCCCACGCCGTTTGTGGTGTCGGCTGCGCGCCACTCCTGGTACGGCAACTGCATTTGGGATGCCATGGGCATCGCCGCGATGACCCATCGCAATATTTTAGTCGAAGCCTCGTGCAGCTGCTGCGGGAGCGCGATGGCGCTGCGCGTACCCCAGGATTGCCGCGCCGATGAACGGGTCGCCCATTTCGCGATCCCCGCAGCCCACTGGTGGGACGACATCGTCTTCAATTGAAAGACGATGCTCCTCTTCCGGTCGGAAGAGCACGTCGAGAAATGGTGCCGCGACTGGCGCTTCGATCGAGGTGCGGTGCTTTCGCTCGAACGCTGCTGGCGCTTGGCGGAAGCGTGGTACGCTGCAGACCGGCGGGACCCGTCCTGGCGTCGTTTCGATGTCGACGAAGCGCATGCGATTTTCAAGAAGGTCGGCCTGAGCGGCGACTTTTGGAAACTTGCAGGGCGCGAATAAATTCGCGCCGCTACATTACGAACGATCTATGAAATTCGCGCCGCTACATTCCTAATGATCCATGTAGCTCGCGCAAATTTATTCGCGCGATAGAAGGGAGTGGCCGGTCATCGCGGGGGGTTGCGGCAGACCGAGGATCTGACAAATCGTGGGGGCGACATCGGCCAGCTTGCCGCCGCTGCGCAACGAGCCGAGTTTCGGTTCGCTGACGGCGATCAAGGGAACGTCGTTGCACGTATGGGCGGTCAGCGGTTTTCCCGTGGCAAGATCCACCTTTTCCTCGGCGTTGCCGTGGTCGGCGGTGAGCAGCATGATGGTCTGCGAGTCGAGGACCGCTTGCACGAGCCGTCCCAGGCATTCGTCGACCACTTCGAGCGCGCTGATGATGGCATCCCAGTTTCCGGTGTGGCCGACCATGTCCGGATTGGCGTAGTTCATCATGATGAGGGAATAGCGCTTTGCGCCCAATGCTTCGACCGCTCGATCCGTGATCTCACGAGCGCGCATCTGCGGAAGATGGTCGTAGGTGCCGACGTCGCGGGCAGACGAAACGAGCTCGCGATCCTCCCCGGGGAACGGCTCCTCCCGCCCTCCTGAGAAGAAGTACGTGACGTGCGCGTACTTCTCGGTCTCGGCGAGGCGCAATTGGCGCAGCCCGGCATCGGCGACGACCTCACCGAGCGTCTCTTCCTCGAAGATGCGACCGAACATGACCGGGTTTTGAAACGTCTCGTCATAGAGCGTCATGATGACGAACATCAAGTCGTTGAAATGCTTGACGGGAAATTCCGAAAAATCAGGCTGCGAGAATGCACGGGTCAACTGGCGGGCGCGGTCGGGGCGGAAGTTGAAGAAGAAGCACGAGTCACGATCGTGGACGATGGGCACCGCTTCCCCGATGATAGTGGGCTGCACGAACTCGTCGCTCTCTCCTCTCGCGTATGCGGCATCGAGCGCTTCCTGCACTGAACGCGCCGTCCGAGCTTTGCCGAAGACGAGCGCGTCGTAAGCGATTTGGGTGCGCTCCCACCGCTTGTCGCGATCCATGGCGTAATAGCGGCCGCAGATCATGGAAATGGAAGCCTGCCCCAGCTCGCGCCCGCGCGCCTCGATCTCCGCAAGGTACGGTCCGGCGCTGCGAGGCGGCGTGTCGCGGCCGTCGAGAAAAGCCGCGATCTTCACCGGGACTTCGGCGAGCGCGGCCGCTTCCATGAGCGCGTACAGATGCTTCATCGAAGAGTGCACGCCCCCGGGCGAGCACAGGCCGAACAGATGCAGCGTTCCGCCGGTGCCCTGGACGTGCGCAAGGCAATTCTGCAACACCGGGTTCGAAAAAAACGCTTTCGTGTCGATTGCCTGGTCGATGCGCGTGACGCTTTGCAACACGACCCGGCCAGCACCCAGGTTGAGGTGGCCGACCTCGCTGTTGCCTTGCTGGCCGTGCGGCAATCCGACAGCCTCTTGCGCGGCGCCGAGCTCCGTGTACGGATAGGTCGCGGCCAAGCGGTGGTAGTTCGGCATCTTCGCCGCGGCGATTGCGTTGCCGCGCGTCTCCTTTGCTATGCCGAAGCCGTCGAGCACGCAGAGGACGACCCGCGGGGAGGGGGCTTCGCTCATGCGGCGGCTTTCAAGCCGTTCATGATGAGCGTCAAAAAACCGCGCGGGTCGAGGCTCGCGCCGCCGACCAATCCGCCATCGATCTCCGGCTGAGCGCAAAACGATCCGGCGTTGTCGGCGTTCATCGAACCGCCGTAGAGGATGCGCGCATCGGCGAGACCGCCGCTCGCGCCACGGATCATCGCGATCGTCGCGTTCGCCGTCACGGGATCGTCGCTCAAACCGGTGCCGATCGCCCAGATGGGCTCGTAGGCGATCGCGACCCGGGCGCGCTGCTCGTCGCTGAGCGCGCCGAGACCCGCCTGCACTTGCGACGTCACGCGCGCGGCGGTCAAGCCTTGTTGCTTCTCTTCGAGGCTCTCACCGACGCAGACGATAGGCGTGAGCTCGACGGCGAGCAAAGCCGCGACTTTGCGAGCGACGGTCTCGTCCGTCTCCCCGAACAGGCGGCGGCGTTCGGAATGGCCGACAATGCAATACCGTGCGCCAAGCGCGGCGAGCATCGCCGCGCTGATCTCTCCGGTGAAGGCACCCGACGCTTCCCAATAGCAGTCCTGGGCGCCGAAGCGCACCCGCGACGGCGCGAGCTCCACGCGCAGGGTTTCAAGATCGATAAACGGAGCGCACAGAACGATGTCCGCTTTGGTCACGAGCGCCTCGGCGGCTGCCCAGAATTGCACGACATAATCGGCCGCCTGCGCCGGCGCCTTGTGCATCTTCCAATTGGCGGCGAACAGCGGTCGCCGTTTCACGCGCCGGCCGTGCTCCGCAGCGCCGCGACACCCGGCAGTTCTTTGCCTTCGATGTATTCGAGCGTCGCGCCGCCGCCGGTCGAAATGTGCGTCATCTTGTCCGCAAACCCGAATTTGTGCGCTGCCGCGGCCGAGTCTCCGCCGCCCACCACGCAGACCGCGCCCGAGTCAACGATGGCCTGGCCTACCGCTTCGGTCCCTGCGCCGAAGGCGTCCATCTCGAAAACTCCCATCGGCCCGTTCCACAGCACCGTCTTCGCCTCTAAGATGACGCCGCGAAAATCCATCGCGGTCCCGGGGCCGATGTCGAGGATCATCTCATCGGGAGCGATCTGGTCGATGTCAGCGTCGCGGGTCTCGGCATCCGGCGACAGCTCTTTGGCGACGACCGCATCGGAGGGCAGATGCACGTCGACCTTGGCGGCCTCGTGTTCGATCTCGTGCACGATCGTCTTGGCCGGCGCGAGGTCGGAATCGCGCAGCGACTTGCCGACGTCAAAGCCTTGCGCGGCGAGTAGCGTGTTCGCCATGCCGCCGCCGATGACGATGGCATCGCAGATCATGAGAAGCCGGTCGATCACCCCGATCTTGTCCGACACCTTCGCTCCACCGAGCACGGCGATGAACGGCCGCTCCGGGTGCAAAAGCACCCGGTCGAGGATCTCCAGTTCGGACGTGAGCAGAGGCCCGGCATACGACGGGAGATCGCGCGTGATGCCGACGGTGGACGCATGCGCGCGATGTGCGGTGCCGAAGGCATCGTTGACGTAGAGGTCGCCGAGTTCGGCAAGGCTTTTTGCAAAGGCGGGATCGTTCGCTTCTTCGCCCGGATGGAAGCGCAGGTTTTCGAGCAGCAGGACGTCTCCGTCCGACATCTGAGCGATCGCAGCGCGCACGGCTGCACCGATGCTGTCGGGCGCCATGCGCACCGGACGGCCGAGCGCTTGTGCGAGCGCTTCCGCGACCGGCGCGAGGCGCAGATTTTCGACGACTTTGCCTTCAGGCCGCCCGAGATGCGACATGACGATCACTTTGGCGCCGCGATCGGACAGCGAGCGCAAGGTCGGAACGGCCGCATCGATGCGCGTCATGTCGGTCACGCGGCCGCCTTCGAGGGGCACGTTGAGGTCCTCGCGCACGAGCACGCGCTTGCCTTTGACGTCGAGGTCATCGAAACGCACCGCTGTCACTACTGCTCCTTTTGCAGGACGTAAGACGCGAGGTCGGCTAGCCGGTTCGAGTAGCCCCACTCGTTGTCATACCAGGAGATGACCTTGACGAGTTGCTCGCCGATCACCATGGTCGACAGGGAATCGACGATGGATGAACGCGCGTCACCTTTGTAGTCGGTGGAGACGAGCGGCTCATCGCTCACGCCTAAGATGCCCTTCATGCGCCCGGCGGCATACTTCCGGTACAGATCGTTGAGCGCGTCTTTGGTCGTCGGCTTTTCGGTTTGGGCCACAAGATCCACGATCGACACGGTCGGCGTGGGGACGCGCAGCGAAAATCCATCGAGCTTGCCTTGCACTTCGGGCACGACGAGATGGAGCGCCTTCGCGGCGCCCGTGGTCGTCGGGATGATGTTGATGGCTGCGGCGCGCGCGCGGCGCAGATCTTCGTGTGGAAAATCCAAGATCCGCTGATCATTTGTGTAGGAATGCACGGTCGTCATGGCACCGCGGACGATGCCGAGCTCGTTCACCAAAACCTTGACAATGGGCGCTAAGCAGTTCGTGGTGCACGAGGCATTCGAGATGATTCGATGCTTGCTCGGGTCATAGGTATCTTCGTTGACGCCGAGCACGATCGTGACGTCTTCGTTCTTCGCGGGAGCCGAGATGATGACGCGTTTCGCGCCGGCTTCGAGGTGCGCTTTTGCCTTCGTCCCATCGGTGAAAAAACCGGTCGATTCGAGCACGACGTCGACGCCCAGCTCCTTCCAGGGCAAGCTCGACGGGTTGCGCTCGGCGAGGAGCTTGAGCTGGCGGCCGTCCACAGTGATCGAGCCGTCGCCGTGGGACACGGGACCTGGATACGCGCCGTAGGTCGAATCGTACTTGAAGAGATGCGCCGCGGTCTTCGCATCCATGAGGTCGTTGAGCGCCACGACTTCGAGGTTCTTGTAGCGCTCGAGCAGCACGCGAAACACCTGACGGCCGATGCGGCCGAAGCCGTTGATCGCAATGCGGTTGGCCATGGATTTCCTCCGGAGGACGAAAAGCGAGACGACTATCCGATCGCCCTCTAGACTGCAAGACGAGGGGGGCTGATTACCTCTTGGAGAGGCGCTCCAAAAGTCGCATCCGATTCGCCATGGCCGCCTTCGTGATCGGCGGCCGAGCGGCGCGCGCGAGCTCGGCAAGCGTTCGCGAGGGATGCGCGATGCGCAGGCGCGCGGCCTCGCGCACGGCGCTTGAAAGCGGCCGCGTGTTCGCAGAGGCGAGGACGCGTCGCGCCGCTTCTTGTTGGCGCGCTGCCGACGCGGCCGCGCGTGCCGCGTTTGCCGCCTCGCTGTTCACCGTCCGCCGGATCGAGTTCTTCGTCTGTCGCAGCGCGCGGTGCTCTTCGATTCGCAGGAGCGCTCTCGTCGCGCCCATGTTCGCGAGCAACAAGGAGACCGTCGCGGCATCCTTCACGTACGCGAGCGCGCGACCGCGCCGGCGCGTGAAGCCGGCATCGCCTTGGAAGGAGGCGATCGCATCGCTGATGACGCGCGCCACGTCATCGGTACGGCAAAAAAACTCTAGGTGATAGCCGACGCTTGGGTCGCTCACCGACCCGCACGCAAGGAACGATGCGCGCAGCAGCGCGCGCCTGCAACATCTGCGTCGCGGAAGCGCGAACGGCTGGGAGGTGCGACGTGGGTTCGCCGGGCGTGCGATGCTGACAGCCCAGCGCCCGCCGGCACCGTCGCGTCTGCGGGTCGCATGCGCGACGAGCGCACGGGCATGGGCGGCGGCCACGAAGGCGCGCGCAGTGGCCGCGCGAGCGGTGAACAGCGTGAACTGAGCGGCGTCGTGTGACCCAACGGGTGCACATCGTTGGAGGACGTCCACAAAGGTGGCCGTGCAACACGGACGGCTCTCGCGAACCCCGGCGACTTCGTCTTTCGCGTCGACCGAGAACAAGCCGCTACGAGCCGGCCGCCACTGCGTCGCGTCGCGCCTGCATGTATTCCTCTTCCAACCGCTCCGCGAGCGCATCGACGCCGAAGGGAGCAGCGGCGCGCTGCGCTGCGGCTGCCCGCGCCGCGCGCTCCTCGCGCGGTTCTTCGAAGAAGGTCTGCAAAGATTGCGCGAATGCCTGCGGATCGTCGGGCGTAAGGATGCCTGCCTTGCCGACGACGATCTCAGCGGTGACGGGGCAATTAACGGCGACCACCGGCAAGCCGTGCGCGAGCGCCTCAGCGATCACGAGGCCTTGGGTTTCCGTCACGGAGGTGAACGCAAAAACGTCAGCATGCCGATAGTAGGCGCCGAGCTCCTCTTGCGCGAGCGCTCCGACGAATACCACGCTTGCGGCGACGCCGAGCTCCTGCGCGAGGCGCTCGAGGTCTTCGCGGTGCGGACCGTCGCCGATGACGATGAGGCGAGCCTCGGGCTGGACGGCCGCGAACGCGGCGAATCCGCGCAGCATCATGTCCAGGTTTTTTTCCTTGCCCAAGCGACCCACGGAAAGCAAGACGGGACCGCGCGCAGTCCTGATCGCTCGCGGCGGCTCGCCGGCGGGTCCGAAGCTTTCGAGGTCAACGCCTCCCGGCAGGATGGAAAACGGCGCAGTGACGCCATACGAGCGCAACAGGTCGGCCGTTCCCGTGGTCGGTGCGATCACGCGGTCGCAGCGATTCGAGAACTCGCGCGAAATCCAGACGGCCTGCGCTTTCGTCACGCGCTGATACATGGGAAGATAGTGGGCGTAGTCCGCGACGCGCGTATGGTAGGTGAAGAAGAGCGGCAGCTTGCGCATGCGCGCGAGATACGCGCCCAAGCATCCGATGAAGAAGAACGAGTGCGCGTGAATGACATCGAAGGGCACGTTGGGCAGCGCTGCGACGAGCTTCGCAGGCAAGGGGAACGCCAGACGAAATCCTGGATAAAACGGAAACGACGTCGAGCGCAGGTGGAAGACGTCGGGGTGCTCCTCGTCTCCTTCGGGGTGCGCGGGACCGACGACGATGACCCGGTGGCCGCGGCGGCGCAAGGCCTTGGCGGTGGAAACGATGGAGGTGACCACGCCGTTCGTCTCCGGCGTGTACGTATCGCTGAACATGCCGATGGTCAGCACAGATGCGGTTCGTCCTCGAGGATTGTGTAGAGAGACCCTGCGTCATGCTTCGGCACCGCGCGTTCAGGCACCGCTTCCACACGGATTCGCACGCTGCGCGACGCATAGTGGATTGTGAACTCGTCGCCAGGCTTGACGGCGTGGGATGCGCGCAGCGGTCGGCCGCCCGACTCGATGCGGCCCGCGTCCGTCGCGTCCTTCGCCTCGCTGCGCCGCTTTGCGAGCCGCGCTACTTTCAAGTATTTGTCCAGTCTCACGAGCGGTCGGCCGCGACGTCGGCCTCGAGATCCTTGGCCCGTTCCCAAAGTTCGTCGAGATCGCCGAGCGAGCGGTTCGCGAGCGCCGTCGCCCCGCCGCCCGCGATCTGCTCCATCGCGGCGAATCTGCGCCGAAATTTGGTGTTGGCCTGGCGTAGCGCCGCTTCGGCGTCGACCCCGCTGCGGCGCGAAAGGTTGACGATGGTGAACAGCACGTCGCCAAGCTCCTCGCGCAAGCTTGCCGCGTCGCCTCGTTCGATCGCCGCGCGCAGCTCGGCGAGTTCCTCCTCGACCTTGGCGAGCGCGCCGCGAGCATCCGGCCAATCAAAGCCGATGGTGTTCGCTTTCTCTTGGATGCGTTGCGCATGGAGCAACGAGGGAAGAGAACGCGGCACGCCGTCGAGCAGCGACTCGCGGTGGCGGATCGATGCCTCCTGGGTCTTGATCAACTCCCAGGACTTCATCTGCTCTTGGCTCGTGGAGATACTCGCGTCGCCGAAGACATGGGGATGGCGGCGGATCATCTTCTCGGCGAGCGCGTCGATGACGTCGGCCACGGCGAATTGGCCGCGCTCGCAAGCGATCTGCGCGTGGAAGACGATTTGCAAGAGCAGGTCGCCGAGCTCGTCGCACAGCTTGCGCGAGTCTTGCTCGTCGACCGCTTCGACGACTTCGTGCGCTTCTTCGACGAGGTAGGGGAGCAGCGACGCGTGCGTTTGCTCGCGGTCCCAGGGGCAGCACGCGCGCAGGCGCGCCATGATCTCGACAAGCTCGTCCCAGCTGTGATGCACCGCCACCGGCGGCAACGGCACGAGCGGCGACATCGCGGCGGCGGAGAGCGCAGCGCGGGGAACACCCGGCACGATGCTAACCCCGATGCCGCGCAGCCCCAGAGCGTGCAGCAGATGCGGTAGGCCGGGAAAATCCAGCAGCGGATGACCCGGCACGCCGAGCGCGGTGTCTTGTTTGGAAAGCTCTTCGACCGCGACGCTCACCGCGCTCGCGACCCCGCGCAAAAGCTCTCCCGCGTCGACCGGCAGGGTGTGCACGCGGACGCCTCGCTCGCGCAAGAACTCGATGGTGGCGGGGGCGGCGTTACAGGTGAAGACCGCCGGAGCGGCCTGGAGCGATTCGAGCGCGCCGATCGTCAGGAGCCGAGCGTCGCTCGGCCCCAGACCAACGATCGAGAGTTCGGGCAT
>JAJPHJ010000082.1 GCA_021325335.1 Pseudomonadota bacterium | reverse complement strand
GAGCCGCCTTCCGGCATGGTCACGAGGTCGACCCGCTGGTAGCCGTGAGCGGGCACGGTGAAGCCCCGGACGAGCGCCGGCTGCCCAAAGTCCACCGGGTGGAGCTGGACGAGGCTGCCGTTGATGAGAAACGTGCCGGTCGCCCGGCCTCCCCGCGGTTCGAACCACATGCCGACGTGCGCTTCGCTGCTTGTGGAATTGAGCAAGGTGACGGTTGCGGACTGCTTCACGCCGTAATCGCCGCCTAAGACCTCACCCGAGACGAGATTGGGCAGCGGCAGCTTGCCGATCAAGAGGACCGCGGGGTCGTTGCCGATGCTGTACGATAGGTCGTACGAAAAATCGGGAACGGAATACACGCCGCGAGCGTGCTTCACCGCGCTCGACAGGAGCGTGTCGGAGATCGGGCCGACCGGAACCTCCGTGGCGTCCTGCACCACGACCGCGACGCGGATGCTGCTCCCGGAGATCACGCGCAATTGCATGAGTCCGCTGACGAGCGTGGCCGCGGGCAGCAGTTGATCGACGATGTTGACGGTCGCATGCGGCGGCACTTCGAAGACCCGCCCTTGGTTCGAGGCCTCGTTCACCAAGAAGCGTTTGGTCGACTCGTGGCCGACGGAGAGGATGTTGGGACTCGGTCCGGCGATGCCCGACAACATCGCGAGCACGCTCGAATCGATGCCGTTGTTCTGCGCCTTGACGATGACGCGGCGTGCTTGCGACGAGGGATTGGCATAGTGGTAGTACAGCAGGCGTGCCGGTTCGTCGATGCTCACATCGGAGTAGAAGAGCGTACCGTTTTCCACGATCGTCTCGGGGAAATCCGAGACGAGGAGGTTCTTTGGTGGAATGCCCGGCTGCGCGACGTTCTGCACGAGGACGCTGATGTTTTTCTGATAGGTGGCGTAGCCCGCGCCGCTGATGCTGATGGGGACCGTCACGCGTGCCGCATTGTCGGCGGCGAGCGCGACGCTGCCCCGCACCGCGGTGAGATCCGTGTCGACCCGCGCGCCGGATTCCGGATAGGCGACAAGCCGGGCCGCATCGGCCGCTGCCTCGGCCACGTAAGCGGCCGAAGCCGGATCGCCCGTGATCGTCACCGAGGTCGAATCGTACGCCTTTCCGGCGTAGGCTTGCACGGTGACCGCAACGGTGGCGGTCAATCCGAAGCTATCGGTCGCCGTGATGGTCGTCGTCCCCGCGTGGAGTCCCCACAGGTCGATCGTGCGCGAGATGGGATTGAAGATGGCGCGCACCACGGCCGGGTCAAAACCCGAAAGGATGAGCACGCCGCTCGGGGGCGAGCTCACGCGTATGGATGCGCCGCGGCCTAGGATCAGGCCGATCGAGCTTTGCCCGAGCTGCACCGGTTGCGGCGACGGGGGGATGACGATTTCGGTCGGACTCGGAGAACCGCTCGGCTCCTCGGAGGCGGCCGGCGATGCGGATTCTGGCGCGGCCGGCTCGTTGCCGGGGCTCGCGCTCGCAACTGGAGAGGGCGATGCGGACGGCTCGGGTTGGGCGGTCGCTCGCGGCGGTGCGGCCAGAAGCGACGAAGCGGCGATCGCCGCCGCGCCAAGCGCCGAGAGCACGAACGCGACGAACCGCTCGCGTTCGCGCATCAAGCGATCTGCTGGACCACCCGGCTGACCGCGGTCGCGAGCAACGTCTTGTAACCGTGGCTTGGGAACAAGACGGTCACGAGGTCTCGCTCGGCCCGCTCCACCGTGCCTTGTCCGAACTTCGGATGGGCGACCACATCGCCGATCCTGAAATCCGCCGCACCGTCTTCGGGGAGAAACTCTTCGACGCCCTTGAGGAGCGCTGCGCGGCAGTTGTCGCATGCCCCGCAATTCGGACGATCGTATTCCTCACCGAAATAATTGAGGATGAACTTGCGGCGGCAGCTGCGCGTTTCGCAATACTGCAACATCATCGCGAGCTTGCTCTGGTCGTACGATTTCTTGGTCTCGTAGCTGGCCAGGTTGAGAGAACGGTCCGAGCGTTTTTTCAGCTCCGGCGGCAATCCATAGGTGCCCTTGGAGACGTTGCGGATGAAGTTGCCCTTCTTGAGCAGCGCCAGAATGACTTTGAGCTTGGTGAGCGGCAGTTGCGAGATCTTGCGCAAGTCGGAGAGCGACACGCCATTGTCTTGCTGCTCGAAATACTGCAGCGTTCCGTAGACCTTCTGCACCTCTTCGACGTCCGGATACTTGCCGGTGAGGAAGTAGTTCTGCACGCGGGTGTCGCTTTGGCGATACAGCAGAAGGCACAGCGACTCTTCCCCGTCGCGTCCTGCGCGCCCGGCTTCTTGCGTGTACGCCTCGACGCTGCCCGGAAGATCGTAGTGGATGACGAAGCGGATGTTCGGCTTGTCGATACCCAGACCGAACGCGTTCGTCGCGACCACGACCTTGACGTCCTCGTTCATGAAGTGGTCGTGCACCCGGTCGCGCTCGGCCTTTTGCAACTTGCTGTGATAGACGTCGGCGTCCATGCCGAGCTCCTCGCGCAGGTACTCGGAAACCGCGTACGTGTTCTTGATCGTCGCGGTGTAAATGATGCCGAGCGAATTGCGCAACGGGCCCGCGAGCTTGTTGCGCAGCACTCGCAGCTTGTCGTCATCGCTCGAGGCACGGGCGACCTCGTAGACGAGGTTCGGGCGGTCGAAGCCGCGCACGATGGATTTGGCTTGCGGGATCCCGAGCTGGGTCGTGATGTCTTCCCGGACCGCAGGCGTGGCGGTGGCCGTCAGGGCGAGCACCGTCGGATGTCCGAGCGAGCCGATCACGCGCCCGAGGTTCAGATAGGCGGGCCGGAAATCGTGCCCCCACTGCGAGATGCAGTGGGCTTCGTCGACCACGAAGAGCGGGATGTGCAGGCGCTTGATGATATCGACGAATGCCTCGTCCTCGAGGCGCTCGGGCGTCACGTAGAT
>JAJPHJ010000036.1 GCA_021325335.1 Pseudomonadota bacterium | reverse complement strand
GATGTGACGGGCTCGATCAAGCTGCCCGAAGGGGTGGAGATGGTGATGCCCGGTGACAACGTGCGCATGGAAGTGGAGCTGATCACGCCGATCGCCTGCGAGGAAGGTCTGCGCTTTGCGATCCGCGAGGGCGGCCGCACGGTGGGCGCCGGCGTCGTCACCAAGGTGAGCGACTAAACGACATGGCAGGAAAAATCCGGATCCGGCTGCGGGCCTACGATCACAAGATCCTCGATCAGTCGGCCGAGCGCATCGTCGAGACGGTGAAGCGCACGGGCGCGTTCGTCTCCGGTCCGGTGCCGCTGCCGACCGAGATCGAGCGCAGCTGCGTGCTGCGCTCACCGCATGTGGACAAGAAGAGCCGCGAGCATTTCGAGATCCGCACGCACAAGCGGCTCATCGACATCCTCCAGGCGTCGGCCAAGACCATGGATGCGCTCATGCACCTCGACCTGCCCGCGGGCGTGGACATCGAGCTCAAGGCCTGAGGACATGAAACACATCATCGGACGGAAGCTCGGCATGACGAACATCTTCGCGCAGGACGGCGCGACGGTGCCGGTCACGGTCATCTCCGCAGGCCCGTGCCAAGTCGTGGAGCGCAAGAGCGCGGACAAGCACGGTTACGACGCGGTCGTGCTCGGCTTTGAAGATGCGAAATTCAAAAACGTGAGCAAAGCCATGCGCGGGCGCTTTGAGCGTCAAAACGTCGGAGCCAAGGCTGTGCTGCGCGAGGCGCGCGGCGAGCTTGGCGACCTCAAGGCGGGCGACATGGTCACGGTCGAAGGCTTCGAGATCGGCGACCGCGTCGACGTAACCGGCTTTTCCAAGGGCAAGGGCTTCGCCGGAATCATGAAGCGTTGGAACGGGTCGGGCGGCGGCGCTAGCCACGGCTCGATGATCCATCGCCAGCCGGCGAGCAACGGCGATACCAACGCCGCGAAGACGGTAAAAGGCTCGCACCGCCCCGGGCGCTTGGGCGTCGACCGCGTGACGACGCTGAACCTCGAAGTCATCGCCACCGACAAGGAGCGCAACCTCCTGCTCGTGCGCGGCGCGGTGCCCGGCGGCAGGCGCAGTCTCGTCGTCGTGCGCCCGGCGGTCCGACCGCGCAAGAAAGTGCAGGCGTCATGACCGCCGTGCAACTAGACAAGGCGGGAAAGGCCGTGGGCAAGCTCGAGCTGCCCGAGGTTTTCTCTCGTCCGCCGAAGAGCTCGGTGTTGCATCAAGCAGTGGTGCGCCATCTCGCCAATCGGCGCGCGGGCACTGCGGACACCAAACGGCGCGATGAAGTTTCAGGCGGCGGCCGCAAGCCGTGGCGCCAGAAGGGCACGGGGCGAGCCCGGCAAGGCAGCATCCGTTCGCCGCTGTGGCGCAAAGGCGGCGTCGTGTTCGGCCCGCACCCGCGTTCGTTTGCCAAGCAGATGAACAAGAGCGCGCGTCGCAGCGCGCTCGCGATGGCGATCGCCGTCAAGGCGCAGGCCGGCGCGCTCAGCATCATCGATGCGGCCGCGCTCGACGTCGCAAAGACGAAGGAGCTGGAGGCGCTCTTGTGGCTGGACCGTCAAGCGGACACGGTGCTCGTCGCCGTCCACGCTGAAAAGGACCAACACGCCCACAAGGCGCGGCTCGCGGCACGCAACCTGCGCCGCGCAAAGGTGCAAAGCTACGACCATCTGTCGGTGCACTCGATCCTGCGTCACGAGCGCCTCGTCATGAGCCAAGCAGCGCTCGACGCGCTCGCGGAGGTGTGCGGTGGCTGAAGTGCGCCGGACGGTCGTGAGGCCGGTCGTGACCGAAAAATCGATCGCGCACACGGCGGGATCGCAGTATACGTTTGCGGTCTCGCCTCAGGCGAGCAAGCACACGATCGCGGAAGCCATCGAGAAGATCTTCAAGGTCAAGGTCTTGCGCGTCAACACCCAGCGGGTGAAAGGCAAGCGCAAGAACGACTTGCGCCGGCGCACGCGCAGACCTTCGGTGCGACGCTCGGACTGGAAGAAAGCGGTCGTCACGCTGCGCGAAGGCGACAAGATCGAGCTTGGAGGCGTGAACTACTTTGAATCCTAGGATGAACACATGGCGCTGAAAACATTCAAGCCCACGTCGCCCGGGCGCCGCTTCGCGGCGATCGCGTCGTTCGAAGAGCTGACGAAGAAGAAGCCCGAGGCCTCGTTGCTCGAGCCCAAGCAAAAGCATGCAGGCCGCAACTTCAACGGCCACATCACGGTGCGCCACCGCGGGGGCGGCCACAAGGTGCGCTACCGGCGCATCGACTTCAAGCGCGACAAAGACGGCGTGCCCGCCAAGGTGGCGGCGATCGAATACGATCCCAACCGCTCGGCGCGCTTGGCGCTGCTGCATTACCGCGACGGCGAGAAGCGCTACATCCTCGCGCCGCTCGGTCTTACGGTGGGGGACGTGCTCCATTCAGGGCCGGCGGCCGACATCAAGACCGGCAACGCATTGCCGCTCTCGAACATCCCGCTCGGTTCGGTCATCCACAACATCGAGCTCGCTCCCGGGCAGGGTGGAAAGCTCGTCCGCTCCGCGGGCGGCGCGGCGCAGCTCATGGCGAAGGAAGGCGACTACGCGCAGGTCCGCATGCCCTCGGGCGAAGTGCGCAAAGTCGCGATCGTGTGCCGCGCCACCATCGGCCAGCTGGGCAACGTGGATCACGAGAACCAGGCCGTGGGCAAAGCGGGCCGTTCGCGCTGGCTCGGCAGGCGGCCGCACGTGCGCGGCGTCGCGATGAATCCCGTCGATCATCCGCACGGCGGAGGCGAGGCGCGCTCGACCGCAGGACGGCCGCCCACGACGCCGTGGGGTGAGATGACCATGGGCAAAAAGACCCGGCGCAACAAACGCACCTCGAAGTTCATCGTGAAGCGGCGAGGTAAGAAATGAGCCGCTCGCACAAAAAAGGACCGTTCGTGGCGGATCACCTGCTCGTGCGCATCGAGCGGATGAACGCGGCTCGGGAGAAACGCGTGATCAAGACCTGGTCGCGTGCCTCGACGATCATCCCCGCCATGGTCGGTCACACGATCGCCGTGCACGACGGCAAGAAGCACGTGCCGGTCTACGTGCAAGAGAATATGGTCGGCCACAAGCTCGGCGAGTTCGCGCCGACGCGGCTGTTCCGCGGCCATGGGAGCGGCGCCGCCTCAGCCGAGAAGGTCGAAGTGAAATGATGGAAGCCCGCGCTACCGTCAAGTTCCTCCGCGTGCCGCCGCGCAAAGCACGTCGCGTCGTCGACGTGATCCGAGGTCAGCGCGTGGACCGCGCGTTGACGCTCTTGGAATTTACGCCGGTCTCCGCAGCGAAGGCGATCGGCAAGATCGTCCGCTCGGCGGTGGCCAACGCGGAGAACAACCACGGCATGAAAGCCACGGACCTGGTCATCAGCTCCGCTTCGGTCGACGGCGGACCCTCGTTCAAGCGGCTCGAGGCGCGGGCGCGCGGCCAAGCCGGTTTCAAAAGAAAGAAGATGTCGCACGTGACCATCATCGTCTCGGATCTGGAGGCCCAATAGTGGGCCAAAAAGTCAATCCGGTCGGGCTGCGGCTCGGCATCACGCGCACGTGGGATTCCCGCTGGTTCGAAGGCAAGCAGTATCGCGAGCGCTTGCACGAGGATCTTCGCATCCGGGAAATCGTGGACAGCCTCTCCCGTTCGGCCGCGGTGTCCAAGCTCGAGATCGAGCGGCGGGCGAACCAGCTGCGCATCGTCATCAACACGGGCAAGCCAGGCATCATCATCGGCAAGCGCGGCGCCGGCATCGAGGAGCTGCGCAAGCAGCTGGAACGCGAGTCCGGCAAGCAGGTCAACGTCAACGTCGTCGAGATCAAGCATCCGGAACTCGACGCGAAGCTCGTCGCCAACAACATCGTCGACCAGCTCGAGAAGCGCATCGCGTTCCGGCGGGCCATGCGCCAAGCGATCCAGCGCACGATGAAGGCCGGCGCGAAGGGCATCAAGGTGCAGGTCGGCGGGCGGCTGGGCGGGGCCGAGATAGCGCGCGTGGAGCGCAATTTCGAGGGCAAGGTTCCGCTGCACACGCTGCGCGCCAACATCGACTATGCGCACAGCGAGGCGTACACGACTTTCGGGCGCATCGGCGTCAAGGTGTGGGTCTATCTGGGCGAGGTGCTGCCCGACGCCAAAGCGCGCACGGACGGTCAAACCGGGCCGGCTGCGTTGCGCACGCCACGCATACCGCGGCGCACGCCTCGAGCGGCGCGCGGTGCGGAGGGCGCTCCCGCGGTCGCCGAGCCAGAACCCGTCAACGAAACCGGTCCTGCAACCGAAGCCACGCCGGCTGCCGGGGCCGCGATCGTCGCGGAGCCGAGCACGGCGATCGCCGTGGAACCGGAAGCGCCACTCGTCGTCGAGACGCCGGCGGAACAGCCGCAAGCCTCGGAAACAGAAGCGCCATCGCAGACCAAGCCCGCAGAGGAGTCGAAGGAGTAATGCTGCTTCCCAAGCGTGTGAAGCATCGCAAGGTGCAACGGGGCAGGATGACAGGCCGCGCGCAGTCCGGCAACGACTTGCATTTCGGCGAGTACGGCTTGCAGGCGCTCGAGCCGGCTTGGATTAGCAACCGGCAGATCGAGTCGGCGCGCATCGCGATGACCCGCCACATCAAACGCGGCGGCAAAGTTTGGATCACGATCTTCCCCGACAAGTCGTTCACGAAGAAGCCGGCGGAGACGCGCCAGGGATCCGGCAAAGGCCAGCCCGAGGGTTGGGTCGCCGTGGTGCGCCCCGGGCGCGTGCTCTTCGAACTCTCAGGCGTGGAAGAAAGCGTCGCGAAACAAGCGTTGCGCTTGGCGGCGTTCAAGCTGCCGATCCGCACGAAGGTGTTGCGCCGGGAAAGGGCGGGTGAAGCAATTGAAGCCTAGCGAATTGCGCGGTTTGCGCGAGCTGACCAATCGCGAGCTCGAAGAGAAGCTCGCCGCGACGAAAGAAGAGCTCTTCAATTTGCGCTTCCAGCTCGTCACGGGGCACCTCGAGGACCATGCGACGGTGAGCAAGTTGCGACGCAAGATCGCGCAGCTCTACACCATTTTGGCCGAACGGAAGCTGGCGGGTTAGGAATGGACGAAACACGCGCGCGCAATCTGCGCAAGACGAAGGTCGGTCGCGTCGCGAGCAACGCGATGCGCAAGACGATCATCGTCGTCACGGAATCGCGGACGGCGCATCCGACCTACGGCAAGACCGTACGCGGCTCGCGCCGTTTCGCCGCGCACGACGAACGCAACGAAGCCAAGGTCGGCGATCTCGTGCGTATCGCGGAGACGCGGCCGCTCTCGGCGACCAAGCGTTGGCGGCTGCTCGAAATCCTGGAGCGGGCGCAATGATCAGCGCCCAAACGCGGCTGAAGGTCGCAGACAATTCAGGCGCGCGCGAGCTCATGGTCTTCCACGTGAGCGGCGGCTCGCGTCACCCCTACGCGTTCGTCGGCGACGTCGTGGTCGCGACGGTGAAGGCCGCCATTCCGGGGGCCGCCGTCAAGAAAGGCAATGTCGTCAAGGCCGTGATCGTGCGCCAGCGCAAGAAGATGCGCCGGCCGGATGGATCGTTCATCCGCTTCGACGAGAACGCGGCGGTCCTCATCAACGATCAGAAGAACCCGCGGGGTACGCGGATCTTCGGGCCCGTCGCCCGCGAGCTGCGCGATCGGGACTTCATGAAGATCATCTCGCTCGCGCCGGAGGTCCTCTGAGGTGGCGGTGAAGATGCGGCTCGCTGCCGGCGACACGGTGGTGGTGTTGGGCGGCAAAGACAAGGGCAAGCGCGGCAAGATCAAGCTGATCCGCCAGGGCGGCGTCGCCGAAGTGGAAGGCGTCAACGTGGTCAAGCGCCACAGCAAGGCCACGCCCAAAGCCAAGGCCGGCATCGTGGAAAAAGAGATGCCGTTGCCCGTCGGCAAGCTCATGTACGTCTGCCCGAAGTGCAATAAGCCTGCGAAGATCGCCTTTCATCGCAGCGGAGAGACGCGCGAGCGGATCTGCAGGCGCTGCGGTGAGGCTGCCGAGAGACCGGTGAAGGCATGAGCATGAACAGACTGCACGAACGCTATGAGAAGACGATCGCGCCCGCGCTGCGCAAGCGTCTGAACCTGCGCAACCGGCTCGAGGTCCCGCGTTTGGTGAAGATCGTCGTCAACATGGGTGTGGGCGAGGCGGTCGCCAACCCGAAGGCCATCGATGGAGCCGTGTCCGACCTCCTCGCGATCACCGGCCAAAAGCCGGTGGTCACTCGGGCCGGCAAGTCCGTGGCCACCTACAAGCTGCGCGCCGGCATGCAGATCGGGGCTAAGGTCACGCTGCGCGGGGAGCGCATGTACGCATTTTTCGACAAGCTCGTGAACATCGTGCTGCCGCGCATCCGCGATTTTCGCGGCATGTCGCGCAGCTCGCTCGATGGCCGCGGCAATTACGCGCTCGGCCTGCGCGAGCAGCTCGTGTTCCCCGAGATCAACTACGACAAGATCGATATGGTCCGCGGCATGGACATCGTCATCGTCACGACCGCGCGCAACGACGAGCACGCGCTGGCGTTCTTGAGCGAGATGGGCATGCCGCTGCGGAAGGAGGGTGCCGCGGCGTAATGCCCGGCCAACCACATGGCAACCAGAGCGATGATCGAAAAAGCGAAGCGCAAAGAGAAGTTCCCGGTGCGCAAGCACAACCGCTGCCAGCGCTGCGGCCGGCCGCGAGGCTACTTGCGCAAGTTCGGCCTGTGCCGGATCTGCTTCCGCGAGCTCGCGCATCGCGGCCAGATTCCGGGCGTCACCAAGGCATCGTGGTAGAGGAAGCAAGAGACAGATGGCAGTGATCACCGACCCCGTCGCAGACATGCTCACGCGCATCCGCAACGCGAATATCGCCAAGCACGAACGCGTGGACGTGCCCTCGTCGCGGTTGAAGAAAGAAATCGCGAAAGTCCTCAAGGATGAGGGCTTCATCCAGGCATTTGAAAGCGCGCAAGCGGGCGCGCGCGAAGTCATCCGGATCACGCTCAAGTACGGCCAGCACCGCGAGCGCGTGATCAACGGGCTGCAGCGCATCAGCCGCCCGGGCTTGCGCATCTATACCCCTAAGGGCGACATCCCCAAATGCATGGGCGGCCTTGGGCTCGTCATCATGTCGACGTCGAAGGGGATCATGAGCGGGCGGCAGGCCAAGCGGCTTCAATGCGGCGGCGAAGTCATGGCGTTTGTATGGTGACGCGATGAGCAGAATAGGACGTCTTCCGGTGAGCGTGCCGAGCGGCGTGACCGTTTCGGTCAGCGACCACCAGGTGGCGGTGAAAGGGCCCAAGGGCCAGCTCGTGCTCGAGTACCCAGAACCGATCTCGGTCTCGGTCGAGGGCGCGACGGTGAACGTCGCGCGCCCGAACGACGAGAAGCGCAACCGCGCGCTCCACGGTCTGACCCGCACCCTCATCGCGAACATGGTCGAGGGCGTGACCAACGGCTTTCAAAAGAATCTCGAGATCCAAGGGGTCGGCTATCGAGCGCAACTGCAGGGAAAGAAGCTCGGTTTGCAGCTGGGCTTCTCGCACCCGGTCGTCTTCGATCCGCCCACGGGGATCGACATAAAAGTAGAAGGCCAGAACAAGATACAGATCAGCGGCGCCGACAAGCAACAGGTGGGCCAAGTGGCCGCGCACATCCGCAGCATCCGGCCACCCGAGCCCTATAAGGGCAAAGGCATCCGCTACCAGGGCGAACGGGTCCGGCGCAAGCTCGGCAAGGCCGGCAAGACCGCCGGGGCTACCGGCGGCAAGAAGTAAGGAAGATCGATGGCACGTTCGACGAGCAGAAACGCACTTCGGGTCCGGCGCCACGCGCGCGTGCGCAAGCGTCTGAGCGGCGATACATCGCGTCCGCGGCTTTCCGTTTTCCGCAGCTTGCACCACATCTACGTGCAGCTCATCGACGACAGCACGGGGCGCACCATCGCTGCGGCCTCGACGCGCGAAAAGGAGCTCGCGGCCGGCCTTGCGTCGTGCAAGAGCGTGGGCGCCGCCGAGAAGGTCGGCGCGGCCATCGCGCAGCGCGCCAAGGACAAAGGCATCAGCGCGGTCGTGTTCGATCGCGGCGGCTACAAGTACCATGGCAAGATCAAAGCCTTGGCAGACGCGGCGCGCGGCGCCGGATTGGAGTTCTAGCGCATGGCGCGCATCACCGACGGCTCGGGGCTTGAAGAGCAGGTCGTCCGGGTCAACCGGGTGGCGAAAGTGGTCAAAGGCGGAAAGCGCTTCTCGTTTTCAGCCCTCGTCGTGGTCGGCGACCGGCAAGGCCGGGTCGGCTACGGCATGGGCAAGGCCCGCGAAGTCCCCGAGGCCATTCGCAAAGGCGTGGAGGACGCGCGCCGCTCCCTCGTCACCGTGCCGATGGTCGGGCGCACCATCCCGCACCCCATCACGGCGCGCGCCGGCTCCGGCAAAGTGCTCATGAAGCCTGCCATGAAGGGCACGGGCGTCATCGCCGGCGGTGCGATGCGCGCGGTGCTCGAGCTCGCGGGCGTGCACGACATCCTGACGAAGTCGCTCGGTTCGAACAACCCGATCAACGTGATCGCGGCGACGGTCCAAGGTCTGCGCCAGCTGCGCACGGTCGACGCCGTGGCCGCCTCGCGCGGCAAGACCGTCGACGAAATATTAGGGAGAACGGTGAACGGTGAAACTGTCGCAACTTAAGCCGAAGCACGGCTCGACGAGCAAGCGGGTGCGGGTGGGACGCGGCCATGGCAGCGGCATGGTCAAAACTTCAGGCAAGGGTGGCAAAGGCCAGACCGCACGCTCGGGCGGCGGCAAAGGCCCAAACTTCGAAGGCGGCCAGACGCCCTGGTTCCGGCGTTTGCCGCAGCGCCGCGGCGTGTCGCAAAAAGCTCGCTCGACGAAGATCTTCCGGACCGAGTTCGCCGTTCTCAACCTGGCCGACCTCGCGGCCTGGGATGCGAACACCGTCGTGACGCCCGAAGCGCTCGCAGCGGCCGGCTACGTCAGCAAACCCAAAGACGGCGTGAAGATCCTCGGCGTCGGCGATGCGCCTGCTGGGCTGCGCTTCCGCAACATCCGTTTTTCCGGCTCGGCGCGGGCCAAGCTCGAGGCGGCCGGTGCCGCGTTTGAGGAGTAACGATCCCGTATGAACATCTGGCGTAACGTCGCCAACGCACTCGTGGTCCCGGAAATCCGGAACCGCGTCCTTTTTGTGTTTGGAGCGTTCGCGGTATTCGTCGTGATGGTGTACGTCCAGGTGCCGTTCGTCAACATCTCGCAATGGCAGTCGATTTTGGCGAGCGGGCAGTTCCTCAATTTCATCGGCTTCTTGTCCGGCGGCGCGTTGCAACATTTCTCGGTCATCGCCATGGGTATCACGCCTTACATCAACGCGAGCATCATCATGCAGCTCATGACGATCGTCTTCCCGAACATCAAGGAGATGATGCAGCACGGCGGTGAGGAGGGCCGGCGCATCGTCGGTCTGTACACGCGCTGGCTGACGATCGTGCTCGCCATCGCACAAGCGACGGCCATGGTCTTCATGCTCAACCGGGCTCACGTGTTCTTGCGCTCGGACCTGTTCTATCTCGTCATGGTCGTGCTGACGCTCACGGCGGGAACCGTGTGGCTTATGTGGCTCGGCGAGCAGATCACGGACAAGGGCATCGGCAACGGCGTCTCGCTCATCATCTTCGTCGGCATCATCTTGCGCTATCCCACGTATTTCAGCCAGACGCTGCAACTTGGCGAAAAAGGCGGTCTCAACGTGCTGGGGCTCGTCATCTTCGGCCTCATCGCAGTGCTGTCGCTCATCTCGATCGTGTTCATGTACCAGGGCCAGCGCCGCGTGCCCGTTCAGTATGCCAAGCGCGTGGTAGGGCGCAAAGTCTACGGCGGCCGCAGCACTTATATCCCGTTGCGCCTGAACAACGCGGGCGTCATCTCGATCATCTTCGCGATTTCAATCCTGCTGTTGCCGCAGCAGCTCTCATCCTGGGCGCAGCAAGGCGGCGTCGCGTGGATGCAGCCGGTGGTGCAGTGGATCGCGTTGTATTTCAACTACGGCAGCCTCCTCTACAACCTTGTCTACTTCGTCTTGGTCGTGGCATTCACGTTCTTCTACTCGAGCGTCGTTCTGCAGATCCAAGATATCGGCGAGTCGCTCAAAAAGCAGGGCGGCTTCATCCCCGGCATCCGGCCGGGCAAGCCGACGACGGACTACCTGCAGAAGATCTTGGTGCGCATCACCGCTGTGGCGGCCGTGTACCTCGGCTTGCTCGCCATCTTGCCGAACGTCACGCAGAGCCTCACGCACATCACGACCTTCTACTTGGGCAGCACGTCGTTGCTTATCGTCGTGGGCGTCGCGCTCGATACGATGACGCAGATCGAAGCGCGGCTCGCAATGCGTGACTACCGGGGGTTCATCAAGCAATGACCGAGCGATCGTGGCGCATGGTCCTGCTCGGGCCGCCGGGCGTGGGCAAAGGAACGCAAGCACGCTTGCTGTCCAAGACGTTTCGCATACCCGAGATCGGGACCGGCGATATCTTCCGCAACGCGGTCAAGGAACGCACGCCCATGGGCGTCGCGGCCAAGACCTTCATGGACGCGGGCAAGCTGGTTCCCGACGACGTGACGATCGGGCTTGTCGAAGAGCGGCTGCGCGCGGACGATACCAAGGGCGGTTTCATCCTCGATGGATTCCCGCGCACTGCGCAGCAAGCGACGGCCCTCGATGCGCTCGTGCACCGCAACCAGCTGCACCTCGACGCGGTCCTGGAGATCACGGTCGACCCGACCGAACTCGTGCGGCGGTTGACCGGCAGGCGGCTGTGCGCGGTGTGCCAGACGCCCTACCATTTGGAGTCGGCGCCCAGCCGGCTGCCCGACACCTGCGACCGCTGCGGCGGTCCGCTCGTCCAGCGGCCGGACGATGACGAGGCGACCGTGCTCAAGCGCTTGGACGAGTACGAGCGCAAGACGAAGCCGCTGACCGAGTACTATCGCGCCGCGGGCCTGCTCAAGGCGATCGACGGCAACGGCGACGTGGAGTCGGTGAACGCTCGCATCATGGCCGCGCTCCAGGCGCCCGTCGGAGAGACGGCATGATCACGTGCAAGAGCACGCGCGAGCTCGACAAGATGCGACGCAGCGGCAGAGTGACGGCGCGGGTGCTGGAGCGGCTGGTCGGCGCCGTGCAGCCCAAAGTGACGACGCAAGAGGTGAACGAGTTCGCCGACGAGCTCATCCGCAAGGAAGGCGGAATCCCGGCTTTCTTGGGATATCACGGCTTTATCGGATCGATCTGCACCTCCGTGAACGAGGAGATCGTCCACGGGATTCCGAGCACGCGTGCGCTGCGCGAAGGCGATCTTTTCAAGATCGACATCGGGGCGCTCGTGGACGGTTGGTTTTCGGACATGGCCACGACCGTCTATGTCGGCGAGCCGGATCCGTCCGCGCGACGGCTGGTCGACGTCACCCGCCGCGCCCTTGGCATCGCTATCGAAAGCGTGCGGCCGGGTGCTCACATCTCGGACGTCGGACACGCAGTGCAGCGGTACGTCGAGGGGCAAGGATTTTCGGTCGTGCGCGCGCTTGTGGGTCACGGTATCGGTACCGCGCTGCACGAAGACCCGCCGGTGCCGAACTACGGGCGGCCCGGCATGGGTGCTGTGCTCAAGCCGGGCATGGTGCTCGCCCTGGAGCCGATGGTCAACGCGGGGAGCTACCAGGTGAAGACTTTGGCGGACAAGTGGACCGTCGTGACGGCCGACGGCAAGCGCTCGGCCCACTTCGAGCACACCGTTGCCGTCACGCCGGACGGTTTCGAGATTTTAACGCTGGCGCAGGAAGCGCCGATGCCCAACGAGATCCCAATGGAATTGAAGGCGAAGGAAGGGGGAGCACTTGACGCCACGCAGACGGCCGGGCGGGCGGCGGCCGGGTAAAAAGAAGAAGAAAAAAACCGAGGGCGCCGAAACAGTAGGGTCGACGAAAGAAGAGGCGATCGAGGTCGAGGGGACCGTCGTGGAACCCTTGCCCAACGCGTTTTTCCGGGTCGAGCTCAGCAACGGTCACCGCGTGCTGGCTCGAGTCTCGGGCAAGATCCGGATGAACTTCATCAGGATCCTACCAGGCGACCGCGTCCTCGTGGAGTTGTCGCCCTACGACTTGACCCAAGGCCGCATCACCTATCGGTACAAATAAACGGAGACAAACGTGAAGGTCAGACCAAGTGTGAAGAAGATCTGCGCCAAGTGCAAGATCATCAAGCGAGCCGGGCGCACGCGGGTGATCTGCGAGAACCCCAAACACAAACAGGCGCAAGGCTAAGAGGAGCAGGATGGCACGAATCGCTGGAATCGACTTGCCGCGCGACAAACGCGTCGAGGTCGCATTGACCTATATCTTTGGCATTGGGAGGCCGACCGCCAACAAGCTGTTGGCCGCCACCCGCGTGGACCCCGATACCCGGGTCAAAGACCTCAAGGATGCGGACATCCAAAAGCTGCGCGAGCAGATCGAGAAAAACCTCAAGGTCGAAGGCGATCTGCGCCGCGAGATCTCGAGCGCGATCAAGCGCCTGATGGACATCGGCTGCTATCGGGGCCTGCGCCACCGTCGCAGCCTGCCCGTCCGCGGGCAGCGCACGAAGACCAACGCACGCACGCGCAAGGGACCCAAGAAGACGGTCGCCGGGCGCAAGAAGACCAAAGGCCCCGGCGTCGGCAAATAACCGAAAAGGAAGAACACAACGGAATGCCAGTAGCGAAGAAAGCCCGGACCCGGAAAAAGCGCGAAGCCAAACACGTTTCGCAGGGTATCGCGCACATCCACTCGAGCTTCAACAACACGATCGTCTCGATTAGCGACACGACCGGCGGCGCCATCGCCTGGGCGAGCGCCGGCGGCATGGGCTTCAAAGGCAGCAAGAAATCGACGCCGTTCGCGGCGCAGATGGCCGCCGAAAGCGCGGCCCGCAAGTCGATGGAGCACGGCATGAAGCAGGTCGAGGTGTACGTGAAGGGACCGGGCGCAGGTCGCGAGGCGGCGATCCGCGCGCTCCAAGCAGCCGGCCTTGAGATCACCCTCATCAAAGATGTCACGCCCATCCCCCACAACGGCTGCCGCCCGCCGAAACGGCGACGAGTCTAAAGGAGAAAGCAAAGGTTCATGGCCCGTTATACAGGTCCGGTCTGCCGCATGTGCCGGCGCGAAAGCGCGAGCGGCGCGAAACCCGGAGAGAAGGTGAAGCTCTTCCTTAAGGGCGAGCGCTGTCTCTCGAAAAAGTGCGCCGTCGAACGGCGCACGGCAGCGCCCGGACAAAAGGCGAATACGAAGAACCGCCCCAAAGTGTCGGAGTTTGGGCGGCAGCTGCGCGAGAAGCAGAAGATGCGCCGCATCTACGGCGTGCTCGAGCGGCAATTCGAGAACTACTTCAAGAAGGCGACCGCCCGCAAGGGCCAAACCGGCACGGCGCTGCTCGCCTTGCTGGAGATGCGCCTCGACAACGTGATCTACCGGCTCAACTTGGCGACTTCGCGCGCCCAGGCGCGCCAGCTCGTCCGCCATCGTCACTTCGTGCTCAACGGCAAGCGCGTGAACATTCCATCCATGCAAGTCCGCCCCGGCGACGAGATCGTGGTCGTGGAGACGAGCGCCAAGACGAATCTGTTCGCGGCGCTGTTCGAATACGCGAAGGGGCGGCGCGTCCCGGGCTGGCTCGAGTACGACGAACAAAGCAACAAGGCAAAGGTTTTGGCCGCCCCGACACGGGCGGATATCGACACGAATGTCGAAGAACAACTTATAGTGGAGTATTATTCTCGCTAATGATGCATCAAATAGGGCAGCCTAGCGCTGCCAACACACAAACCGGGTGGCCGAGCGGCGCCCATGGGGTAGGTATGTCAGTTCTGGAATTTCAACGCGCGTCCATCGAGGTGCGCGAGCGCCGAGATAGCAGCGCCACGTTCGCCATCGAGCCGCTGGAGCGCGGTTTTGGCATCACGCTGGGCAATGCGCTGCGGCGCATGCTGCTCTCCTCGCTGCCGGGTGCGGCCGTCACCTATGTGAAGATCGACGGCGTCTTGCATGAGTTCTCGACCATTCCGGGCGTGGTGGAAGATGTCACGAACATCATCCTCAACCTCAAAGGGTTGCCGCTGCGCCTGGCCACGGACGAGCCCAAGGTGTTGCGTATCGAGGCCTCGGGCGAGCGTGAAGTGACGGCGGCGGACATCGTGCCGGACGCGGATGTCGAGCTGCTGGATCCCGCATACCACATCGCCACGCTCTCCGATAAGAAAGCCCGCCTCTACATGGAGATCGGTATCGAGAAGTGGCGCGGTTACGTGACCGCGGAGAAGCAGCGCAACGTCGAGCACATCATCGGCCTCATCCCCGTGGACTCGATCTTCTCGCCGATCCGGAAAGTCGCGTACCACGTGGAGGACACCCGCGTCGGCCAGACCACAGACTACGACCGGCTCATCGTCGAGATCGAAACGAACGGCAGCATCACGCCGGACGAAGCGCTCAGCACCGCAGCGAAAATCCTTTCCGACCAGCTGGCGCTCTTCGTGAACTTCAGCGGACGCACCGAAGTCGAGGCGCCGGTCGAAGAGGCAAAGCCGTTCGCCAACTGGGATATCCCCGTCGACGAGCTCGACCTTTCGGTCCGTTCGTACAACTGCCTGAAGCGCGCGGGGATCACAAAGATCTCCGAGCTGTTGCAGAAGACCGAAGACGAGATCATGAACATGCGCAATCTCGGCAAGAAATCGGTGGACGAGATCAAGGAGAAGCTCGCCGAGCGCAATCTGTCGTTGCGGAGCTCCTAAGCGGATGCGTCACCAAAAAGCGGCCAAGCGCTTGGGTCGCAACGACGATCACCGCCGCTCCATGCTGCGCAATCTGACCACCGCGTTGCTGCTGCACGGCACGATCGAAACGACGGTCACCCGCGCCAAGGAGGTTTCCAAGGTGACCTCGCGGATGATCACGCGCGCCAAAAAAGGCGATCTGCACAGCCGGCGCATGGTTGCCTCGTATCTGAACTCAGATGATGTCGTCAAGAAGCTCTTCGAAGTGATCGCGCCCAGCCTGGCCGGGCGCAGCGGCGGCTACACGCGCATCGTCCGGACCCGGATCCGCAAGGGCGATGCGGCGCCGCTGGCTCAGATCGAACTGCTTCAGTAAGTCCCAGTCCTTGCTGAAAAAATCCGCAGGAATGCATCCCGCGACGCCGTACTACGCTCGTCCTATGCATCGTTTTGGGAAGTGCTGGTGGCAGATCGCGCCCGTTCCGCTGCGCGCGGTGGAGTGCTGATGCGTCGCTGACCTTAGCACTACTCACCCGGCAACGGCGGGCCTCTTCGTAAAGAGGCCCGCTTCTTTTTTTTTCTGGAGGCTATCACGTGCTCGCAAACCCTCGCGCGCTCACCACCGTCAAGCAGACGACCCTTGCTATGGGCGCGATCGACCCGGTCGCCGCGTTTGGTCATCTCCGCAACCGCTTACCGGCACCGGCAATGCTCTTCGAAGGTGCGCTTGCCAACGGTGAGACTGGACGCGGGTCGATCCTCGCGTTCGGCTGCGCAGGCCAACTCGTGGCGAGCGGCGCTTCCGTGCTCGTGACCGTGGCGCAGCGCGAAGAGCGCTTCGAGGCGCGGCACGTGCTTGATGCCTGCCGGTTTCTGTTGCAAGCCGGCCGGCCCGACCGTCTTGAGCGGGACTCTCCCCTCGGCTTGTTCGGGGTCGCGGCCTTCGAGTTTGCCGGATATCTCGAGCGGCTCCCACAAAGCGCGCCGGGAGCCGGTGCGCCGCCCGATCTGCGCCTTGTCGTGCCCCAAGCCGTTGTCAATCTCCATGCGGAAAGTGGAACCGCCACGATTGTGACGGCGGAAGCAAGCGGCTTTGAGGCGCAGATCGTCGCCGCGCTTGCGAGCGCGCGATTCGCGCCCTCCGTTGACGCGCCCGTGGTCGTGCTTGCGGCGCTGCCTGCGCGCATGCCGTTCGCCGCGATGGTGGCGCGCGCCCAGGAAGCGATCCGCGCGGGCGACGCGTATCAGGTGGTGCTCTCCCAAGGCTGGGAGGCGCCATACGCGAGCGACCCGTTATCTGTCTATGGGCGTCTTCGCACGATCAATCCAGCGCCGTATCGTTTCTTCATGCAGTTGCCGGAGGCCACGCTTTTCGGAGCCTCCCCAGAAATGCTGTGCACGTTGCGAGGCACAGACGCACGCGTGCGGCCCCTGGCGGGAACGCGCGCACGACCATCGTCTCCTCCGGCCGAACCGGCGGTAGCGCGCGGCCTTCGAAGCGACCCGAAGGAACGCGCGGAGCATGTGATGCTCGTGGACTTGGGCCGCAACGACCTGGGGCGCGTGTGTCGCTACGGAAGCGTGCGGCTCGACACGTTCATGGACGTCGAGCGCTTCAGCCACGTCATGCATCTGGTCTCAGACGTGCGCGGGTCGCTGCGGTCCGATGCGGATGCCTTCGATCTCCTCGCGGCGACGTTCCCTGCCGGGACGGTGACCGGAGCTCCGAAGATCCGCGCAATGGAGCTTATCGCCGAACTCGAGGGATGTCGTCGCGGGTATTACGGCGGCGCGATCATCCGCGCGGGCTTCGACGGTTCCCTCGACACGTGCCTGATCTTGCGCAGCGCGGTCATGCGCGACGGACGCGTTCAGATACGCGCCGGTGCCGGCGTGGTCGCCGACTCTATCGCCGCGCGCGAGCACGCCGAGTGCGTCGCGAAGGCGCGCGCCGTGGCACAGGCGCTCGGCGCCACGGCATTCGAAAAGATCGCGTGATGCGCGTGCTCGTCATCGACAACTACGGCTCGTTCACGTTCAATCTCGTGCAGATGTTGGGCGGACTGGGCGCTCAGATCGAGGTCGTCCGCAACGATGGCCGCGTCGCGCCCAGGCTGGAGTTGCGGCCCCCCGCAGCAGTCATCATCTCCCCCGGGCCCGGCCGACCCGAACAGGCGGGCTGCTGCGTCGGGGTCGTGCAGCGCTTCTCCGGTCGGCTCGCGATTTTGGGCGTGTGTCTCGGGCATCAGGCGGTCGGCGTGGCGTTCGGCGCGTCGGTCTGTGCGGCACCGTCGCTCGTCCACGGGAAAGTTTCGCGCATCCGGCACGACGGCAGTGCGCTTTTCGCCGGCATTCCGAGCGAGTTCGTCGCCACACGCTATCACTCGCTCGTCGTGGACGGCGGCAGCATCGGACGGACGGAACTGCGCGTCGCGGCGCATAGCCGCGACGGGTGCGTCATGGCGGTGCGTCATGCGACGCATCCCACGTTCGGCGTGCAGTTCCATCCGGAATCGGTGCTCACGCGCTTGGGCATGCGTCTCGTCGCCAACTTTCTCGAGATCGCGGCAGCCGCATGATCGCGAGCCAGCCGTACGAGCTTCGTCCCTTCATCCGTCGCTGCATCGCCGGCGCCGCGCTCTCGAGCGCGGAAACCGAAGCGCTCGTCGCTGCCATGACCGATGGCGCGACCACGCCCGCGCAGACCGCCGCGTTGCTCGTGGCGCTCGCGGCTAAAGGCGAATCACTCGAAGAGATCGTCGGGGCGGCGCGCGCCTTGCAGGCTCGGGCGAAGAGCATCCCCGTCGCGCTGCGGCCGGAGCTGGACGTGTGCGGCACCGGTGGAGACGGATCCGGGACCTTCAACATCTCGACCGCCGTCGCGTTCGTCGTGGCGGGGGCGGGGGTGAGCGTCGCCAAGCATGGCAACCGCGCGGTCCACGGACAGTGCGGCAGCGCCGACGTGATGCAGGCGTTAGGCGTGCGTATCGACGCAAGTCCGGAGAAAAGCGCAGCCGGATTGGAACGCGACGGGGTCGCGTTTTTGTTCGCTCAAGCGTACCATCCCGCCATGCGCCGCGTCGCGGCGCTGCGCAGCGAGATCGGCGTGCGCACCGTCTTCAACCTGGTGGGACCCCTCATCAATCCGGCGCGTCCGAAACGGCAGCTGGTGGGCATCGCCGAGCGGGCTGCCATGAAGACCATGGCTCGAGCGCTCGCCGCGCAAGGTTGCGAGCGCGCCGCGGTCGTGCGGTCCGACGACGGGATGGATGAAGTCTCAGTCTGTTCGCCGACACGCGTCATCGAGTGGACCGGCAAAGGATTCTCCGAATACACGATCGAGCCTGAAGCGTGGGGCTTGCGCAAGGCGCCCGTCGAGGCGCTCGCGGGGGGCGGCGCCGACGCCAATGCGCGGATCCTCTGCGACGTGCTGGAGGGGCAGCCCGGCCCGCGACGCGATGTGGTGCTGCTCAACGCGGCGCTGGGGCTTACCCTCGCCGGGCGCAGCGCTGGCCTGGCCGAAGGTCTCGCCATCGCCGCGGCGTCCATTGACAGCGGCGCGGCGCGCGCCAAGCTCGACGCGCTCGTCGAGGCGACGAACCGGTGATCGGCCTTCTTGCGGCGATCGTCACGGACCGCCGGCAGGATATCGCGGCCGAGCGGACGTTCCTGCCACTCGTCGCGCTCCAGGAGATGGCACTCGATCGGAAGGATCATCGCGACTTCGCAGGAGCGTTGCGCACCGGGGACGACATCGCGGTGATCGCCGAGATCAAGCGGTCTTCTCCCTCCGCCGGCGCGATCGCTTTGCATTGCGATCCCGCGCACGCCGCGAGTGAGTTCGAGCGCGCAGGAGCGGCCGCGTTGTCGGTGCTGACCGAGCCCCGGCGTTTTCGCGGCAGCTTCCGGGATCTGGGCGCGGCGCGCCGAGCCTGCGGTCTGCCGGTGCTGTGCAAAGATTTTTTCCTCGATGAATATCAGGTCTGGAAAGCGGCGGCGTTCGGCGCGGACGCCGTGCTGCTCATCGCCGCCATCTTGGAAGCGGCTCCATTGCGTTCGCTGCTCGAGCTCGCGCACGCGCTCGGGATGGCGGCCATGGTCGAGGCGCACGACGAGGCGCAAGCGCGTCGTGCGCTGGAAGCCGGGGCGCGGATCATCGGGCTGAACAACCGCGATCTGACCACCTTCGCGGTCGACCTCGAAGTCGCGCCGCGCGTCTGCCGGTCCATCCCCATGGGCCCCACGATCGTCGCCGAAAGCGGCTATCGCAACGCCGCGGACATCGCTCGCATTGCAACCTGCGGGGCGCACGCGGTGCTCGTCGGAGAGTGGTTCATGCGCGCTTCCGATCGCGCCGGCGCAGTCCGCTCGTTGCGGAGCACCGTATGTTCGCGGTGAAGATCTGCGGGATCCGTACCGCCCAAGATGCCGCGATCTGCGTTGCGGAAGGCGCCGATGCGCTGGGCTTTATCTTCGCGGGCGGGCCTGCCAAGCTCGAACTCGCGGCCGCTAGGGAGATCGCGACGGCGATACCTGCGTTCGTGACCCGCGTCGGCGTTTTCGCCGACCAACCTTGGCAGTTCGTCCACCGCGCGATCGACGGATGCCGGTTGGATATGCTCCAGTTCTGCGGAAGCGAGACCGGTGCGTTTCGCGGATCTTTCGAGCTGCCGACGATCGCAACCCTGGGCATTGACTACCGCGCACGCGAAGCGACCCCCCCCACAGCGGCATTCTTGCGCGACGCGCGCGCAGTCGCTATTCTCATCGACTCGCGCGACGGCGAGCGGGTCGGGGGCACGGGCTTGCGAGTCGACGTGCGCCTCGCGAGCCGTATCGCGCAGCGTAGTCCATTGCCGTGCATCCTCGCGGGCGGTCTGACGGCCGAGAACGTCGGTGACGCGATATCTGCCGTTGGACCCGCGGCGGTCGACGTGCGATCGGCCGTCGAGCGGGGCGGTCGCAAGGATGCGGAGCTCGTGCGCGGTTTCGTCCGGGCAGCCGCGGCTGCGCGAAGGTTGAGCGCGTGAACGGCCACTCTTCGCGCGGTTATTTCGGCGAATTCGGCGGCCGGTTCGTGCCTGAGGTCCTCGTCGAACCTTTGCGCGCGCTCGAGACGGCTATGGACGACGCGTTCGGCGATCCAGCTTTTTGGGAAGAGTACCGGCTCGTGCTTCGCGACTACGTCGGACGCCCCACGCCGCTGACGGCCTTGCGCAACTTGGACGCGGAAAGCTCGGGCCCGCGGCTCGTGCTCAAACGTGAGGATTGCAACCATACCGGTGCGCACAAGATCCTCAACGCGCTCGGGCAAGGCTTGCTCGCGAAACGCATGAACAAGGTGCGCCTGATCGCCGAGACGGGTGCGGGCCAGCATGGCGTCGCGACCGCGACGGCGGGAGCGCTCCTACGGCTGCCCGTCGAGGTCTACATGGGAAGCGCCGATATGGAACGCCAGGCGCTCAACGTGTACCTCATGCGATTGCTCGGCGCGACGGTCAAAGCGGTGGATGCCGGCGCCCGCACGCTCAAGGATGCGACGAACGAAGCGTTCCGGGATTATGCCGCAACCGCCGAGCACACAGCCTACGTGGTCGGGTCTGCGGTCGGAGCACATCCGTACCCGACCTTGGTGCGCGGCTTCGCGCGGACCATCGGCGATGAGGCCAGGGCGCAGTGCCTCGAGCAGTTCGGGCGGCTGCCGGAGCACGTGGTCGCCTGCGTCGGCGGGGGCAGCAATGCGATCGGGGCCTTCGCGGCATTTCTCGAGGACCAGCAGGTCGGTCTGTGGGGCGTCGAAGCGGGTGGCGTCGGCTTGGATCGCATCGGCGATCACGCAGCCAGCCTCAGCGCGGGATCAATTGGGGTCTTGCACGGTGCTCGGACGTTCGTTCTCATGGACGAGGAAGGCCAGATCGGGGCGACGCACTCCGTGTCCGCCGGCCTCGACTATCCGGGAGTGGGACCCGAGCACGCGCACCTCAAGAGCAGCGGTCGCGTGCGCTACGGCGCGGTGAGCGACGACGAGGCGCTCGACGCCTTTTGCGACTTGGCGCGCGCCGAAGGCATCGTGCCGGCGCTCGAGTCGGCGCACGCCATCGCATTCTCCCGGAAGATCCGTCAAAAGCTCGACCCGGAGGCGCTCGTCCTCGTCATCTGCTCGGGTCGGGGCGACAAGGATGTCGCGCGGCTCGCACTCGGTGCGCCGGCGCTACGCTGATGAGGCCGAGCTTCGGTCCCGAGGCGCTGGTCAGCGCAGCATTCTCGCGCTGTTCGCGGCAAGGACGCGCCGCGTTTTTGCCGTTCCTCGTGGCTGGCGATCCCAATCCGCTCGTCTCAAAGGAGCTGCTCGCCGCCGTCGCGCGCGGTGGAGCGGACCTGCTCGAGCTCGGCATCCCGTTCTCGGATCCGCTCGCCGACGGCCCCGCGATCGCGTCTGCTTCCGCGCGCGCCCTTGCGGGCGGCATGTCGCTTGCCGGGGCGTTGCGACTGGTGCGGGATCTCGGCAAGCGGCTAGGTGAGATCCCCGTCCTGGGGTTCACCTACTATAACGTGCTCCTCACCCACGGTCTTGAGAGCACGGCGCAATCGTTCGCAGCCTGCGGTCTGTGTGGAGTGATCGTGCCCGACGTGCCGCTAGAGGAATCGGGACCGCTGCGCTCGGCCTTCGCCCGGTACGGCCTTGTCGTGCCCATGCTCGTGTCCCCGACCACCCCGCCAGACCGCGCGGTCAGGATCGCCCAAGCGGCGAGCGGTTTCGTCTATGTGGTAAGCCGGGCGGGCGTCACCGGAACGCACGCCGGCATCGGCGAGATCCGGGCCCAGATCGAACTGCTCCGCAGGGCCACCGCGACGCCGATCGTGGTGGGCTTCGGCGTTTCTCACGTGCGCGCCGTGCGGCAGCTCGCAGCGCAAGCGGATGGCGTGATCGTGGGCAGCGCCCTTGTGGAGTGCGCCGCAGCAGCGCGCGATTCGGTCGAGGCTATCGAAGCCGTTGCAAGCCGCTGCCGCGAGCTTGCACGCGGATGCTTGCGTCAACCGGCGGTCGCCGGCAACTTGGCGGCGAGCGAGTGAATCGAGGCGCAATGCGCGAAGGGTCGGTGCGATGGGCGCTTATGCTCGCGACACGCTCAAAGTGCTTTTCTGCGAGACGGGATATGCGGAAAGCCGCCGGCGCTTGGCAGCCGTCGCGCCCGAGTTCGATCTCGTTACGACTTCGAAAGACCGCGTTTTGTGGTCGCTCGCGAACGTCGACGTCGTCGTGCCCTACGGCGCAAGGATCGATCGCGACATCATCGAGCGAGGAACCTTCGGCCTCATCCAACAGTTCGGCGTAGGTCTGGAGACCGTGGACGTGGCCGCGGCGACCGAACGCGGCGTGTGGGTGGCCCGTGTGCCGAGCGCGCATACGGGCAATGCAGAATCCGTCGCCGAGCATGCGATTCTGCTCATGCTTGCGATCGCGAGAAAAGCAGCCGAACTGCCGGAGTCCGTGCGGCACGGCGTCATCGGAGAACCCGCGGGCACCGCGCTGGCCGGCAAGACCGCGTGCATCATCGGCTTGGGCGGCGTCGGCGCCGCTCTCGCGCGGCGGCTACAAGCCTTCGATATGCGCTTGCGCGGCGTGCGCGCGCAGGCTATCCTTGGTGCGCCGAGCGGTGTCGGCATGCGCGTCTATCCGAGCAACCAACTGCACACGGCGCTGGCCGAAGCGGATTTCGTTATCGTGTGTTCGACGATGGACGCGTCGAACGTCAATCTCATCGATGCCGAAGCCTTGCGAGCGATGAAGCCGAAGGCGGTCCTCGTCAACGTCGCGCGCGGAGGCCTCGTCGAAACGGCGGCCTTACAGGAGGCGTTGGCCTCCGGCCACATCGCGGGCGCTGGTCTCGACGTCATCGCAGACGAACCGATCGATCCGCAAAGCCCACTTTTGGCCTATAATGTGATCGTGACCCCGCACATCGCCGGGGTGACTGACGTCTCGTACGACGGCATCGCGCGCGAGGTTGCCGCCAACCTGCGCCGCTACGCCCGTGGCGAGCAACCGATGCACGTGGTCAATGCCCCGACGCGTCCGCGGGGAGTCATGACGGCGCGATTTTAATTCGCGGATGCTGCGCGCGCGGCCAAAAGCGCGCGGAGCTTCGCCTCGTATGCCAGTCTCCCCGGATCGCGCGGTTCCGCGAGGTCGCACGCGACCGGATGGGCCTCCCAAAATTGAAGAGGTGCTGCTTCAGATCCGGAAGGGCTGGGCACGAGATTGCGCAGCACGATGTCGCAGCTAGCTACCCGTTCTAGCGCGACTCGCTTCCAATGCCGCCCAGGTTCCGTCGCCACGAGCACGGACGCCGCCGGCGCGAGCCATTCGAGAGCCGTCGTGCCCTCGATGACCACAAGTTCCGCTCCACGCGCGGCGAGCTGATCCGTGGCGGCCGCGACCGCTCGCGGCGCATCGCCGCGCAACGCGATGATCCAGGCGACCCCTATCGCCCCGGCGTCCGATAACCGCCTCGTGTCGGTGCCATTTTTGCGGATGGCACGCTCGCTCGTGATGATGCGGCTGGGGATAGAGGCAGACACGGTCTCGCAGACGCCGCACGAAGCGCCGCGGCCGCAGATCCCCGCGGCGTCCGCCACCGCGAGCGCCGAAGCACCATGGTCGTGGGTGGCATCGCGCTCGCCGTCGGCGACCGTGAGCTTGATGGCGCCGATGCGACGCGGGAGCAGAGCGCGGATCGCGATCTCGGCGGCGAGCGTCTTGCCGACGTATGAGTGCGGGCCGCCGACGATGACCGTCTCCATGGATGGATGTGCCCGAGGCGCGTACGCGAGTCCTAGTCGACGAGGGGAGCGGCGGCGAGCACGTCTGGAGCCGCCGTGTCAGCAAAGCGCGCGAAGTTCTCGGCGAACTTGACCGCAAGCTCCCGCGCTTTGGCGTCGTAGGCAGAGCCGTCAGACCACGTCGAGCGAGCGTCGAGCACCTCGTCGGGCACTCCCGGCACGTGGGTGGGGACGCCCACCTTGAAGACGGGATGGGGCACGAACGTCGCGTGGTCCAACTGCCCGGACAGCGCTGCCTGCACCATCGCGCGCGTGTACGGCAGTCTCATCCGTTTGCCGACGCCGACCGGGCCGCCGCTCCAGCCCGTATTGACGAGCCAGCAGCGCACCTCGTGTTTGGCGATCCGGTCGCCCAGCATGTGGGCATAGACGGTCGGGTGGTGCACCATGAACGGCGCACCGAAACAGTGCGAGAAAGTCGTCTGCGGTTCGGTCACGCCCTTTTCCGTGCCCGCGACTTTGGCCGTGTACCCGGACAGGAAGTGATACATCGCTTGCCCGGACGTCATGCGCGCTATGGGCGGCATGACGCCAAACGCATCCGCGGTCAGCATGACGATATTCCGGGGATGACCCCCCACGCCTCCGGGCGCCACGTTGGCGATCGACGTCAGCGGATAGGCAGCGCGGGTGTTCTCCGTCAGCGACGCGTCGTCGAGATCGAGCTCCCGCGAAACCGGATCGATGACGACGTTCTCGAGAACCGTGCCGAAGGTCCGCGTCGTGGGAAAGATCTGCGGCTCCAGTTCTGCCGAGAGATGGATCGCTTTCGCGTAGCACCCGCCCTCGAAATTGAACACGCCACGATCGCTCCACCCATGCTCGTCATCGCCGATGAGCGCACGGGTCGGATCCGCGGAGAGCGTCGTCTTGCCGGTGCCCGAAAGGCCGAAGAATATCGCCACATCGCCCTGAGGGCCGACATTGGCCGAGCAGTGCATCGGCATCACGTCGCGCAACGGGAGCAGGTAGTTCATGATGGTGAAGACGGATTTTTTGATCTCGCCGGCATACGTCGTGCCCCCGATGAGCACGAGGCGGCGCGAGAAGTCGATGATGATGAAGGTCTCGGAGCGCGTTCCATCGCGTTCCGGCACGGCGAGAAAATCGCAGGCGTCGACAACCGCAAACTCTGGCCGGAAGCCGGAGAGCTCGCTCGGCTTCGCCGGAATGAAGAGATTGCGTGCGAAGAGGTTGTGCCAGGCGCGTTGGGTCAGCACGCGGATCGGGAGGCGGTACGCCGGGTCGGCGCCGGCGTAGGCATCGAGCACGAAGACCTCGCGCTCGCGCAGAAACTGATCGACCCGCGCCAGCAGCGCCTCGAAGCGCCCCTGTTCGAACGCTTTGTTGGTCTTGCCCCAGTCGATGTTGGACTCGCTGCCGGGTTCGCGGACGAAGAACTTGTCGTTCGGCGATCGCCCCGTGTGCTTGCCCGTGCGGACGACGAGGGGTCCTCCGGCTGCGGTGAGTCCTTCGCCCCGTTTGACCGCTTCTTCAAAGAGGGGAGCGGTGGTCAGATTGCGAGCGGCTTTGCGGACGTGGCCGATACCGAATGAGTCCAGACCCGCGCTCTCGAGGTCGCCGGCCAACAGTGCCATGGAATCGAAGCTCCTTTGGAGATGTTTGGGGCGTATTTTAGCGCTTAGGACCGCGTTTTCGGGCTTCCTGCGGCGGTTAGTCGCGGTTCGACTTTCGCCGCTGCGAGAAAACGCAAGGGCCGGGACAGCGGCCGCTCAGGCGCTGCCCTACGCTTCCACGTTGCCCCCGCAGATGATGACCGCGATGTTCGCTCCCGGCGTCGATATCTGCGCCAGGGCCGCCAGGGCGACGCCGGCCGCGCCCTCGACCTTCATCCCGTCCGTCTGCGCGAAGCTTTGCATCGCCGCTGCGATCTGCGCCTCGTCGATGAGCACGAACTGGTCGACCGTCTGCCCGCACAACTCGAAGGTCAAAGCGCCAGGCTCGACGCCGCCCGCCGTCCCATCGGACAGCGTCGGCAGGTGTTCGACCTCGACGATGTGCCCGGCGCGCAGACTTTCGACCATCGCAGGCGAGTTGCGCGGCGATGCCCCGATGACGCGCGTCCCACGATTCTTGGACTTCACATACGCGCCCACTCCGCCCACGAGGCCGCCGCCGCCGAGCGAGGCGATGAGCACGTCGACGGACGGCAGCTCGCCTGCGATCTCAAGACCGATCGTCCCCTGCCCCGCGACGACATCCCAATCGTTGTAGGGTGAGATGTACGCGAGGCCGCGCTCCTGCGCGTAGGCCCGGGCGATCCGCTCGGTCGCTCCGCTTTCCGCACCTGCGAAGCGCTCCTCACCGCCGAGCGACCGGATGCGCTGCACCTTCGCCGGCGAGGCGCCTTCGGGCACGAAGATGACACCGCTCGCCTCGAGCTTGGCCAAGGCGTACGCCACCGCCGCGCCGTGATTACCGGTCGAAGCTGCGACCACGCCGCGCCTGCGCTCCTCGGTCGACAGGCTGAGCAGCTTGTTCAGGGCGCCGCGGATCTTGAAGGACCCGCTTGGCGCGAGGTTCTCGAGCTTGCAGTAGACGTTCGCTCCGCTCGCCTCGCTCAGAGCTTGCGAGCGGCGCAGCTCGGTCGGTGCGACGAAGGGCCGGATCCGCGCGGCGGCGGCTTCGATCCGCTCCGGCAGGTTCTGAAGAGAGGGGAGCGCCGAGCGCGATTCCATGCGTCGAGAGCGTTTTGACGCGGCGGTCATCCACAACTTTTTCAAGGCTGCCCACAGGCGGCCGCCTGCCATTCGCAAGTGCGTCCACAGCATCCCGAAGAAGAGAAAGGAGATGGGCAGACAAACATACGTTTGGCCCTGCTTGCGCTTGTAGGATCGGTTCCATGCCCGGTAGCTTCGTCCACTTGCACGCCCACAGCGAATACTCGCTGCTCGACGGCGCTTGCCGCACGACCGAGATGGTCGCCAAGGCGGCCGAGTTCGGCATGCCCGCAATCGCGCTCACCGACCATGGGGTCATGTACGGCGCGCTCGAGTTCTATTTCGAGGCGAAGGCCCATGGCATCACCCCGATCGTCGGCTGCGAGATGTATCTCGCGCCGCGCGGGCTGCGCGACCGCAGCGCGCGCGACGAGCATCACCTGACGGTTCTTGCCGCCGATAAAGCCGGCTACCGCAACTTGCTCAAGCTCGTCTCCGCTGGATTCACCGACGGCTATTACTACAAGCCGCGCGTGGACATGGAGCTGCTCGCGCAGCACGCCGAAGGTCTCATCGTCCTCTCGGGGTGCTTGGGAGGGTCGCTCGCGCAGGCGCTCGTGCGCGGCGAGGTGGATCGCGCCACCCAGACAGCCAAAGAGTTCGCACAGATCTTCGGCGACCGGTATTTCATCGAGATCCACGATCACCATCACCCCCTCGAGGATCGCATCCGCCCCGGACTGTTCGGCATCGCCCGCGAGCTCGGTATCCGTCCGGTCGCGACCAATGACTTCCACTATATCGTCCAACAAGACGCCTCGGCGCACGATGTCCTGCTGTGCATCGGCACGGGCAGGATGGTCGCGGACGCCGACAGGCTGCGTTTCGAAAACGACCAGTTCTACTTGAAGTCGGCAGAAGAGATGCGGGAGCTGTTCTCCGAGACTCCGGACGCGTGCGATGCTACATTAGATATCGCGGCGATGGTGGAGCTCGACCTCGAGACCACCTCGTTCGCAATCCCCGCCTTCCCGGTTCCCCAGGGGCAGGCAAGCGCTCAGGGTTACCTGCGGGACCTGTGCGAGCGCGGCCTGCGCGAGCGTTACGGGGAACCCTCGTCCGAGCAGCGCGAGCGGCTCGATTACGAGCTCGGCGTCATCGAGCGCATGGGCTACGCGTCGTACTTCCTCATCGTGTGGGACTTCATCAGGTACGCGCGCGAGCAAGGCATCCCGGTGGGCCCCGGGCGCGGCTCCGCCGCGGGCAGCATCGTCGCTTACGCGCTACGCATCTCGGATGTCGATCCGCTGCGCTACAATTTGTTCTTCGAGCGGTTCTTGAATCCGGAACGCATCTCGATGCCGGACATCGACACCGATTTCTGCTTCGAGCGTCGCGGCGAAGTCATCGAGTACGTCACGGCCAAATACGGTAGCGATCGCGTGGCGCAGATCGTCACCTTCGGCACGATGGCGGCGCGCGCGGCGGTGCGCGACGTGGGCCGGGTGATGGGCGTGCCGCTGGCCGACGTGGATAAGATCGCCAAGCTCATACCCAACATTCCGACCAATCCCATGACGATCGCGCAGGCGATTGAGGCAGTGCCGGAGTTGGGCTCGCTCTATCAACGCGATGCCCAAGCGCGCAACCTGCTTGACACCGCCAAGCGGGTCGAGGGCCTGGCGCGCCATGCGTCGACGCACGCGGCCGGCGTCGTCATCGCGCCGGGACCGCTCACCGACTACGCGCCGCTCGTGCGGTTGGGCGATTCGGACCTCAATACCCAGTACTCGATGGAGTGGGTCGAGCGGGTCGGCTTGCTCAAAATGGACTTTCTCGGATTGCGGACGCTCACCGTGCTCGCCGCGGCTGCCGAGCAGATCCAGCGCACCGGGATGCCCGACTTCTCCCTCGAGCGCATCCCGCTCGACGACGCGAAGACCTTCGCGATGTTGTCGGCCGGCCAGACGACGGGGGTCTTCCAGCTGGAGAGCGCGGGTATGCGGCGCTACATCGCGGAGCTTCGTCCGACGCGCATCGAAGACGTGATCGCGATGGTCGCGCTGTATCGCCCGGGACCGATGGATTGGATCGGCGATTTCATCGCGGGCAAGCACGGGCGGCGCGAAGTGACCTATCTGCATCCCAAGCTCGAGTCCATCCTCGAAGACACGTACGGCGTCGCCGTGTTCCAAGAGCAGGTCATGCAGATGTGCCGCGATCTGGCCGGCTATTCGTTCGCCGACGCCGATGCGATGCGCAAAGTGATCGGCAAGAAGATCAAAGAGAAGATCCCGGCGGAGCGGACGAAATTCGTCGAGGGCTGCGTGCGCGGGGGCATGGATCACGCGCTCGCCATGAAGATATGGCAGTTCATCGAGCCGTTCGCGGGCTATGGTTTTCCGAAAGCGCACGCGGTATGCTACGGCCTGCTCGCATACCAGACGGCATGGCTCAAGGCCAACCACCCGTTGGCCTTCATGGCCGCGCTGCTCACGTCCGTGCAGCACAACACCGACAAGCTCGTCGAGTACCTGGCGGAGTGCGCACAGCGCAAGGTGCGCATCTTGCCGCCCGACGTCAACGAGAGCGGCCCCGATTTCACGGTCGTGGGCGATGCCATCCGGTTCGGTCTCGCCGCCGTGAAGAACGTCGGCGAAGGCGCGGTGCACGAACTGCTCGACAAACGCGGCGAGGGCTATCTGTCGCTCGCAGATCTGTGTTCGCGCGTCGACTGCCGCATCGTGAACCGGCGGGTGCTGGAATCGCTCGTCAAAGCCGGCGCGTTCGATGGGCTGGCCGGCAACCGCAGCGAGCAGCTCGCCGGGTTGGATGCGGCGCTCGAATATGGCCAGCACGGTGCGGCCGCAAAGGCAATGGGGCAGACCTCTCTTTTCGGCAGCGGCGAAGCCGATGGATTGCCGCCGCCTCTCTTGCCCAAGCGCGAACCTCCAAGCTCCGCCCTGCGATTGGCGCAAGAAAAAGAAGCCATCGGCGTGTACATCTCGGGCCACCCGCTCGCCGATAAGAGCGCCGAGCTTGCCCGGCGGACGACCCACCCGATCGCAAAACTGCGCGAGCTTCCCGAAGACGAGACCGTGACCGTCGGCGGCGTGATCACCGCGAGCAGGCGGGTCGTGACGAAGGCGGGCGGACAGATGCTCGTCGCTAAGCTCGAGGACTTGACCGGAACCATCGAAGTCGTCGTCTTCCCGAAATGGTATCTGGAGCTCTCGCCGCTCTTCTTGGACGAAGCGATCGTCGTCGTGAAGGGCAAGGTCAAGGAGCGGCGCGCCGTAGGCAAGCCAGCGGGGTACGTCGAGCCGCAATCGGCAGAAGAAGAACGCCAAGAGCGCCCTGAGGTGAGTTTGCAGGCGCTCGAAGCGTGGCCCTGGACGCAGGCCAAGATCGTGGTCAACGGCGCCACCCGTGCGCCGGAGCCGCGCAATGGCGGAACGGGCGGTGTTCACATCCGCTTGCAGGGTGACGCCGACGACGCTTCGCGCCTGGCCCGCCTGCGCGAGCTGATCAGGCAGGCTGAGTCAGGCCAAGACCTCGTGTTCTTGCATGCGGGATCGGATCCAGATTCGCGGCCTCTGCGCCAACCAGTCCGTCTCACGGCAGAGCTGCAAGCCGGTTTTGCGTCCGTGTTCGGCGCTGACAACGTGTGGGTGGGCGAGCGATGACAGACCGCATGCTCGTCGCCATCGACGTGGACGGCACGCTTGTCGGGGAATCATTGACCATCAGCGATGCGGATCGCGGTGCGATCGAAGCGGCCGTTGCCGCTGGGACTGTCGTCTGTTTGGCGAGCGGCCGCCTCTTCGCTGCCGCTCGACCCTTCGCGCAGTCGCTTCACCTCGAAGGCCCGATCATCGCTTTGCAGGGCGCGGTAGCGTACGACATCGCAAGCGAGCGCCGTCTGTTCTGCACGCCCCTCGCCGTGGATCTCGCGCTCGCGGCATACGACGATCTCAAAGAGCGGGGCTTCCACTTGCAGCTGTACTATGGCGACCGGCTCTACCTGGACGAGCTCAACGACGCGGCGCAGTACTATTTGAAGATCGCGCGCGTGCAACCGGTGGTCGTATCGGACCTGCGCGAGCTGCTGACGGACCACCCGCCCAAAGACGCCGGACCGATGAAAGTCTTGGGGGTGGCGACCGCAGCGTTGGTGGAGAGCACGATTCCGGCCCTCACCCGCAAGTTCGGCGAACGGGCGAACGTCTTTCGCAGTTTGCCGGTCTTCTTGGAAGTCACGGATCCGCTCGCCACCAAAGGCCAAGCGCTGCGGCGCATCGCGGAATCGCTTGGAATCGATATGTCGGCCACCGCTGCGATCGGGGACTCGGATAACGACGTCTCCATGTTTGCGGTCGCGTCGATCTCGTTCGCCGTCGCCAACGGCACGCCCGCGGCGCGACGCGCCGCGTCGCACGTCGTCGGGGCGCTCGGCTCGGGCGTGGCCCAAGCACTCGGAATGCTGGGACTGGGAGTGGCACATGAACCGGCCTGAGTCCGTGCGCCGGCCCGAGGTCAAGGCCGCTGCCAGCAACCGGCGCACCGTGCTCCTCGTCTGTCTTGCGATCGCAGCCGCGGCCATCGGCTATGCGCTCTTTCGAGAGGCTCAGGACCCGCGGTTTGCGGCCCGGATCGGTTCGGTCTCGGGACTGGCGCACGAGACGAGCGCCGACGTGGTGGCGGCTGCGCAGATCGACCCAGCTCAAAACGCATGGCTAATCGACCGCCGAGCGGCCGAGCGCCGAATCGAAGCCTTGCCGTGGGTAGCACGCGCGAAAATGAGGGTCAGCTGGCCCAACCTGGTGGACATCGACGTCACCGAGCGCGAGCCAGTCGCCCGCGTCGAACTCGTGGCGCCCCCCGAGGCGGCTCCCGCCGCGTTCGCCGTCATCGACCAGCTCGGCCGCGTGCTTGCAGTCACGACCGACCCAAGCGAACGAGCCGATCTTCCAACGATCTCGGTGGCGCCGCCGCCCGGGGGCGGCACCGAGCCGGGTCAGCAGCTCGAACGCGGTGACGTGACGCAAGCCTTGAGCGCGCTCCACGAGCTGCGCAGCCTCGGCCTTGTGGTCTCTGCCGTGAGCGTGGCGCCATCCACAGGCATCGGCGCGACCGCCGACCGGAATCTGCGCGTCTTGTTCGGCGATGACGACGACCTCGCGCGCAAGGCGGCGCTGTTCTTGGCCATCGCAGCGAAGATATCCACACCCGAACGCATCGCGTACGTCGACGTGCGCAGCGTTCGCGCGCCGACGGTGCTCTATCGATGACGTCGCGTCTTTTTGGAATTCGCATGCAAAGAGGGAAGTTGCGCCGTGCTTGGAATGGCACAGCGGACGCCCAGCCGGTTTGAAGAGAGGATGGCGTTGGCACGTAGCGACGTAGTGTGCGGGCTCGATATCGGGACCACGAAGACCGCAGCGGTCATCGCGAGCATCAACCGAGAAGGGCCAATCGACATCATCGGATTCGGCGTGGCCCCGTCCTGCGGGCTGCGCAAGGGCGTCGTCACCGATTTGGAAGAGACCGTCAAGTCCGTCGAGGCCGCGATGGAGAGCGCGGAGCGCATGGCGGGCCTCCACGTTTCCGGGGCGTTCGTCGGCGTGACGGGCGAGCACGTGAAGTCTCTGAACTCGCATGGCATCGTGGCGGTTTCAAGCGAAGACCGCGAGGTCGCGCCGCTCGACGTCAAGCGCGTGGTCGATGCGAGCACCATCATCACCTTGCCCGCGGAGCGCCAGCTCATCCACACGTTGCCGCGCGAGTATACGGTGGACGGACAGAACGGCATCACGGATCCCGTCGGCATGTCCGCGATGCGCCTCGAGGTCGACACGCATATCGTCACCGCAGGATCGTCGTTCATCGCGAACGTTCTCAAATGCGTCCATCGCGCCGGGATCGAACCGTCGGCCGTCATCTTCGGCCCTCTTGCCGCGGGCGCAGCGGTCCTGCTCCCCGACGAGCGCAACGCGGGAGTCGTGCTCCTCGACATCGGCGGCGGCACGACTGACGTCGCGGTATATTGGGGCGGGGGCGTGTACCATACTTGGACGGTTCCGGTGGGCGGCGACATCGTGACCAACGACATCGCTCTCGGGCTCAAGACGAGCTTCGGCGAAGCGGAGAACATCAAGATGGCGTACGGCACGGCCGACGTCGCAGCGGACCTCGGGGATGATACCTTCGAGGTGAAGGCGTTGTCGGGCCGCACGACACGCCCGGCTGCCAAGCACTTCTTGCGGCAGATCATCGTCGCGCGCATGACGGAGATCTTCAAGCTCGTGCGCGCCAATCTCGCGGATACCTGTCCGCCGGAGGTGATGCTCGCCGAGCTCGTGCTCACGGGTGGCGGCGCGCAACTCGGCGGCGTCGACGCGCTTGCCGCGGACCTGTTCGACCTGCCGGCGCGCGTGGGCACACCCATGCACGTGGGCGGATTGACCGAGGCGATCAAGCACCCCGCATATGCCGCGGTCGTCGGCCTCGTCATCTTCGGCGCGAAGTCGGATGCTGGCGCGCAGCCTATGCGCGCGAACGGCAAAGGCATGTGGCACAAGGTGAGCTCCTGGTTCTCGGAAGTCATGGGATGAGTCCAGCCGGACGCCGCCGCGATGGCGGCAAACACGAACCCGACGATGTATCCACCTCTCGTCCACCTAGCGAACTGAAGGGAGAAAAAATGACCGAGCAGCGCCGTTACGTCCCAGAACACATGGCGACCATCAAAGTCATCGGAGTCGGTGGCGGGGGTTGCAACGCGGTGAACCGGATGGTCGACTCCGGCATCAAAGGCGCGGATTTCTTCGCCGTGAATACGGACGTCCAAGCGCTGAAGTCGTCACGCACGGAGAACACCGTGCAGATCGGCCAAAACTTGACGCGCGGACTCGGGGCAGGCGCAGACCCTGAGATCGGCAGGCAAGCCGCAGACGAATCTCGCGACGATCTTTCCATGCTCGTCGAGGGCACGGATCTCGTCTTCATCACCGCCGGCATGGGCGGGGGCACCGGGACCGGCGCGTCGCCGATCATCGCGGAGCTGGCGCGCGGTTCGGGCGCGCTGACGGTGGGCGTCGTCACGAAGCCGTTCGGTTTCGAGCTGCGCCGCCGCGCGCAGATCGCCGACCGCGGCATCGCAGAACTCGAGCAGAAGGTCGACACGCTCATCGTCATCCCGAACGACCGGCTGCTCACCGTCGTCGAGAAGCGCACGCCGCTGCTCGAAGCGTTTTCCTACGCCGACGACGTGTTGCGCCAAGGCATTCAGGGCATCACCGACCTCATCACGCAACCCGGTCTCATCAACTTGGACTTCGCCGACGTGCGCCGCGTCATGACCGACGCCGGTTCGGCGCTCATGGGCATCGGTACGGGGACGGGCGAGCACCGGGCGGCCGACGCCGCGCACAAGGCCATCTCGAGCCCGCTGCTCGAGGCCACGATCGACGGGGCCAAAGGCGTGATCTTCAACATCTACGGCGGTCCGGATCTCTCGATGTACGAGGCCAACGAGGCAGCGGAGCTCATCAGCAAGGCCGTCGACCCAGACGCCGAGGTCATCTTCGGTGCCACGATCGACGAGCGCTTGCAAAACGAAGTGCGCGTGACGGTCCTGGCCACCGGCTTCGGATCGCGGGCACGCGACCGCCAACGCGTCATCGGCGTCGGGGAGATCGAGAAGGTCGCGCCGGTGAGCATGGACGAGATCGAAGTGCCGGCCTTCTTGCGCTATCATCGGTAAGGGCAGGCTGGCCCGATGAAGTGTCTCGCAAGCGAGCACGCGGACATCCGTGCTCCGGCTGAGTCCGTCTTCGAGTACGTCGTCGACTTGGCGCGCTGGCCGACGTGGCTGTGGTGCGTCGTGTCTGCGGTCCAGCCGGAGCACCGCGCGCTCGAATGCGGCGTAGACATCCACGTCTGCATGCATGCGGGGCGGCGGCGCTGGCACGAGAGCCTGGAGATCACCCGCTTCATCCGCAACGCGTTCCTCTCGTTTGAGGCGTTCTATTCGGCGTCGCGTCGCATCGACTTCCGCTTCGAACGCAGGGGCCAGCTGACACGCGTGGCATGCACGATCGGCTATCCCGTCTACGGCGGCGCGTTACCGGCGATGTACCACGCGCTCGTCGGCCGGAGGCGCCTGCACGGCGCGCTGCGCCGTTCGCTCGTCCATCTGAAGAATATCCTCGAAGAGCGCGCGTCCGAGCTGGTCGGCGCGGATACCTTTGCTGATTTCGAAGGAGTCGGGGAAGCGCGCCCTGCGGTGGCGACGCGGACGGTGCGGGTGGGCTAAGGCGACTCGCCGAAGAAGAGCGCAGCCCCATGCCTGTCTACGAATACCGTTGCAAAACGTGTGGCCGCACGTCCGAGATCGAGCACGGCTTTCACGATGAACGCCCTACGCAGTGCCCGAACTGCGGCGGCCCGCTGGCGCGCGTCTTCCACCCGGTCGGTGTTGTGTTCAAAGGCTCGGGTTTTCATAAGACGGACTACAGCGCCTCGGGCGTGCGCAAGGATCCAGCCGCTTCCACCGACAGCGCAGCCGCGAAGACCGGCGACGGCGCAGCCGGCGACGGCAAAGCCTCGCCCGAGAAGAAGTCTCCGAGCGAGTCGAAGCCGCAGTCGAGCGGGCCGGCCAAGTCCGATTCCAGTTCGAGTGCGAAGCCGTGACCCCAGCAGAGATCTTCGCCCTCATCGCGTTCGTGCTTTCGCTTGCGCTCGTCGGCGCCGGCGCTATCGTGACCGGATTGCGTATCAGCGCTCTCAATAAACGGGCGCGCAGGCTCGAATCACACCCGACGCTCGCCGCCGCTCGTCGCTTCTCAAGTGTCGCGGCAAGCCTCGACGGTGTTGGCGAACGATTCGCGATAGCCGGCGATCGGCTAGCGCGCATCGGCGAGAGCAGCGCGCAAATCGCATCTGCCGGGGCACTCCTCGGTCTCAACGTGGACCGAGTGGCTTTCGCAACGCGGCTCTTCCTTTCCACCTTCGTAGCGTAGGATCTCCGTCATAGCGAGACTGTTGTCTCTCAGTCTTGTCGTTCCACAAGCCCATGCGAAGCCAGGTAATTACGAATTGCGTTCTGATGGCGAAAGTAGGAGCGCGGATCAATGTAAGTCTCGCCACCCGAGCTATCGTAAAGAATGTGAGGTCCAGAATCTATATGATCTGAGGCATCAAAAGAACATGGGTCTGCACTACACCACAACGCCAGAGCGATCGGGGTATGCCCATCAGTTACCATCGGAGGGCCTAGTCGCGCCTCAAGGTCGGAAAGCATGGCTTTCGACGATAAAGCTAAAGGTGCTCTTAGGTTAACGGAAATTGTGAGCAGCACTGACTCATTGGGATGCTGTGGGTAATTCTCAACAAAAGTCAGCAACACGTCCTGGGTGGGCTCATCGACCTCAATGAGTTTTATGCAGTTGGTTTGCGGAGCGAGATGTGCCCTTGCGGCGTTAAGATAGTCTGAAACACAAGGCGTGTGACGAATCTTTGGGGACAACCCTCTCCTGCGCAAAGTAACCGATACCTCATCTGCCCGCATGCCCAACATTAGTCCCATGATCGTAAATATGTGAGGATTAAGATTGGCGGCGCGCAAGGTCGTCGCAGCCTCTGACGGGGGATGCACCGTTGGACCTGACTGGAAAACCAGCCGGGAGCATGACTGTGTTGAAATCAGGAGCAATAACGCTAACCCCAAACAAGCTCTTAAGGGTCTTCGCATTGTTAGGTTCTCAGTTCTGCCGACCATTCAGCAGAACCCCTTTGCCGTTTTCAAATGTACGGTGCGTCAAAACGCAATCGCCCAAGTCCGTGCAAATCCGGGAAACGACGTCTCTATGCAGGCGCTGTCGAGAATTCGGATCGGGGCACGCGCCGCGGCCGCGAGGATCGCGGCAGCCATCCCGATCCGGTGATCCCCGCTGATGGACACGCTCCGCGGCGGCGCAAGCGGACGGCCGCCATGGACGACGACCCCGTCTGCCCGGACCTTGACCCGCACGCCGAATGCTCGCAGCAAGTCTGCGGTCGTCGCGATCCGATCGGATTCCTTATACCGCAGTTCGCTTGCGCCACGGATCTCCAACTTCACCGAAGCCGCTGCCGCGAGTGCGCACAAGGCGGGGATCTCATCGATGAGCTCGGGGACGAGCGCGGCTGGGATAGACGCGCCGCGCAACGGGTTGCCTCCGCGGACGACAAGGTCTGCGACCGGCTCGCGCCCCGCTTGCGCGCGGCGTCGCACTCGGATATCGACTCCCATCGAACGCAGCACCCTCAGGACCGCCGTACGAGTCGGGTTCACGCCGACGCGGCGCAGCACGAGATGCGAGCCAGGCACGACGGCGCCCAAGCACAGGAGATAGACCGCCGCTGAAAGGTCGCCGCCGATCCTGATGCGACCGGGCGAGCGCAGGGGTCCAGGCGCGATACGAAGCTCGCGGGCGCGGACGTCGAGGTGGGCGCCGAAGTCGCGGAAAAGCCGGCGCATGTGATCGCGTAGCTTCCATCGGATGAGGATCGACGTCGGGGCGCTCGCGTGGAGCGCCGCGAGCATGAGCGCCGATTCGACTTGCGCCGAGGGCAGCGCCAACCGTACGCGGCCTCCGTGCAGCGGCGCGCCCGCGCGCACCCGCAGCGGAGGCGTCCCGGCAGGGCTACAGTCCACCTCGGCGCCCAAACGGCGAAGCGGTTCGACGATTCGACGCATCGGCCGTCGTCGCAGGCTAGCGTCGCCGTCGAGCACCGCGCTGACGCGGCCGGCCAGCAGGCCTGCGAGGAGCCGCATGGTGGTTCCGGAGTTCGCGCAGTCGATCGGCCGGCTCGGCGCTCGCAGCCGCTCCGTGCCGTGCACCAAGAAGACATCGCCGCTATGCTCGATGGAAACGCCGAGAGCGCGCAGGGCTTGGATCGTGGCACGGACGTCCGCGCCGTCATTGGCGCCGGAGATACGCGTGGTTCCCGACGCGATTGCGCTCAAGAGAAAGACACGATGCGAGACGGATTTGTCTCCGGGCAGGTCGACAGTCGCGCGCTTCGCGCGCGGCGCGGGCAAGAGCAGGCTGCGCTGCATCGCAAAAGCTTGCGCGCCTCGGGCGACGGCGACCTGTCGCACACAAGGGGGAGGTAAAGTCTTTGGGCGCCAGGGAAGCGCGTTAGTCCAATGGCCCGTCCGGCGAATCCGCGCTTTTTGAGCCTCAAGCTCGCGAGCACGGGGGCAGCGCTGTTCGCGTTCGCCCTCGTCGTCTTCGGCGCCATCGTGCGCATCAACGGCGCCGGCATGACGTGCCCGGATTGGCCGCGTTGTCAGGGGGTCTGGCTTCCGGACCTCGCAGGCGCCGTCAAATACGAATGGTTGCACCGCGTCGGGGCTACCGTCCTCACCATCTTGATCGCTCTGGCCTTCGTGCTCGCGTATCGCGCTCGGCGCGAGCTGCCCGAAACGATGCGCCTGGCTTGGATCTCGGTCTCGATGGTGGTGCTCCAGGTGATCATCGGGGCGCTGACCATCCGCTATGCGAACGATCCGCCGAGCGTCGCCGCGCACCTCGTCGTCGGCATCGGCACGTTCGTCAGCACGTTGCTGCTGGCGTACAGCGCTTGGCTCGAACTCGGCGACCGCCGCACAAGCGAGCTTCGGACCGCCGTGCCTGCCGCCTTGGGCGCGCTTGCGCTCGGCGCGACGCTTGCCGCGTTCGTGGCCGTCATCGCGGGCGGCTACATGAGCGCTTCGCATGCGGGCGGGGCCTGCGCCGGCTTTCCGCTGTGCAATGGATGGTCCAAAGCGACGACCCTTCCGCAACAGCTGCACATGGGGCACCGTTTCGCCGCCTATCTGACCTTCGCGCTCGTCATGGCGCTCGGCGTGTTCAGCCTGACCGCGCATGAGGCACCGCGCGATTTCCGCCGCTGGGCGGCGCTCGCGTCTGGCCTCGTGATCGTCCAGGTGAGTCTCGGCGTCCTCACCGTCATTTCGAAATTGGCTCCTGCCTTGCGGTCGGTCCACGAAGGGACCGGGGTGCTGCTCGTCGCCGCCCTTGCCCTCGCGACCTATCGCGCGCAACTGGGCCGCGGAGTGGCGGCGCAAGCGCCATGGTCGGTCACGAAGAGCTACGTGCAGTTGACCAAGCCGAACGTCATGTCGTTGTTGCTCTTCACCACGTTCGCCGCGATGATGATTGCCGCGGGCGGCCTTCCGTCGCTTTCCCTTGTCATGTGGACGCTGCTCGGCGGCGCGCTTGCCTCCGCGTCGGCCGCCGCGATCAATATGTACCTCGACCGCGATCTCGACGCGCAGATGTCGCGCACCCGCCTGCGCCCGATCCCGAGCGGGCGGGTGCCCGCGCGCAACGCGCTTTGGTTCGGCATCGCTTTGGGCGTGCTGGCCTTCTTCGAATTGTGGATCGCCGTCAACCCGCTCGCAGCGGGATTGTCGACCCTTGGCATCCTCTACTACGTCGTCATCTATACCATGTGGCTGAAGCGCACGACCCCGCAGAACATCGTCATCGGCGGCGCTGCCGGCTCCATCCCGCCGCTCGTCGGTTGGGCCGCGGTCGCGCACCATCTGGACATGACCGCCTACTTGCTCTTCCTCATCGTCTTCGTGTGGACGCCGCCGCATTTCTGGAGCCTCGCGCTCATGAAGAAAGACGAGTACGCGCGGGTCGGGGTTCCCATGCTGCCGTCCGTGCGCGGGGAGGCCGTGACGAAACGCCAGATCATCGTCTACTCCTTCGTGCTCATCGCGCTCACGCTCGTCATGGTGCCGATGCACCTCATGGGACTTGAATATCTCGCCATCGCCGTCGTCTTAGACGTGCTCTTCCTTGCGGGGGCTTTCTGGGTCGCGGCCGCGGGCACGAAGAAGAGCGAGCTCGGCATGTACAAGTTCTCGATGCTCTATCTCGCGCTGCTCTTCTCGGGCATGGTCCTCGACCGCCTCGG
>JAJPHJ010000017.1 GCA_021325335.1 Pseudomonadota bacterium | reverse complement strand
TTTGCTGTAACAATCCTCGGCGCGGTTAGGTCATATCACCTAGAGCCGGTGTCGAATAATCTCGACGTCGAGCTCATGACCAAGGTGGCCAACGGGGACGGCGAAGCTTTTGCGGAGTTAGTCAAACGATACACTCGAATGCTCTACAACGTAGCATATCGCTACAACGCATCGGCGGCCGAGGATTTGGTCCAGGAGACCTTCCTGCGGGCCTATCAGCATGCCCGGACGTTTTCTGGCCGCAGCAAAGTCTCGTCGTGGCTCTACCGGATCTGCGTCAACGTCTGCCTCACGCACCAGACGCGCGCCGGCGCTCAGACGACGGACATCGACGACGTCAACGAAGCGGAGCTGCTCGTCCGCGAAGACGAACGCCCCGAGGTCATGGCTCAGCGCGGCGAGACGTTCAGAGCCTTGGAAGACGGGCTGCGCGCCTTGCCCAGCCAGCAACGCATGGTTTTCATCCTGCGCGAACTGCAGGGGTTGTCGTACGGCGAGATCGCCGACGTTTTGGGTATGAACGAACAAGCCGCTCGAACCAATCTGTGCCGCGCCAAGCGCCGGCTGCAGCTATGGCTCGACCCGCTGTTGGTTTGAGGACGAGACGCTGATCATGGAATGCTCTGAAGCGCTCGACCTCCTCTACGAATCCTTCGACGGCCAGATCACGCCCGTGCAACAGGCGCAGCTCAACGGCCATCGCCGGACGTGTTTTGCGTGCGCAGGCACGCTCGCAAAGGCGCAGCGTTTCCAAGATCTGCTTCGCCGCGTTCCCCAGCTCACCGTGCCGCGAGGCCTCGAAGCGCGCGTCATCGAGCGAGTGCTCCACCGCACCCCCGGCGCGGCCACGCAGGAAGTCAACGTCATCCGCCCGTCCTTCTCGTGGCGCACGCTGGCCCGACCCGCGTTTGCCACCGGCGGCGTCCTCGCCGCAGCGCTCGCGGTCTTCTTCATCACGCACGCCATGCTCGGGACTTTCCACCGCCCGACCGACGAGACGGTGGTCGCCACGATTCAGGGAAGCCTCCAAGACGTCGCGCCGAACAATCAGACGCACGAGATCGACAGCACGGATGCGCCGCTGTCCACCGGTGAGATCCTCCGGCCCGTCGGCGCTGCGGCCGCCATTGTCTCCATCACGCCGCACCTCGCGCTCATCATGTCGAGCGGCTCTGAGGTCCAGGTGAGCAAGCTGCACTACGATCAAAACTCTGGCTTGGCGGACCAGATCTACCTCAAGCTGCACCGCGGCACGCTGCGCGTGAACGAGATTCTGCACCGCGATGTCTCACCGGTCCACGTCGCGACGTCGCAAGCCACGTTCGTCCCGACCGGCACCACCTTCGCCGTCACCGCGACGACGGGCGCTACCGATCTCGCGGTGACCGCAGGCAGCGTCGCCGTGCACATGCCCGGACGCGTCTTCAGCGTGATCGCGGGCCATGGCGTCCACATCACCGGATCCGACCTCGTGCGCAACGTCCTGCTGGGCAAGCACCCGAAGGTCCAAAGCCTCCACTAGTCCCGGCGCCGCCTTAACGCGCAAATAAATTTGCGCGGCCTACATTGCCTACGGTCACAGGCCCAAAGCGAGGCCGTCGCTGCGCGGGTCGGAACCGCCGGTCAGAACGCGGCGTTCGCGATCGATCCAAATCGCGCCGGCATGGCCCATCGATTCCTCCCAATCGCCGAGCACCTCGACGTCGTGCCCCCGAGCGCGCAAGCCTGCGATGCACGTTTCGCCGAGACGACGTTCGACGTGGAGCCGCGCCTCTTCGTGCGGCGCGTCCTTGCCATAGCGCCAACGCGGCTGCTCGATCGCCGCCTGCGGATCCAAACCGTTTGCGACGATGTGCGTCGAGATCTGCAAACCGATCTGCGGCTGCGCGTCGCCGCCCATCGACCCGTACACGAGCACCGGCTTGCCCGCACGCGCGAGCATGCACGGCATGAGCGTATGGAAAGGCCGCCTGCGCGGAACGAGCGTGCGGATCCCGTTCGCGCCAAGCTCGAACGCCGTACCGCGATTGTTGAGCAGCATGCCGAGATCGGGGACGACGACCCCCGAACCGAACCCGTGGAACAGCGACTGGATGAACGAGACCGCATTGCCGGCGCCGTCCACGCACGCGAAGTAGGACGTGTCGCCGCGATCGAGCGCGGGCTCGGGCCGGCCGAGCGTCTCATACGGTCGCATGCGACGCGCGTGTTCGCGAGCATGGTCGAGGCTCAGCGCACGCTTCCAATCCGCCGGCCCGCCGGGGTCCCCCACGACCGCATCGCGATCGTTGATGGCGAGGCGCATGCTCTCCACCGCTGCATGCACTTGCGCGGGACCGCCGGGATCGTCTTGCTCGCCGCCTGTGAACGCTTCAAAGGTCTGCTGTGCTATCAAGAGCGTCAACCCTTGCGAATTCGGAGGCAGCGTCAAAGACTCGAAACCGAAGAACGAGCCCTCGATCGGGTCGCAGAAAAAACCCGCGTGCGCGGCGAGATCGGCTCCGTGCAGCGGGCTGCCGATCCGCTCGGCGTAGGCACTGATGGAGCGCGCCCCGTCGCCTTCGTACAGCCACGACCTCCCCTCACGGCCGATCGCTTCCAGGGCATCGCCGAGCCGCGCATTCTTCCAGACGTCGCCGGTGTGCGCCGGACCATCGCGCACGAGCAGTTCGGACGCGGCCGGGTCTGACGCGAGCGTCTCCCGCAGCCGCTGGGTCGCTGCAGCGAAGCTGGGAGCGGCGGGCGCTCCTTCCCGTGCGAGAGCCACGGCCGGCGCGAGGATCTCATGCATCGGCCGCGACCCGAAGCGTTGCGCCAATGCAAACCACGCATCGACCGTGCCGGGCACGGTCAACGCCGCAAGCGGGCCGCGCTCCGGAATAGATGACAGGCCGGCATATCGCTCCGGGGTGGCCATCGCGGCGGCTGCGCCCGATCCGTTATAGCCGTGGATCCGGTCACCGGCTGCGTCATAATAAAGGAAGAATGCGTCGCCTCCGATGCCGGTCATATGCGGATAGACGACCGAGAGGACGGCGGCGACGGCAATGATGGCATCGGCGGCATTCCCGCCGTCTTGCAACAGGGCGATGCCGGCTTGTGCCGCAGACGCATGCGGCGCCGTCACCATGGCGTGACGGCCTCGCATCGCTGGCCGCGTGAGCACGCGCCTACGCCCGTCCGGGCACGATGATCTGCGTGAGCGAAGCGCCTGCCGCCTCTTCGTCGAACGCAGTGCCGCGCAATCTCAAAAACTCCTCGAGGCTGACGATCCGCTCGGCACGCACGAATGCGTGGTGGCGAGCGATGATGGCCTCGCGCACGTCATCGACGGACCGTTTCCCGAAGCTCACCGGCCAGCTCGCATACACGAACCGCGCGCCGATCGGAAGCGCGCGCAGGGCGATGGGCGAACCTTCTTCTATGGTGTCGCCGCGCTCGAGCGGCAGCACCTCGATGCTCGGACCATCGCCGGGCAAGACCGGGCGGCAACGTGCGAAGCCTCCCGACCATTGGTCGAGCGCGAAAAGGCGCATGCTTTTGTCCTGCCACGCGGAGAGCAGATCGCGCCAGCGATGGCGCATGACGGGGGCGCGCTCGGCGAGATACTCTTGAGCCGCGCTTCGCCCGTATGCGTTTGGATGGTAGTCGAAGATCAGGTAATCGAGAAGCCTCGAAGCATGCGGACGGTCGAGGGGCGGACGCCAAAAAGGGAAGCGCTCAGCCGCGATAGACTCCGGCGCTGCTTGCGCGCGCTGCGAAGCAAAGCGGCCTAGCTCGCGCAAAAGCCCGAGACCTTCGGCTTGGAGTTCGCGTTCGAATTCTTCGCGCCCGGCTTCCATGCCGAGGCAGCATCGTTTGTATTTGCGCCCGCTCCCGCACGGGCAGGGGTCGTTGCGGCCGGCCGTCGCCATCGGTGCAGGCTTCAACCTCGAGCCGCCGCTTTTCCCTCTGCGCCTGCGGACCGATAACTCTTGCATGCGCCTCGCTTTCGTTCTCCTGTGTTCCTGTCTCGCCGCGAGCGTCGTTAGCGACTCAGGACCCGCCTCGGGTGCCCGGACATTATCATGGACGCTCGCGCTGCGATTTCGGGTGGGCGAACGCATCGTGGAGCGCAGCTATGCGGACGATCGCGTCGATTGGAAGCTGCCCAAGCATCGGCTCGAACCGTTCATTAAAGGCGGCGTCATCATCAACGAGGAGCAACACGTCACCACGACGATCGACGCAAAAGTGATGGCGGTCATCCGGTCGGTCGCGAGTTTGCACGGCGTAGGGACGGTCGTCTCCGTCGACGTTCCGCGCCACCACACCCAATCGTCTCGCTCGACGTTCTCCACCGCGGTCGCAGCGAACAACGTCCCCGTTCCCTCCGTGCGGCTGCAGCTGGAGGATGCTGCGATGGCGGCCTTGCCCGTGCACCCGGTGGCAGCCGGTCAACGGTGGTCGACGCGGCTGGCGGTGAACACCACGCTTGGCAGCGGATCGGCCGTTTTCGTCCACACGCTCGTGGGAGAGCGCAACGGCCTGCTCGAGATCGCGGTGCAAGGCAAAGGAGAGATCACCGGAGCGGAATACCATCTCCCGAAGTTGCTCCCGGGAAGCATCGCGCTCACGGGCACGGCTTGGTTCGACCCGAGCTCGCGCCTCGTCGTGCGCGAAAGCTATGCGATTCACAACGCGCTCATCAAACCCATGGAAGGCGAGCAGAACGGTTTTGACGAGCGGGTCTCGGTCGACACGACGACGCGCGGCAGCGGCCCCTAAGGCGGCCCCGCGTAGATGAGAACAAAATTCCGCAGCCACAGCGAACCTCGCTCGCTCGCTCCTCGTCGCGGCTCCACCGCATAGAACCGGGTCCAGGCGATCGGCCACGCAGACTGCGGCGGAATGGCGACGCGGATCGTCCGCCACCCGCGCCAGTCCACATGGCGCGCCACCGTTACGCTTTCGTTGTTACCGTCCGCGTTCTGGTACCCGCCGCGCAGCCACTCTCCACGAGCGTCACCGTACACCTCGATCGACAACGCGATCGGCGCGAGCGGCAGCACGATGGTCGTCTGCGCGTACGCCGCTCGCGTCGCGTTCGTGGTGGAGAAATCGTACGTCAAGCGAAGAGCGGCCGATCCATCCGGGGCGTTTACCCCGTCGACGCCACCCGGAATGCCGGCGGGACGCGAACCGTAACTCCACTGTCCGGGCATGGCTCCAGGCGACATGACCGCTTGTAGCATCTGCGCGTGTTCGCCCACAAGCATCGTCGCGATCGCGACCGCGTTGCCGGCGTGTGCGCTGATGACGTCGCGCGCGGCCATGGGGCCTGCGCGGAACGATCCGTCCGCCGAGACCTGGCCGCTGCCGCTGTCGAGATGCCACGTCACCGCCCCCGGATCGATCGCGATCGGTGCGCCGTCGTGCGTCGACGCGCTCACGGCGAGCTGTGCCTTTCCATTGATGGGCAGCGGCGCATCGGCGCCGCTGATCTTCATGGCGTCCACGGATCCCACGAGCTTGATGTCGAGTTGCCCGACGATCTGCCCGAGCGTGGCGCTGACCTCGATCGGTCCCGGCCGTTGCGCGACGAGCACGCCGTCGCGGTCGATGGTGGCCGCGTCGGGCGGCGTCACTGAAAACGCGACCGTTCCCGGGGCCAGCGCGACCGGCTGATCGTTCGCATCCACCGCATGCGCCTGGACGGTGAGCGTGCTGCCGACCAAGACGGCCGGCGTCGGGCGAGATGGGTCGAGAAAGAGCTTCAGCGGCGGTCCGAACGGCGCCACGTTGACGACGAAGAAGCCGTCGGCGACCGATCGCTCGCGTCCATCGGACGGCACGTTCGCGACGCCCGCGCGCGGTTCGCCGAGATGGCGCACCACCATCTCACTCGATCCGCCACTGTCGAATGCCATGGCGGTCGCTGCTCCAAGCGCGGCGAACAGCGATGCGAACTGGGGACGAGTGAGGCCGATCGAACGCGAAGGTGCGCGGCCATCCACGACCACGAGCCACAACGTGTTTCCATCCGCCGACAATCCAGCTCCGGTGACGGGGTTGCGGACCTCCGCCTCGTCCGGCGCCGGCGCTGCAGGGTCGCTCACCGCTACCCCATCGCGCAGCAACAGCGGGCCCCCGCCGACGGCAGCGCTCACTCCCGCGAGGGATGGGTCCGCTGACGACGCGATGGTGACAGGGTCGCCTGCGTGCAGGGCGGTGGCGATCGCGATCGCCGCCGTTCCATGCGCCGCGACGGCGACGTCGCCCGCTTGCAGCGGCACGAGGTTGGTCAGATCGCGCGCTACCATCTTCACCGTATAGGCGCCTTGCGCGGCTGCGGGGGTGAGGATCGCTTCGGTGGCCCCGAAAGCTCTCGCCGCGCCGAATTCGGGCGTCAGTTCGGCGACGTCGCTTGCCGCGGACCAATCGTTGACCGCCGGGATCGTGAGATGCAACCCGCCCGACGAAAGCGCGAGCGCGTATGCGATCGGCCCCATCGCGACGGCGTTGCCCGGCCCAACCCGTAGCGCTGCGGCCCCGTCGGGGCCGTGCAGCACGCGCCCGCCGCTCATCACGACATTGAGCGGCGTTCCGGTGTCGTTGATATCGAAGTAGTCCGCATTTATGCCGACCTCTGCGTGAAGCCGTTCGGCCATGCTGCTCAAGCTCTCGCCATCTCCGACGATCGCATCGTTGTGCGTCGCCACCTGCAACGAGACGTTCGGATTGCTCAGGTCGACGGTCGCGATGCTCAACTGGAGAGGTCCCCGGCTCGTCGCGAGGCTCCAGCGCTCATAGGCGACTCCTGGTCCGATCGCCTCGGCCGCCATCGCGGTGCTCGTGATGAGCGGCCAACCCGAGGGCTGCGGGAAACCGGCGAACACGGAGGGCGATGGAACGGCGGGTGACTGCGCGTCGGCGGCCGTCGTAGAAAAGCAGAGCGCGCACAAGGCGGTGACGCAGGCGCAAACGCGGAATGACACGCTGTCCATGCTTTGCCGACACGACCTGCCGCGACCTACCGCGCCCAAAGATCGCGGCCGGCTTCTCACCGCGGGCGTGCTCGCGTTCTCGCTCGCGTGCTTCGGCGCGGCGCCCGCAACTCCGGGAACCGCAACGCGTTTGGTCTGGCGCGCTCCTGCGGGCAGCGCGCGCTGGACGGGTCTTTCCACCGTCAGCGTCACGGTGACCTACGCGATGAGCTCCGTCCTCAAGGCGATGGCGGGTCACAAAGCCGATCCGGTGTACGTCATCGAGGACCGCACGCGTACGTTCAGCGCGGGAACCGGCCCCGGCGAGATCGATATCAACGATCAATTTTCGCGCAAACACGGCGGTGCGAACCCTACCGACACCACCGTGAAGACGCGTACGCGCAAGCAGATCCTGCAGAACGACACCTCTGGGCAGACCGGCATCGAGCCCTATCTCTGCAAGAGCGAACCGCCGCTCAACGATACGGATCCCGACCCGAAGTCGTTTGCGGCTTGCAGTCCAGGGGTGCCCGCTGAGAGCCGCCGCTACGAAGACCCAGGCGATGCGGCGCTCGATCAGCTGCCTGCAGGCCCCGTCGCCCCCGGTGCATCGTGGACCTTCACGCGCGCCGTGATCGTCGGACGCGAGTTCGCTTCTGGAACCATGACCTACGTCGACACGTTGCAACGGATCGACCAACGCAATGGGCACCAAATCGCGGTCATCGACGTTGCAGGTACCGGCCGCGTCGATCTGGCGCCGGACCTTCAAGCGCGCGGCTTCCATACGGGCACGATGACCTTTGCGGGCACGGGCGAGTTCGACCTGACGACAGGCTCGCCGGGCGCGCAGCACTACACGGGTCACGCCGATTGGCATGCGAGCATCCTCGGCGCGAATATCGGCCTCGCGCTCGACGAGGTCTACGAAGGCAAGGCGTGGAGCGCGGCCTCTTCGTGAGGCCGGCTGACTTCTCGCCCGAGCGCGACGCCGCGCTCGATGCCGCGATTTTCGAAGGTCTGGAAGTGGCCAATCTCAACCTCGGCGCCGCCGCGTATCTGTGCGATCTGGATGCGATGCGCTTCGGGCAATGGCGCTCGCACGAGGCCATCTATCCGGCAAGCGTCATCAAAGTTCCGATCATGGTCGAGGCGTTCCGCCGCTTCGCCGCAGGGACGCTCTCGGCACAGCAGCGCGTCACGGTCCAAGCGCGCAATCTGACCGAGACGTCGGGACCCGCGCCATTTGCTTCCGGTACGCAGACCTCGGTGGCCGACCTCGTCGATTTCATGATCGTGCACTCCGACAATGTCGCGACGAACGAACTCATCGATCTGCTCGATCGCAATGCGGTGACGGCGTCCATGCATGCGCTCGGCCTGCCGACATTTTTGCTCGGTCGAAAGCTTTCGGGCTCCGAACCGTTGGTCGACGATCCGGAAATGGTCGGCCGCAATACGCTGCCGGCAGGCGAGATCGGCAGGCTGCTCGCGCTCATCGCGTGCGACGCCGTCGCCCTCGCGGCGCAACAGCGCGAGATTCTCGGACGCTGCGCCGACGCCGCGAAACTCGTGCCGGGACTCGCTACCGGCGACACGTTCATGCACAAGACCGGCGAGACCGAAACTGTGAGCCACGACGCAGGCATCCTCGTGACGAAAGACGGCCACCGTTATGTCGTCGTGCTATACTGTGAGGTGGAGTCAAAGCCCGACCACGTGGAGGCCGCGTGGGTCAACCCGCTCATGACGGCGTGGATGCGCTCGGTGCGCGAGCATCTGTAGACGCCGTAGGGCACCGCGCGGAACTCGCTGAAACACCGATCGTGCAGACGCTCGTGCAAGTCGTGCTCCCCGAGATGGGCGAGTCCGTGGCCGAAGGTTCGGTCACGAGTTGGCGCAAGAAGCCCGGCGACTTCATCGCGGCGGGCGAGGCGCTCGTCGACGTCACGACAGACAAGGTAGACGTCGAAGTTCCCTCCCCCGCTGCCGGCAAGCTGATGCGCATACTCGCAGACGAGGGAAAGACGGTCGCCGTCGGTTCGCCGCTCGCCGAGATCGATACCGCGGCCACGCCGTCCGCAGATGGCGCGGCTGTACCCCCGGCGCACCAGCCAAAGTCGCCGCCATCTCCAGCGGCCGTCCAGACGCCATCACCAAACGCCATTGCGGCCCCTTCGCCCACCCTGGCCCAGCGCCCGCGTGCATCGCCCTCCGCGCGACGGGCTGCCGCGGCGCGCGGAATCAGCTTGGATCGAGTCAGCCCCGGCGTAGCCGGCGAATCGATCCGGCGCGCCGACATCGACCGTGTCGCTCAAACACCGCCGGCTGCGGCCGCGGCTCCTGCGACAGGACAGCTCAAACTCAAAGGTGCGGCCGCGTCGCTCGCCGAGCACATGGAGCGCAGCCTCACCATTCCGACGGCGACGAGTTTTCGCACGCTCGAGGTGCACGTGCTCGATGCGCGCCGGCGCGAGCTCAACGCTGCGTTGCGCGCCGCAGGGCGCACGGAAAAGGTGTCGTTCACCCATTTGATCGCGTTCGCCATCGTGCAAGCGACGCGCACGGTGCCGGTGATGGCGGCAAGCTTTCGGCGCACCGACGAGGGGCCGGAGCGGGTCGAACGCGGGGTCCATCTCGGGTTGGCGGTCGACGTCAAGCGCAACGACGGGTCCAGGATGCTCGTGGTGCCGGTCGTGCGTGACGCCGACGCGCTTGACTTCGCCGGGTTTCATCGCGCGTACGAAGCACTGGTCGAAAAAGCGCGGGGCAGTTCGCTTGCGGCTGCGGACCTGAGCGGCGCGACGCTGACGCTCACAAATCCGGGGGGCATAGGGACGATCGCCTCGGTGCCCCGGCTCATGCCGGGTCAAGGCACGATCGTCGCCGCCGGCGCGATCGAATATCCGCCGGGCCTGCGCGCGCTGCCGGAAGATACGCTGCGCGGCCTCGGCATCTCGAAGATCATGACGCTGACGAGCACGTACGACCACCGGGTCATCCAAGGCGCGGAGTCCGGCGAGTTTCTGCGGCGCATCGATCAGCTGCTCTCGGGTTCCGACGGTTTCTTCGAAACGGTGTTCGCGAGTCTTGGACTGGGCGCGCCGGGCGCGATCGCGGCTCCCGCGCCGGCCGGCGCTCCACGCGTCACGACCGCGGATCAGGAGATCGCGCGGGCTGCAGCTGCGGGCGTCGCGCTCATCATGCGCTATCGGACTCATGGGGTCAACGCTGCACACCTTGATCCGCTCGCCGATGCCTCGCCGCTCGATCCGGCGCTGGAGCCCGCCAGTCTCGGTCTCGACCGGGCGCTCATGCTCAAAGTCCCTGCAACGGTACTCCGGGTGTACGCACCCGGAGACAATCTCGCGGACGTCATCCAGCGGCTGCGCGACACGTACTGCTCGACGATCGCGTACGAGGTGGAGCATATCAGCAATCACGAGCAGCGTTCGTGGCTGCGCCAGCAGATCGAGTCCGGAGCGCATCGCCGGCCGCTCTCGCGCGAACGGAAGCTTGAGCTGCTCGATCGCCTGACGCGGGTCGAGTCTTTCGAACGCTACTTGCGCAAGGCGTTCTTGGGCCAGAAGACCTTCTCCATCGAAGGTCTCGACGTCATGATCCCGATGCTCGAGGAGATGCTCGTCGACCTCGCCGACGACGGCACGCCCGAAGCGCGCCTCGGCATGGCTCACCGCGGACGGCTTGCGGTCATCACCCACGTCGTCGATCGCCCGTACGAAGAGATCCTCGAGGAGTTCGAGCACGCGCAAGAGCGCGGACTCGTCCATCGCGAGGGCGACGTTACGGGCGACGTCAAGTACCATCAAGGCGCTGGCGGCACCTACGAGACGCCGGCCGGCAAGAAGATCCGCGTCGTGCTCGCCAACAATCCCAGCCACCTCGAGGCGGTCGATCCCGTCGTCGAGGGCCAGACGCGGGCCGTGCAGACCGACCGCAGCCGCAACATCGCCGCGGTGGACAGCGCCAAGGCAGCCGCGATCCTCATCCATGGTGACGCCGCATTCGACGGCCAAGGCGTCGTGGCCGAAGTCTTTAACTTGCAAAGCCTTGCCGGGTACAGCACCGGCGGCACGCTGCATCTCATCGCGAACAATCAGATCGGCTTCACCACCTTGCCGGCCCAGGGGCGCTCGACGCGCTATGCAAGCGACCTCGCAAAAGGCTTCGACGTGCCCATCATCCACGTCAACGCCGACGACGTCGAAGCTGCGATTGCGGCCGTCAATCTCGCAGTCGAGTATCGGCGGCGCTTCCATCGCGATGCGGTCATCGATCTCATCGGCTACCGCCGATTCGGACACAACGAAGCCGACGAGCCCGCATACACCCAGCCGCTCATGTACGAGCGCATCGCGCACCACCCGACCGCACGCGAGATCTTCGCTCGGCGCCTCGTCGAGGAAGGCACGCTTTCGGCCGAAGAGGTCGAGGCGAGCGCGGCGCGGGCGCTGGCGCGCGTCGCCGAAGCGCACGCCGCCGCAAAGGCGCAACACGCTTCGCGGCGCGACCCGAAGCAGCGACCCGCTGACGCGCAGGCGCTCGCCCCCACCGAAACGCGCGTGCCGCTCGAGGCGTTGCGCGACCTCAATGCGCAACTGCTCGCAGTGCCCCCCGATTTCACGGTCCATGCCAAGCTCGCGCGCCAGCTCGAGCGGCGCAGGGAAACGTTCGGTGCGCAAAGCGACGTCGATTGGGGATTGGGCGAGGCGCTTGCGTTCGGGACGTTGCTCGCGGACGGCGTGCCCATCCGGCTCACCGGACAAGACACCGAGCGCGGCACGTTCAGCCATCGCCATCTCGTGCTGCATGATGCGGCCACGGGCCAGAGCTGGATCCCCATGCAGCATCTCAAGGGCGCAAAGGGCTCGTTCGAGGTATACAATAGCCCGCTTTCGGAATACGCGGTCGTCGGATTCGAATACGGATACAGCGCGGAAGCGCCCAATGCGCTCGTCTTGTGGGAAGCGCAGTTCGGCGATTTCAACAATGGCGCGCAGATCATCATCGACCAGTTCATGGCGGCCGGCCGCGCCAAGTGGCAGCAGACGTCTCGCCTGACGCTGCTCCTGCCCCACGGCTACGAGGGCGCGGGGCCCGAGCACTCCAGCGCTCGCCTCGAACGATTCCTGCAGCTGGCAGCCGAGGGCAACTTCCGTATCGCCAATCCCACGACGCCGGCTCAGTATTTCCACTTACTGCGCGACCAAGCACGATCCGTCGAAGCCCGGCCGCTCGTCGTGATGACCCCGAAGAGCCTCCTGCGGCTCAAAGCTGCGAGCTCGCGCGCGAACGACCTCACCCAGGGCTCCTTCATGGCGGTGCTCGACGATCCGGCAGTCTCCGAGCGCGACCCGATCCGGCACCTTGCGCTGTGCAGCGGCAAGATCTACTACGATCTCATCGCGCATCCGAAGCGCAAGGCGAACGCGGCCCTAGCGATCGCCCGCGTGGAACTGCTCGAACCGTTCCCGTTCGACGCGGTGCTCGCGCTCGTCGAGTCGTATCCCAACGTGCGCCAGGTGACGTGGGTGCAAGAAGAACCGAAGAACATGGGAGCACGCGCCTTCGTCTCGCGTCGCATTCGCGAACGGCTGACGCCGCGCGGGATCCTTTTCGATTACATGGGCAGACCCGACCGCGCGAGTCCGAGCGAAGGATACCCGGGCGCGCACGCCGCCGAACAAGATCGCATCGTCGACGAACTCATCTCAAGCTGATAGGTTAACGAAGCATGCGCACGATCAAAGTCTTCGCTGTCGTTCTCATCGCCCTTACGGTCGCTTGCTGTGCCAACAAGCGCACGATCGTCTCGTCGTCGGGCACGACCACCGTCGAGACCAACGCCATGCGCAACACGCTGAAGGTGACGAATAAGCGCGGCACGGCGATCATCGGCAGGGGCGCGGTCAACGCCGCTGCGCTCGGACTGCCCATCTATCCGGGAGCGATCGCCGCTGCGACCGGGGGCATGGCGGTGCAAGACGCCTCAGGCGACTCGCGGCAAGTATCGCTCCAGACCGACGACAGCTTCGACCAGGTCTATCAGTGGTACAAGCAGCGCATGCCGACCGGCTCGGAGCAGACGCACCTCGTCGTCAAAGGCGGCTCCGTGGCGTCGTTCGCGCAAGGCGGACTGAGCGACAAGGATCAGAAGAGCGTCGTCATCACGGAATCAGGCGGCAAGACCGCCATCATGCTCACGCATCTCGTCAAGAACTGAGGCCTCTGGGCGGCGTCAGCGCTTCGCCGCTTCCTTTTTCTGCGCCGGCTGGTTCTTCGCGAAGACGATCTCGCCGTGCTGGACGTCCGCGGTCACGCGGTCCCCAGGCACGAAGTCACCGTTGAGAATGCGCATCGCGAGCGGGTCGATGATCTCCTTTTGGATGGTGCGCTTGAGCGGCCGCGCGCCGTACACGGGATCGTAGCCGCGGTTGGCCAGGTATTCCTTGGCCGCGTCGCTGAGCTCGAGGCGAACGCCCCGTTCGGCCAAACGCCCCGCGAGCGCGCGGAGCTGGATCTCGACGATGCGTTTGATGTCGTCCAGCCGCAGGTTCTTGAAGATGATGATCTCGTCGATGCGGTTGAGGAACTCCGGCCGGAAATGGGAGCGCATCGCTTCCATGACGCGCTCGCGCACCTTTTCCTCATCCCCTGCGAACTCGCTGATGGCAGACGACCCGATATTGCTCGTCATGATGAGGACCGTGTTCTTGAAGTCGACGGTGCGGCCTTGGCCATCCGTGAGCCTGCCGTCTTCGAGGATCTGCAGCATGACGTTGAACACGTCAGGGTGCGCTTTTTCGATCTCGTCGAAGAGCACGACCGCGTACGGGCGCCTGCGCACGGCCTCCGTGAGCTGGCCACCCTCTTCGTAGCCGACGTATCCGGGCGGTGCGCCGATGAGCCGGGCGACGCTGTGCTTTTCCATGTACTCCGACATGTCGATGCGGATCATGGCGCGTTCGTCGTCGAACAAGAACTCGGCCAGCGCCCTTGCGAGCTCGGTCTTGCCGACACCGGTCGGCCCGAGGAAGATGAACGAGCCAAGCGGACGGTTGGGATCTTGCAGACCGGCACGCGCGCGCCGCACGGCGGCGGAGACGGCTCGCACCGCATCCTCTTGACCGACGACCCGCACGTGCAGCCGTTCCTCCATCTTGAGCAGCTTTTGCACTTCGCCTTCTAGGAGCTTGGTCACCGGGATGCGGGTCCACTTGGCCACCACCTCCGCAATGTCGTGCTCGTCGACTTCGTCCTTGAAGAGTTTCGCGCCGTCGCCGCGCGCAAAGCGCCCTTCGAGCGCCTGCGCGCGCTTTTCGAGCTCCGGCAGCTCCTGGTATTTGAGCTTGGAGATCTGTTCCCAATCGACGTTGGGCTCGTAGCCTTGTTCGGCGCGGCTGATGCGTTCTTTGAGCGCCTCGATCTGCTCTTTGATGGCGCTGACCTCGCCCACCGCTTGTTTTTCGGACTCCCACAGCTGGCGGAGCCGCACGGCCTCGGAATCCAGCTCGGCGATCTCTTTTTCGATCTGGGCCAGCCGCTTGCGCGATCCCGCGTCTGTCTCTTTGCGCAGCGCTTCGCGCTCGATCTTCAGTTGGTTCGAGCGGCGTTCGACCTCGTCGAGCTCGGCTGGGCGGGAGTCCATCTCCATGCGGATCTTCGAGGCGGACTCGTCCACGAGATCGATCGCCTTATCGGGCAAGAAGCGATCGGTGATGTAGCGATTGGAGAGCACCGCGGCCGCGACGAGCGCCGAATCCTTGATGCGCACGTGGTGGTGCGCCTCGTAGCGCTCGCGCAAGCCGCGCAGGATGGAGATGGTATCCTCGACCGTGGGTTCCCCGACAAAAACGGGCTGAAAGCGGCGCTCGAGCGCCGCGTCTTTTTCGATGTACTTGCGGTACTCGTTGAGCGTCGTGGCGCCGATCGTATGGAGCTCGCCGCGAGCGAGCATCGGCTTGAGCAGATTCGAGGCGTCCATCGACCCTTCTGCGGCACCTGCGCCGACCACCGTATGCAACTCGTCGATGAAGAGGACGATCTCGCCCTGGCTCTGGCTGATCTCTTTGAGCACGGCTTTGAGGCGGTCTTCGAACTCGCCGCGGTACTTCGCGCCGGCGATGAGCGCGCCTAAGTCGAGGCCGATGATACGGCGATTGCGCAGGCCCTCGGGAACGTCGCCCCGCACGATGCGATGCGCGAGGCCTTCGACGATCGCGGTTTTGCCCACACCGGGTTCGCCGATGAGAACCGGGTTGTTCTTGGTCCGCCGCGAGAGCACTTGGACGACGCGACGGATCTCTTCGTCACGACCGATGACGGGGTCGATCTTGTTCGCCTTGGCGAGGGCGGTGAGATCGCGCCCGTATCGCTCCAGCGCCTGATATTTTCCTTCCGGGTTTTGGTCCGTCACCCGCTGGCTGCCGCGCACGGCGGTGAGCGCGCGGAGGATCGTCTCGCGCTTGGCTCCGACGGCCGCAAGCTGCGACGCGGCTTCCGACTTGGGACCGGCGTCGGCGATGGCGAGCAACAAGTGCTCGGTCGAAATGTAGTCATCCTTGAAGTTGGCGGCCTCTTGACCCGCGCGCGTCAGGATGTTGCGCAGCTCGCGCCCCAAGCTCGGCTCGCTGCCGCCATACACCTTGTTCCGCTTGGCGAGGGTTTCCGTCACGGTTCGCTGCAACGCCGCCACGTCCACGCCGATCTGACGCAGGACCGTGTCCGGAACCCCTTCTTCGTCTTCGAGCAAGGCGCCGAGCAAGTGCTCGGCGTCGATCTCGCTCGCGCTGTGCTCGCGGGCGATCGTTTGCGCCCGGATGATCGCGGCTTGCGCCTTCTCGGTCAATTTGTTGAAGTCGTCCATATCCTATCGTTCGCGCCTGCTAGACGCCGGTGCCTCTATGCGTGACAGTAGTCCGGTACGAGCATCGGTCGGCCGCGTGTTCGCATTGACAGGCCTCGCACTCGCCGCTACCATGAGTCCCAACACGCGCTCGTTCCCTTGCGGAGTGTCGTATGCTTCGTTTTCGGATGCGCAATCCGCGGGTGTTGTGGCTGAGGCCGCTCGCCGTTGCGGCTAGCTTGGCCGTCGCCGTCGGTCTTCACGCGCCGCCTGCGTGGGCGGATCCGCAGACGCTTCCGGCGTCGTTGTCAGCGCTGCGCAACTTCAGAGGCACGCTCGCCTACACCGCGCATCCTGCGGGCGACCCATCCCAGATCATCGCAGGCAGTCTCGCCGTCACGGGCGAGCACTTCACGCTCGACGAGCGCAGTCGCACGGAGGCTGTGCATGTCTCCGACGGGCAATCATGGCTCGCTTCGGATGGCCGCACCTTCTATTTCGACGATGCCCTCGGCGTGAGCGGACTCGCCAATGCCTGGGCTGTCATGGTCGCGGGCTGCGTGACGTTGCCGCTCCAGCCCGATCCATCCGGTCGTTCGTGGACCGCCGGTGCGCGGATGCGCATCTATCCGGACCTGCAGAGCGGCGATCGCATCATTGGCCTTGTCGATATCGCTCCGGGTGCGGACGTCTCGTTCTCTTTCGGCGATTGGCAAAGCGTGGACGGGCTGGCGCTCCCCGCAAGCGTGGTACAGCTTCGCGACGGCATCGCCGCGGGCGCCTACGTCATCGACCGTTACCAGGTCGCATGGGCGCCGCAACGCCCTGCGCCCGCCGGCGCCGGGCAATCCGTCCCAGCCCCTGCTCCGGCAGATCAACACAACCCGCTGCTCGCTCGCACGGGATCGCAGGAGCGCGCGGCGTTGCGTTTCTTCGGTTTGCTCGTCGCGTTGCTCGCTCTCTCCCTCGGGATCGCGGCATGGTTGCGCAGGGACGCGCTGGCGGATCGTCTCTGCCGGCGGCTTGCGTCGGATCCGCGCGATTGGCGCGACGAGGGGACGACCGCGTTCGTGTCGCCCGAAGGGACCTTGTGGTTCGGCGGCCGCCGCTACCACGTGGGTAGCGCTTTCTTCAACCGCCGCGCCCTCGTGCAGTCATCCATGTTCTTCATCCGGATCAGCGCTGCAGACACCGGGTTGCCGGTCGTCATGGCACGAAAGTTTCCGCGCCACGAGCCGCCGCGGCCATCGCGTAGCGCAGCCGGATTCACGCTCGTCGAAGCTCTTGTCGCGACGGCGCTCTTCGCATCCGTCATCGTGGCGGCGGTCTTCCCGACGCTCGTGGTGCTCGCGCACGCGGACCGCGTTGCGGCATTGCACGAAGCAGCGGTTCAGGTCGCAGCCAACGCGCTCGTCGACGAGGAGGCCGCGCTCGCGTACGGCTCGTCTATCTCGGACGCTTCCAGCGTATCCAACGTGGACGGCCTGCGGCTAACGGTCGCGGTAACGACCTCGAGCGTCAACGGACTGCATCAGATCACGGCGACTGTGGCCGATGCTAACGGCGCTCAGCTCGCGCGCATCGCGACCATGGTGGGTCCGCCCGTGCCGGCACCGGACGACCAGCCGCAGTCTCCCGGTACGCGATGATCACGGCTGCGAAACGGCGACGCGGGATGGCACTGATCGGTGCGCTGTTCGCCGTCGTCTTGCTTATGACGCTCGTCGCGGTCATGGTCGATATCGGCACGGTCAGGCTGCGGCGGGCTAACGAAGAACTTCGTTCGACCCAAGCCATGGCAGCCGCGGATGCGGGGGTCGCATGGGCGCGCGCGCTGCTCATGCAAAACAGCGGCGACCCGAGTGCGACCTTGGTGCAGCTGGCGCACGCGCACGGCACGCTCGAGCTGACCATCGACGAGCGTACGCAAGCGACGGTCACCGTCAGCCTCCAGCTTCCCGCAGCGTCCGTCCAGACGGATCACCTCGACATCAACCTCCAAGAGAACGCCCAGATCGACGAGACGCCCATACAAGTCGTCAGCACCGCGTCAGTTGCCGCCGCAGGCGCCGACGTCGCCACGCGCACGGTCACGACCATGTTGCGCGCTTTTCACAACGAGCCCCCATTCTCCGAGATCGTGGGCGCCGTCGACGATGCCGGCCCGGACTCTATCGAGTCGCCCGGCGACCCGGCTGGACAAGTCGGCGACCCGGTGACGACGGATCTGCGCATTTTCGCTTTCACAAAAAACGGATCGGCACGGCCGGTCTCAGCGGACAAGTTCCAAAGCGATTCGTGGTTCGACGGCAATTCCGGCGCGCAGGGCTTCTTACCGTGAGATCGCCCGCGTTCCATCGCGGCGCGAGCCTCGTCGAGGTGACGCTCGTGGCGGCGCTCATGCTCGTGCTCGCTATGGCTTTTGGCGTACCCGGCTATCGCAGCTACGAGGCGTCACGTGCCAGCCATGATGCGGCGACGGTTCTCTCCTCGGATCTTGCGCTGCTCGTGCGGGCGGCGCAAAATGCGTCAGACGGCACGGGCGCTTGCCTCATCATCGAGTCCGCGGCACCCCTCTCCTATCGTGGTTATCTGGGGCGCCCGAAGAAGCTCGACCCGAATTCGCGCCTGGGCACCGTGCTGTTCGACCGGACCTTCGCCCGCGTGACCCTCGCGAACAGTCCTATCGGCAGCGCAACGACGCTGCTCTTCGCCAGCAACGGGAGCGCCCAGTACGAAAGCGCGGGCACGATCGCGCCGCAGCACGCGACCATCGATTTCCAGCTTCGCGCTTCAGCCGGCAGGGCGGCGGATGTCCGGCTGGACCTCTTCACGGGCGCGGTGGACGGCGGAGGCTGATGCGGAACGGGTCCGCCTGCGCCGATACCAAAGAATGGGAGGCGCTGACCCGATGATCCGAATCCTCGTCTTCGCCGCGTTCGGCTACCTGGCATACCGCTACACCCACAACTGGTACGTCGTGGGCGCAGTCGCGCTCGCCTACATCGCGTACGGTGTCCTCGCCGGCGCGCTCGGCTCTTCGCGCAATCGGCGCAGCGCCGATACGCTCCTCCATCAGAAGCTCTCCGACGAGGAAAAAGCGCATTTTGGAGCCGTGGCCGATCACCAGCAAGCCATGCAGGCGCACAAGGCGCAGTTCGACCCGGAGCTGCGCAAGAAGAACTAAGCCGTCTTTCGCTTGTGCAAGAAGACGCTGTTGCCCTCGGTGTCGTTGATCATCGCCATCCGGCAGTTCGGCGTTTCGAGCTCCAGCACGATCGGGATGCCGCGAGCCTTCAGGTCCGCAACCGCCAGGTCGAGATCGTCGACGGCGAACAAGATCCCATTGCCCGGCTGGAAGGGCATCACCTTACCGCCGCCCCCGAAGAGCCCGAAGGTGGTCCCATCGGGCAATTCATACTCGGCGCCCCGATTGTCGGGATAGACTTTCACCGGATTCAACCCGAGCACGTCGCGGTAGAACGCGATCGCGCGGGCACCGTCCTTGCACATGTAGCCGCTCAGGTCCATCCCCGTGATGGCGAAGGCGCTCATGTCAGTCTTGGAAACTGTCGGGGCCGGGATCCTTGCCGCTCGCTGCGAGAGCGAGCCGCTCCAGATAATGATCCCACCCCTTGGCATGCGAATCCGCGGATTCTTGGGTCGGCAACCCGCTGTGGACGAAGTGCACGAGCGTGCCGTCGCCATCTGGCCGCAGCGTGATCTCGACCGTGGTCGAGCCCGGCTTGGTCACCGCGTCCTCGCTTTCCCAACCGAACGTGAACACGAGTCTGCGTGGGGGGTCGACCTCCACGTACGTGCCGGAGGCAGCGTCCTCACGCGTGACCTGGAAGCGAAACGCTCCGCCCGGCCGCGGATCCACGGATCCGCCGACGATCATCCAACGGCGCAGCTTGTCGGCGTCGATCAGGTAAGAAAAAACGGTCTCAGGCTTAGCGTTGATCTTGATGTCGCGTGCGACGCTGGTTTCGACTGATGGCATGACGGCGAATGCTCCTCTGGGGCTTCACTCACTTCCTTGAGCCGCTGCAGGCGCGCATCCCAAAACCGCTCCAAAAAAGAGCGCAGGTCCGCGAGCCCCTCGGGCCGCGCGCGGTAGAGGCGTCGCGTTCCCTCTTTGCGTTCGTGCACCAGGCCCGCGCTTTTGAGCACCGCCAGATGCTGCGAGATCGCGGGCCGCGTGACGTCGAAATGTGCGGCGATCGCGCCCGCGGCTAGTTCGCGCCGGGCTACGAGGCTGAGTATCTCCCGGCGCCGGGGTTCGGCCAGCGCACGTGCAGCGGCATCCATGAGCAGTCCTTAGGTTAGCATAGACTTACGTAAGTGTCAACTTAAATTATAGCCGTGCGAACCTGTTGCGCTACCCCGCGCAAGCTTCCGTCTTCGAAGGGCGAGCGCAGGCCGGCGCCGCGCACGAGCTCGCCGAAAGCCGCCTCGCCTCCGCGTTTGCACAACGCCAGATACTCCTTGACGGTGGCGCGATAATCCGCGCGCGCCTTCGACCAGAATTGCAGCGCGCAACACAACGCAAGGGTGTAGTCGATGTAGTAGAACGGAGCTTGGTAGATGTGGCCCTTGGCCTGCCACAGTCCGCCCATGGCCAGATACGGGAGATCGCCGTAGCGGCGCCAGTGCAAGTACTTGGCCTCCATCTGCTGCCACATCTTATGCCGCTCGGCGGCGGTCGCCGTCGGGTTGGCATAGACCAGATGCTGGAAATGATCGATCGCAACGCCGTACGGCAGAAAGAGTATGGCGTCTTCGAGGTGTTGCTGGCGATAGCGCTCTGCGTCGGCACCGAAGAAGCGCTCGGCGTGCGGCGCCGCCAAATACTCCATGGTCATGGAGTGGATCTCGGCGGTTTCGGCGGTCGCGTTCAAGTAGTCGAGCGTCGGCAGCGTCCGGCTCTCCCAGTCGGCGAGAGCGTGTCCCATCTCATGGACGAGGACATCGACGTCGCCGCGCGTGCCGTTGAAGTTCGCGAAGATGAAGGGCACGTCGTAATCGGCAAGCGCGGTGCAGTATCCACCTGCGGCCTTGCCGTCGCGCGTCTGCAGATCCAGCAGATCGCGGCGCACCATCATGTCGTAGAAACGGCCGACCTCCGGATCGACCGCCTCGAAAACGGCGCGCGCCTGCGCGACCACCCACGCGTCGTCGCCACCCGGTTTCGGGTTGCCCGCGGTCGAGAACATGTTCTCGTCCCAGAACATCACTTTGGCAACACCGAGGCGCTTGCCGCGCCGCGCGATGACCTCGGCGGCGACGGGCACGATGTCGCGCGCGATCTGATCGCGATACCGCTCGACGTCCGCCTGGCCGTAATCGGTCCGGTTCATCCGGCGGTAAGCAAGCTCGATGAAGTTCGCAAAGCCGAGTTTCTTCGCCATTCGATCGCGCAAGCGGACCATTTCGTCGTAGATCTTGTCGAGGTCGGCCTGATGTTCGGCGAAGAACGTCCACTTCGTGCGCTGCGCCTGATAGCGCGCGTCGCGGTCGGTGCTTTGCGTGTAGGGCTCGATGCGGGCCAGATTGAGCGGCCGTCCGTCGAACTGGAGCTCCGCGCTCGCGATGAGCTCGGTGTACTGGGCCTCCAGCTGCGCTTCGCGGGTGAGATCGGCCTCGATCTCGGGCGCGAACGTGGATAGATCGGCTTCCCACAGAGCGAACAGATGCGGTCCGGTCTTGCGCTCCAGATCGGCGCGGCCGGAATCGAGCAGCAAGCGTTTGTGTTTCGTGTCGAGCGCCGTGAGTTGCGGCGTCAGGCGATCGAGCTGTTCGCGAGCATCTTTGCGCTTGGGGTCGCGCGTGTCTTGATCGTAGCGCAGGCGGGTCAATGCCTGCCAGGTCTGCAAGCTGCGCCGCAGCCGGTCCCAGCGCTCGAAAGCTTCCCAGCGGGCGCTTTCGGTGCGCGCGTCTTGCCATGCCGTCGCCAGACGCTGATACTCCGCGCTGACCGCGTCGAGATCCGGCGTCTGCGCCGACATCGCGCTGAAGGCCACCTCGGCGTTGTGCGGATTCGCCACGGGCACCCGTTTCTTGAGCGGCGTGGCCGCAGACCTCTGGTGCTAGTGAAAATTCCGGGACTGGTGTCCGGCGCCGAGCTGGCCGCTGTCGAACCGCCAAAAACGCCGGGCGATGACGTTGATATGCCCATCTTGTTTCTGCAACACGCCCTCGACGATGACCGTTGCCTCGTCGCGCGCGATCGGACGATAACGCTTGTAGATGTCGGGTCTGATGATCACGTTGATGAGACCGGTCTCATCCTCCATCGTCGTGAAGACGAAGCCTTTGGCCGTACCTGGTTGCTGGCGCGTGGTCACAAGCCCGGCCACTTTGAGGACGAGTCGATTGGGCAGATCTTTGAGCTCGCACGCACGCCGCACGCGGAGCGCCGCGAGCTGCGGGCGATAGAACTCCATGATCTGATAGCGCGTCGAAAGGCCCAGTCCGCGAAAATCGGCGGCCGCCTCTTCGGTGGCGCGCATCGGAGGCAAGGCGACCCGCGGTTCGTCCACGGTCATGTTTCGTTCGAGGCCGCCCGCGGCGACGAGCGTGCTCAAACGCTGCACCTCCCAGTACGCATCGCGCCGGGCAAGCCCGAAGCACCCAAACGCGTCGACCGATGCAAGCGATTCCAAGATATCCTTCGATAGCTGCGTGCGCAGCACGAAGTCGCGCAGGTCGCCATAGGGGCCGCGCGCGCGCTCGGCGTCGAGCGCCTCTTTGTGCTTCTCGCCGATGCCGCGCACTTGATTCAAACCCAGGCGTAGCGCGACGGGATGCTCCCAGCGATGGGTCACAAAGGTCGAGCCCGCTGCTGAATGGGAAAGCGTCGCCGCGACAGCGCCCGCCAGCGGTTCGACCATGCAGACAAAGCGCGAGGCATTGACGTCGGGCGGCAAGACGGTGACGTTGTGCCGGCGCGCGTCGCCGATCAAAGTGAGCGGCGAATAGAACCCCATCGGCTGCGCGTTGAGCAGCGCGGCATAGAACTCGGGCGCATACATCCGTTTGAGGTATGCCGAGACGTAAACGATGAGCGCGAACGAAGCCGCGTGCGACTCGGGGAAACCGAAATCCGCAAACGCGCTCAGCATGCCGAAGAGCCGGTCGGCCAACGCACGCTCGATGCCGTTGCGCTGCATGCCGTCGAGTAGACGGCCGTGCAGCTTCTCCATCTTCTCACGCGAACGCTTGTGGCCCATGGCCCGGCGCAGTTCGTCGGCTTGGCCAGGCGTGAATCCCGCCGCTTCGATCGCCAAGCGCATGCCCTGCTCTTGGAACAGCGGCACGCCGAGGGTGCGCTCCAGCACGGGCTGCAGCGTGGGGTGCGGATAGGTGATGGGTTCGAGCCCTTGGCGCCTGCGAATGTACGGATGCACCATATCGCCTTGGATAGGCCCGGGCCGGATGATGGCGACTTGCACGACGATATCGTAGAAACGCCGCGGGCGCAGGCGGGGCAGCGTCGCCATCTGTGCGCGGGATTCGACTTGGAACAACCCGACTGTGTCCGCCTCGCACAGCATGTCGTAGATGCGTTCGTCGTCGCACGCGCGCAGATCCGAGAACTCGAGCCTCCGCCCCCGGCTGCGCTGGATCTCGGCGAGCGCGAGCTCGACCGCGTTGAGCATGCCAAGCCCGAGGATGTCGATCTTGATGAGGCCGAGGGTCGCGCAATCATCTTTATCCCAGCACAGGATCGTGCGGCCGGGCATGGCTGCGGGTTCGAGCGGTGCGATCTCGATGAGCGGCGAGCGCGTGATGACCATGCCGCCGACGTGCTGGCTCAAATGCCGCGGGAAGCCGTCGATCCTGCGGCACAGCTCGTACAGCTGCTGCGCGAGCTCGTGGCCGAGATCGATCCGCAGCGCGGCCGGCAGCGAGTCCACCGCTTCTTCGACCTCCGCCGCCGAGAGCGCCGTGCGATCGGCATGCGGCGAGCGTGGGTGCTTCGCTTGCGAGGCCACATCCACGTCGGTCGGCGTGATGTCAGACGCTGAATACGCGTCTAACGACTTCGCCAGCGCATCGACCTGGTCGAGCGACAGCCCCAGCGCTTTGCCGATGTCGCGGACCGCGCTGCGCGCACGGTAGGTGATGACCTCGGCCACCATGCCGGCGTGCTCGCGACCGTAGCGCTCGTAGATGTACTGGATGAGCTGCTCGCGCTGGTCGCCCGATGGGGTGTCCAAGTCGATGTCGGGTGGTTCGTCGCGCTCTTCCGACAAGAAGCGTTCGAACAGCAGCTTCAGCCCGACCGGATCGACGCTCGTGATGCCGAGGGCATAGCACACGGCGGAGTTGGCGGCGGATCCCCGGCCTTGCACCAAGATGTTGTGCTCGCGCGCAAAGCGCACCATATCCCAGACGATGAGGAAATATCCCGCAAGCCCAAGCCGCTCGATGACGCCGAGCTCGTGCGCGATCTGCGCGCTCACTTCCGAGGTCACGGGCTGGTAGCGGCGCTGCACGCCCTCGTGCACGAGCTTGTACAGATAGGAGAATGCGGTCTCGCCCACTGGGAGCGCAAAGTCGGGAAACTCGTTTTCGAGCTTTCCAAGGCGAAAACCGCAGCGCTGCGCGATCGCGACGCTGTTATGGACGGCGCGCGGGTGCTCGGCGAACCAGCGCAGCATCTCTTCGGGCGAGCGCAAGTAGTATTCGCCGTTGGGGCGCAATCGCGTCCCCGCTTGATCGAGCGTCGTCTTCAACCGGATGCAGCTCAAGACGTCGGCCAACGGTCTGTGCTCGGCGCGCGCATAGTGCACGCCGCCCGTGGCGACGATGCCGATCTCCAGCATCTGCGCCAGGCTCACCAAGGCGCGGATGCGCGGCCCGTCATCGGGGAGGAGATGGCGCTGCAGTTCGATCCAAAAATTGCCCCAGCCGAAAATGTCGCGCAGGCGGGTTGCAAGCTCGCTCGCGGCGCGCATGTCGCCGCGCTCGAGCGCCGCCGGCACGCCGCCTTGACCGCATCCCGAAAGCGCGATGAGTCCGCGCGCATACTGGGCAAGCGTCGGGTACGTCGTCGCAGGTTTTCCGCGCGGCCGGTCCAGCCGCGCACGGCTGATCAGCCGGGAGAGATTGCCGTAACCGGCCTTGTCGGTGACGAGCACGACGAGGTGCGTGGCATCTTCCATCGTGAGTTCGGCGCCCACGATGGCCTCGACGCCATCGTCACGTCCGGCTTGCGCGAAGCGCACCGCGCCATAGAGCCCGTCGCGGTCGGTGAGGGCGATGGCGGCGTGGCCGAGTTCGCAGGCGCGAGCGATGAGCTCTTCGGG
>JAJPHJ010000071.1 GCA_021325335.1 Pseudomonadota bacterium | reverse complement strand
GACCCAAAGGCAAAGCAAGCACCAGCGCTTCATGGAGCCTGACGATTAGGCTGGGCGGCCCGACAGACCTGGTGGCGCGAATAAATTCGCGCCGCTACATTTCTGAAAGGCGCAAATAAATTTGCGCCGCTACATTTCTGAAAGGCGCGAATAAATTCGCGCCGCTACATGAAAATCTGGGCGCGAATAAATTCGCGCCGCTACATGCGTTTAAGAACTAGAGTTTGGTGGTGAAGGCTTGTTCGGCGTGGTAGGACGAGCGCACGAGCGGGCCCGACACGATTTGGCGGAAGCCAAACGGCTTTACCTCGCGCGCGAACCACGCAAATTTCTCGGGCGTCACGAACTCGACGACGGGCAGATGTTTCTTCGTCGGTTGCAGATATTGCCCAAACGTGATCACATCAACGCCGATCGCCCTTAGATCTCGGGAGGCTTGGAGCACGTCGTCATCGGTCTCGCCCAGCCCGAGCATGATGCTCGATTTCGTGAGCATGCCGGGGCGCAGGCTCTTCACGTAGCGCAAAACCTCCAGGCTTTGGTCGTATCCGCAGCGGCGGTCGCGCACCTTCGGCGTCAGCGCCCGCGTGGTTTCGATATTGTGCGCGTACACGTCCGGATCGGCGGCGACGACCGTGCCGATGGCATGCCGGTCGCCGCGATAGTCGGAAGTGAGCACTTCAACCCTCACGTGGGGCGTTCGGTGCTTGATCGCGCGGATCGCTTCAGCCATCTGCGCCGCGCCGCCGTCGGCGAGGTCGTCGCGATCCACACAGGTGATCACCGCGTAATTGAGGTCTAGTTCTTCGATGCTGCGCGCGAGCTTGGCGGCTTCCAGCGGGTCGATCGGGTTCGGATGCCCCGTCTTGACGTTGCAGAAGCGACAGCCGCGGGTGCACGTGTCACCCAAGATCATGAAAGTCGCGGTGCCGACGCCCCAGCACTCGGCGATGTTCGGACACATCGCCTCTTGGCAGACCGTATGCAGGCTGCGGTCTTTGACGATCGAGCGCAGCTTGAGGTAGTTGTCTCCCGCGGGAAGCTTGACTTTGAGCCACTCGGGCTTGCGCGCGATCATCGTCAGGCGATCTTGTCGGGCAGGGCGAGCGGCAGCGGTTCGTCCACCAGTTCCACGTCGTACACGGTCCCTAAGGCTTCGCGAACGCGCGGCTTGGCCTCTGCCAGCGCGACGCGGCGTCCGCATTCGCGGGCGATGGATGTGACCGGAATGGCAGGCAGCCCGCACGGGTTGATGAGATCGAACATGCTGAGGTCGGTCGACACGTCGAGCGCGAAGCCGTGAAAGGTGACGCCCCCGCGCACGGCGGCTCCAATGGACGCGATCTTCGAGCCTCGGACGAACACGCCGGCGTGGTCGGCCCGGCGCTCGCCGCTCAGCTGGTACGTGGCCAGAGCCTGGATCACCGCCTCCTCCATCTTTCGCACGAACGCTTGGACTTCGCGCAGGCGCGGAAGCTTGAAGATGGGATAGCCGACGAGCTGGCCCGGGCCGTGGTAGGTCAGGTCGCCGCCGCGCTCCACCTCGAAGTACTCGACGCCGCGGCGGCGCAGATCTTCCTTTGATACGAGCAGGTTGTGGGACTTGCCTGACTTGCCCATCGTGATGACGGGCATGTGCTCGCAGAACAGCAGGGTATCGCCGATCTCATCTGCGACGCGCGCGGCGTGCAGGCGCTTTTGCAGCGACCACGCCGCATCGTACGGGATCCGGCCGAGGTCGTGGAATGCGACCTTCATGTGCCCGTGTCCGGGTCAGCGCGCAGCCGGCGTCGGCACGACAGGTTGATTGACGATGTGGATCGCTCGTCCGTGCAACGCTTCTGCGGCCTCCATGACCGATTCTGCGAAGGTCGGGTGGGGGTGCATCGTGAGTCCGATGTCGTCGACCGTCGCGCCCATTTCGATGGCAAGCACGGCTTCAGCGATCATCGATTCTGCCGTCGGGGAGACGATGTGAATCCCGAGCACGAGGTCGGTCTTCTTATCGCCGACGATCTTCGTCATGCCGTCCGACGTGCCGACGGTCCGCGCTCGACCGAGTGCAGCGAGACGGAACCTGCCGATGGCGACCTCGTAGCCGGCCGCTTTGGCTTGCTCTTCGGAGAACCCGGCGGTTGCCACTTGAGGATCGGTGTACACGCAGTTCGGCACCGCCATGGGATCGTACGCCGCCGCCTGCCCGGCGATGACCTCAGCCGCGACGATGCCTTCCTTCATGGCCTTGTGCGCGAGCAAGGGAACATCCGCGCAATCGCCGATCGCGAAAACGTTCGGGATGTTCGTGCGCCGCTGCGCATCGACTTTGACGAAACCGCGCTCGAGCTTGATGCCGACTTTCTCCAGACCCAGGTTTGACGTGCGCGGCCGGCGACCGACCGCCACGAGCACCTTGTCGTACTCGCGGGTCTCGTTGATCTCGCCCTGGAGCGATGCGCTCACTTTCGCACCCTTGACGGCGACCGACGTGGCCTTCGTCTTGAGATGGATGTTGATCCCTTGTTTCTTGAGGATGCGCAAAAGCAGCGTAGAGATCTCGACGTCTGTGTCCCCGAGCGCATGGTCGAGCGCTTCGACCACGGTCACGTCAGCGCCCAGCCGCTTGTAGATCGTTGCGAATTCGAGACCGATGACCCCCGCGCCGATGATGAGGATGCTCTTCGGGATGTCCGATAGCGTGACGGAATCGTCCGAATTGAGAATCGTCTTGCCGTTGCGCTCCATGCCAGGCAGACTGACGGGTTCGGAGCCGGTCGCGATGATGATGTTGGGGGCGGAGATCGTCTCTGTGCTGCCGTCAGCCTTCTTGACGCGGACCGTCGTCGCATCGACGAGCTCGGCCACTCCGGCCAGCGATTCGACTTTGTTCGCCTTGTAGAGGGTCGCGACGCCGTTCACGAGGTCGTCGACCATCTTGCCCTTCCACTTGTTGAGCGCGGCGAGATTGACTTTGGGCTCTGGGAACTCCACGCCCATGTCTTTGAGCTCTTGGGCGGCGTGCATGACCTCGCCCACGTGCAAGAGCGCCTTGGTCGGCATGCAGCCCCAGTTCAGGCACACGCCGCCGAGCCGTTCTGCTTCCACGCAGAGCACGCGTTTGCCGAGCTGCCCGAGGCGTATCGCTGCGCTGTAGCCGCCCGGGCCTCCGCCGATGACGATCGCGTCGTACGCTGCTGCCAAGTCTAACCGCCTTCCATGAGCATGAGATCAACGTTCGCGAGCGAGGCAGCGACATCTCGCACGAACTGCGCGGCGATTGCGCCATCCACCACACGGTGGTCGAAGGAGATGGAGAGGTACATCATCTGGCGGATCACGATCTGACCGTCTCGCACGACCGGCCGCGGCACGATCGAGTGCGTGCCCAGTATGGCGACCTCGGGGTAGTTGATGACCGGGAAGGTGAACAGGCCGCCGACCGAGCCGACGTTCGTGATCGTGAAGGTGCCATCGCTGATCTCGTCGTGCGAGAGCTTTCCGCTGCGGGCTTTGTCCGCGAGTTCGGCGATCTCCGACGCGAGCTCGAAGATGCTCTTGCGGTCTGCGTCGTGGATCACCGGCACGACGAGCCCCTCATCGGTGTTGGCCGCAATTCCGATGTTGTAGTATTTCTTGAGCGAGATTTCATGTTTCTCGTCGTCGAGCGATGCGTTCACGTAGGGGTAATGTTTGAGCGCACCGGTCACCGCTTTGACGAAGAAGGGCAGGTAGGTGAGCTTCACGCCTTCTGCGGCTGCCTTGGCCTTGGCTCGTTCGCGCATGGCGACGAGCTCCGTGAGATCGGCCTCGTCGACGTGCAGCGTGTGCGCCGCAGTGTGCTTGCTGTGCACCATGTGGTCGGCGATGACGCGACGCAATCCGCGCAGCGGCACTCGCTCGATCTCGCGCGAGCCTGCGGGTGCGACTGTCTTGCGCGACGGAGCCGGAGCCTGGCGCGCGACCCGTTCCACATCTTCGCGTTGGATGCGTCCGCCGTCGCCCGAACCTTTGACGCGCGCGAGATCCACGCCGAGCTCGCGCGCAAGCTTGCGCACTGCCGGAGCCGCCATAGGTCGTCCAAAAGCTCCAAGCTCGGCCGTCTCGCTCTTCGCGACCGCTCCGTGCGCCTGGCCATTGCCGGTCTTGGGGCGAGCGCTTGAGGGCGTTGCGGTCGAAGGAGCTGCCTGAGTTTCGCTCTTCTCGGGGGCGGGCTTTTCGGCCGAAGTTTTCTCCGGCGCTGACACGGGAACGGCTGCGGCTGCTTGGTGGGTTGCGTGCGCGGCCGCCTCGATCGTCTCGCCTTCCTTACCGAAGATGGCGATGGGCTTGCCGATGGGCACGACCGCGCCTTCAGGCGCGACCTGCTTGAGCAGCACGCCTTCGTATGGCGAGGGTATTTCGACCGTCACTTTGTCGGTCATCACTTCGACGAGCGGCTGATCTTGCTTGACGTGCTCGCCTTCCTTGACGAGCCACTTCACGATCTCGCCTTCGATGACGGATTCCGCGAGTTCGGGCATCTCCAGTTCGGTTGCCATCTCTTGTCCTTTGGCGCGAATACATTCGCGCCGGCTACATTTTGGCGCTAGAAATTCAGGGTCTTTTTGAGCGCGCGGACGACCCGGTTCGGGTTCGGCATGTACGCTTTTTCGAGGGCGTACGGAAAGGCAGTATCCCAACCACCGACGCGCACGATCGGACCTTCGAGGTATTCGATTGCGTTTTCAGCGATGAAGGCTGCGATCTCGCCGCTGTAGCCGCCGATCTGCGGCGCCTCTTGCAGCAGCACGACGTGACCGGTCTTTCCGACGGTCTGGAGAATCGCTTCGGTATCGTACGGCTGGAGCGTGCGCAGGTCCACGACTTCGACTTCCACGCCGTCCTTGTTCATGATATCCGCCGCCTCGAGCGCGACCGGCACCATGGCGCCGAAGGTGATGAGCGAAGCGTGCTTGCCTTCGCGGACGACCGCGGCCTTGCCGAGCGGCACCTCGTAGGTTCCCGCCGGCACATCGCTTTTGACCGAGCGATAGATCTTCTTCGGTTCCATGAACACGACCGGATCCGGATCGCGGATGGAAGCGATGAGCAGGCCTTTGGCGTCGTAGGGGTTGCTGGGCACGACGACTTTGAGTCCGGGCGTCGCGACGAAGTACGCTTCCGGCGATTGCGAGTGGTAGCTGCCGCCGCGCACGCCGCCGCCGTATGGAGAACGGATGACCATCGGTACGCCGAACTGGCCGGCGGAGCGATAGCGGATCTTCGCTGCTTCGGTGACGAGCAGGTCGAAGCCGGGGAAGATGAAGTCGATGAACTGGATCTCGGCTACCGGTCGCAGGCCATACAGGGCCATGCCGACCGCGGCCCCGATGATGCCGGCCTCGGCGAGCGGGGTGTCGATGACCCGATCGGTGCCGAACTTATCGACCAGCCCCTCGGTGATGAGGAAGACGCCGCCGCGCACGCCGATGTCTTCGCCCAAGATGACCACGTCTTTGTCGCGGTCCATCTCCTCCACGAGCGCCGATTGCAGGGCTTGGACCATGGTGGATTGGGTTTGCTTTGCCACTTGCGCTGTTGCCATCTGTCGCTTTACAGTCCCTTAGACGCCGAGCTCTGCGGCGAGTTGTTTGCGCTCCCACTGCAAGTGGGGCGTGAGTGATTCGTAGGTGTAGTCGAAAACGCTGAGCGGCTCGGGCACTGGGCTCTTCTCCGCCTCTTCCATGGCGGCGGCGAGCTGCGCCTTGACCTCGGCCTGCAACTTTTGCTCTTGTTCGTCAGACCATAAGCCGCGCGATTCCAAGAACTTGCGCATCCGGGTGACCGGGTCGCGCTGGGTGCGCCACATCTCCAGCTCACCTTTGGGCCGATAGCGGGTGTCGTCGTCAGCCGATGAATGGGGTCCGTAGCGGTACGTGAACGCCTCGATGAGGCTTGGACCGTTGCCCGAGCGCGCGCTATCGGCGCAGTGCTTCGTCACCGCGTAGACCGCGATGATGTCGTTGCCGTCCACGAGGTAGCCGTCCATGCCGTAAGCACGCGCCTTCTCGGCGATGGTCTTCGTGCGCATCTGTTGATCGGTGCGCATGGAGATGGCATACTGATTGTTCTGCACGAAGAGCAGCGCGGGCGCTTGGTAGACCGCGGCGAAATTCATCCCGACGTGGAAGTCGCCTTCGCTCGTGGCACCGTCGCCCATGTAGCAGATCGTCACTTCCTTGCGCTTTTTGATGCGCTGCGCCATGGCCGTGCCGACCGCTTCTGTGATCTTATTGCCTACGGTCGAAGCCGGCGGCACGATGTGCAGATCGCGTCGTCCGGGTCCGTGCGGCATGAGCCGGCCCTGCGTGGGATCCGCCATGCGTCCGAGCACGTGGCCGAACCACTCGGTGGCGGTGAGCCCTTTGACGAGCATGCTCCCCTGGGAGCGGTGGTCGGGATACATCCAGTCGTCTTTGAGAAGCGGCAGTGCGCTGCCCACCTGCGCGGCCTCTTGCCCCGCGACTTGCGCGTAAAATCCGGCGCGGCCCTGTCGCACCAAGATGTAGCCGCGGTCGTCGACGCCCCGCACGAAGACGAGCCAGCGATACATCGTGAGGAAGTCGTCTTTGGAGAGGCCCAGTTTGTCCGCGTTCTCGACCGTAGAGCCATCGGGCGCAAGAACGCGGATGGGCTCGGCGGTGAACGGCTTGATGTCCATGCATGCCTCCGAGAGATGCTGAGTACTCAAATTATCGGTTTGTCCGCGCGGAAGATATTACCTCTGGTGGCGCAAGTGTCTGTCTGCCGGATGGATTCTTTCACGCGGTGGGAGAATGGATGGAAACCGCACGGGGGAGCGCCAGCATTAAACTCGGTCCATTCGCCTTCATGAAGCTTTCGGTCGGGCTCTATCGCCCAGCTCCGGTCGCTCCGTTGTCGGCCAATGCGCAGGCCGACCTGCTGCGCGAGCTCCACGGCGACTATCCGTCCTTGCAGCAAATCCCAGGCGGGGTGCTTTTCTCCGATCCGCCGCACGGGCGCATCCTGGTCATCGATCAGACGAAGGTCGAATCGGTCGAGAACAATCCGAATTCTCCGTTCGAGGCGATCGACCGGATGAAGTCCGTGCTCGCGAAATCGATTCCGATCGTACAGTACCCACCGCCATTCCATGTCCGCGTCGACGGCGCAGGCGTGATCCAAGCGCTGGAGGGGCTCAATCCGACGGAGGTCCTTCTGCAGCACGCGCGGCCGCACGAAGAATGGAATGCACTTGCGGGACCGTGCACCTTCGCGGGCCTGCGCTACATCTTCCGCACGCCGGACGGCGGTCAGCGCGACGTTCACGTCGAGCCGCTCTTCGCGCAACCCGACAAGTTCTACGTGATGGTGGTCAGCGCTGCCGGCGCGGGTTCAGCTACCTTTGAGGCTGCCATGGAGCGCGCCCGCAGCGAGGCTGCGATCATCGAGCACTTGAGCGACCGGATCGTCAACGACCTGGTCACCTAGCCAAATGTAGGTCCCGCGAATTTATTCGCGGGGCGCTGAAGGCGGATTGGGTTTCTTGAAGATGCTAGCGACTTCGACCGAAAAACCCGGGAGTGCATCGTGTTCGAAACGATCGCTGCTCTCGAAGCGGTGGATCCCGGCCGCGTCGTGAGCCGAGAAGGTTTGCGCGACGGTATCGATGACGAGGACGAGCCGAGCGCCGGCTGAGAGGTAGACGCGGATCTTTTCGTCCACATCCGGCTTTCGGTCGTCCGGCGCAAGAATTTCAATAGCGGCATCTGGCGCGATGTACGGGATTTGAGCGGCCTCATCCTGATCGTACGGGAGGCGCTCGTATGATAGAAACGCGACATCAGGGACGAGCGGGCGAGTGGGCTCGTGCGGCGGCGTTACTCTGAACTCCCACTCGGTTCCAACGCGGCCTGAGCTGTTGCGATCGGCCCAGGCACTCAAAGCCGCAACCAAGCGCGATTGAGCCCGGGCGTGGCGCTCCTGTGGGCTCACTTTCTGAAGGGCCCGACCGTTGACCCATTCGGTGGCAGGCTTCGTGTTCGGTACGGTAATTTCGTCGATTGGCATAGTGCAATTTCGCTCACGCATAGTATATCACCGACTGGGGGGTGAGTGTCTAGCCCATAGAGTAAACGTACGGTTCTTGCGCGTCCGCGTACCCGGCTTCGAACGCGGCCTCGATGCCCTTCGCGTCGTTGAATCCCATGATCGTGAGTTCGAGCGGCACGCGCGGGCGGATGACGCGCAGCGTGATCGGTTTCCATTCGCGTTCTTCGAGCGAATCGAGGAATGCCTTCGCGGTGGCGTTCAAGCCCGAGTATTGCATATTGCGCGCCAAGATGTTGCGCCCAAACGTCATGGTGATGTCGTCTTCGAGGATCTTGTTGTGCATGAGCACGTAGCAAGCCGAGATGAGCTCGAACATGTTGGAGGGCGGTTTGGGAGTGGTCTCGTCGATCGCGCTGACGAGGACGACGGTGATGTCGGTCGCGCCTGCGGCGGTCGCCAGGTTGATGGGCGTATTGTTCGAGACACCGCCGTCCACATATAAGTTAAGCGTGTTGGTATCTTCCCTCGGTATCCAGACCGGAGAAAACGCGCCCGGCACTGCGGTCGACGCCACGACGGACAGCGTGAAGTTGTCGTCAGTCATCGGATGGTAGCGGCTGTGGTACGTGCGCAGCGGCGGCACGCCCGCCTCCCGAGCAAACCGGTCCGGCAGGTTCACCCGTTTGAGGAAGCGTTCTTGCTTTTTGGCTGCGTCGGCCCCGACGAAGTGATAGAAAGCAACCGCTGCGATATCGGTGACGTTGGTCGCCGTCACGATCAGGTTCGTGCGCACATCAGCGAGCGCGAGCGGATATTGTTGGATGAGCGAATGGATGCCCGAATCGTCGATGACGCCCATGATCTTGGCCAGGTCTTTGGGTGGCCCCATCTGCTGGACCTGATCGCGGGCTCTGGCGAGATAGCTGAATTTCGCGGGATATCCATGATGCGTTGATTCTTGGAACAGCGCGGCCGCTTCGACACCTTTTTGCACGGGTGGAACAAAGCGTGAAACGTTGGCGTTCGGCATATTGCGCCAGAGCTGCTCGTTTTTTTCCACGCCCGCCGAGCTCGCGGTGGAGGCGAAAGCGGCGTTGATGGCTCCGGCAGACGTGCCGCAGATGGTGTCGTATGGCGAGCCGTCGCGGTCGACATTGCGCAACAGCCACTTCACGACGCCGGCTTCGTACGCGCCGCGCGCGCCGCCGCCGCTGAGGACGAGCGCTCTGCCCTTTCCCACGGGCTGTGACGGCGGCAACGGGTACCAAGGCGGCTGCGCTGCCGGGGCAGCCTTCGGAGCGACAATCGCTCCAGCGGCAGCGAGCAATGCCAAAAAGTCGCCCCGTGAAAATCTCATGCGCGTTTGACCTCCAGCTGGACCCCGCCCGTTCAGACCCCGAACGGATTGATCGCCTTCACCCCTGTGTACATGACCACACCCTTGGTCTCCGTGTACAGGTCGAGCGTCTGCATCGCAAGTTCGCGGCCAAACCCGGATTGCTTGTAGCCGCCGAACGGCACGCCCGGAAAGATGGAGAACGGCGTGTTGATGCCGACGCCTCCCGCGCGAAGGCCTGCCGCCACCCGTTGCGCCCGCGAGCCATCTTTGGTCCACACCGAAGCCGCAAGTCCGTAGATGGTGTCGTTGGCCATGGCGAGCGCCTGTTTCTCGTCTTGGAACGTCGTGATCACCGCCACCGGGCCAAAAATCTCTTCCTGCGCGACGCGCATGGAGTTGTTCACGTTGTCGAGGACGGTCGGCGCGAGGAAATTGCCGCGAGCCAAGGCGCCATCCAGACGCGACCCGCCGCATGCCACGACCGCGCCTTCCTGTTGGCCGATCCCGATGTAGCCTTCGATCTTCTCCATCTGCTTTTTGGAGATGATCGCTCCGACGTGGGTCTGCGCGTCCATCGGGTCGCCAACTTTGAGTGCCCGCGCCTTACCGACGAAGAGCTTTACGAACTCGTCCGCGGCCGACGCCTCCACAAGAATGCGCGAGCGCGCATCGCAGGATTGACCCGCATTGTAAAAGATCGCATGGCACGCGCCCGCCGCCGCAGCTTCCAAGTCGGCGTCTGCGAAGACGACGTTCGGCGACTTGCCGCCGAGCTCGAGCGTGACCCGTTTGATGGTCGAAGCGGCGAGCTCCATGATCGTGCGCCCGGTCGTCGTCTCGCCGGTGAACGCGATCTTGTCGACGCCGGGGTGACCCGCAAGGTGCGCGCCGATCACCGCTCCGGGACCCGGGAGCACGTTGACGACGCCAGGCGGACATCCGGCTTCCGTGCAGATCTGGCCGAGCATGAGCGCGGTGAGGGGAGTCGGTGACGCTGGCTTCAGGATGACGGCGCAACCGGCCGCAAGCGCGGGCGCCACTTTCCATGCCGCCATCAACAGCGGATAATTCCAGGGGATGATCTGCGCGCAGACGCCGACCGGCTCTTTGAGCGAATAGTTGAAAAAGTTGGGCGGCGCAGGGATGGTGTTGCCCATGATCTTCGTCACCGCGCCTGCATAGAATTCAAAATCTTCGACCACTTGGCCGATCTCGCTCTTGGCCGAAGAGATCGTCTTGCCCGAGTTGCGCGTCTCGAGCTCGGCCAGCTCGCCGATGCGCTCTCCGATCAACGCCGCGACCTTGTTGATAATGCGCGCCCGGCGCGCGGGCGTGAGCGTGGCCCACTTCCCCGAAAGCGCGGCGCGCGCGGCGGCAACGGCTAGGTCTGCGTCGTGGATGCCTGCCGCGCCGACGCTTGCGATGGGCTCGTTCGTCGACGGGTCGACCACATCGTGATACTCGCCAGACGCCGGCTTGACGAACTCGCCATTGATGAAGAGATCGTAGGATTTCTTAGCGGTCGCGGTGGTCATGCGTTCCTTCCAAGTCAGACGTCGCGCTCGACGATGGTGGAGATTCCCTGCCCCACGCCGATGCACATGGTGGCAAGACCCCGCTTGGCGCCGCGGGCTTCCATAGCATGCAGGAGCGTCACCATGATGCGCGCGCCGCTGCAGCCAAGCGGGTGACCGAGGGCGATCGCTCCGCCGTGGATGTTGACCCGCTCGATCGGGATCTCGAGTTCGCGAATGCATGCCAACGATTGGGCGGCGAACGCCTCGTTGAGCTCGATGACATCCAGATCGTCGATCCGCAAGCCGCTGCGCAGCAGCGCTTTTTGCGTCGCCGGAATGGGTCCTAGTCCCATGCAGTTGGGATCGACGCCGGCCACAGCCGAGGTGACGATGCGCGCCAGAACCGGCAGGCGTCGCTTGCGCGCCTCCTCGGCGGTCATGAGCACGATGCCCGCCGCTCCGTCGTTGATGCCGCTCGAGTTGCCGGCCGTGACGGTGCCGCCCTCGCGGAACGCCGGACGCAGTTTGGCGAGTTGCTCCATCGT
>JAJPHJ010000042.1 GCA_021325335.1 Pseudomonadota bacterium | reverse complement strand
TTGCCGGTCGTACCTGCCAGTGCCCATGTTCCCTGGAAGGACAAGACCAACAGCGCCAAGAGCGCGGTGCGGAGTAAGCCCCGAGTTTGCATCGCGGGTTCCTCCTTAGATTGGTGAAAAGAGAACCACAACCGGCAAGCCGGTTTCAGTTCCCTTTAAGGTTTCGAATAGCGCACACGCAAACCTGCCCTTTTAGCAGTTTGCGGGACGCAACGCGTTGTCGATGTAAAAAATTATGAAAGGTTCAAGGTCCTCGCTTGCTTGCGATCCGCGTTATTTTCGTGCGGGTTCGCGCATCACCGAGCGCACGAGTTCTGGAATGGTCGCTGGACTGTCGGCGACGGGCACCTTGACGCGCTCGAATGCTTGCACTTTCGCTTGCGCCGTGCCGCTGCTGCCGCTGACGATCGCGCCCGCATGGCCCATGCGTTTCCCTTCCGGCGCCGAGCGGCCGCCGATGAACGCGACAGCCGGTTTTGTGAACTCTCGGCGCGCGATCATGCTCGCGGCATCTTCCTCGTCCGTGCCGCCGATCTCACCGACGATCACGACCGCGTGTGTGTCCGGATCCTCCTGGAACGCCCGCAAGCAATCCGTGAACACCGTGCCGATGATCGGATCGCCGCCGATGCCCACGCACGTGCTCTGACCGATGCCGGCGCGCGTCAGTTGATCGACGATCTCGTAGGTGAGCGTGCCGCTGCGCGACACGAGACCGACATTCCCGGCTGAGAAGACGTGTCCGGGCATGATCCCGACGAGGGATTGGCCTGGCGTGACGAGCCCCGGACAGTTCGGACCGATGAGACGGACGTCGGCCGGAATCGCCGCCACCGCTCTGAGCATGTCGTGGACGGGGATGCCTTCGGTGATGCAAGCGATGAGTTTGATGCCTGCATCCGCGGCCTCCATCACCGCGTCGGCTGCGAACGGCGGTGGAACGAAGATGATGCTGACGGTCGCGCTGGTCCTGGCGACCGCCTCGCTGACCGTGTCGAACACCGGAAAATCTTCAATGGTCTGACCGCCCTTGCCGGGCGTCACGCCGCCGGCGATGCGCGTGCCGTACGCGCGCATGCGGTTGGCGTTGTACAGCCCTTCACGGCCCGTGATGCCTTGCACGAGGACGATGCTGTTGCGGTCGAGATATATTGACAAACGTTTCTCCTTTGGGCGACTTGCCAGTCGCCCGCTACACTAGCTTTTGGCGATCGCGACCGCTTTGGCGGCGCCCTCGTTCATGGTCTCGACCGCGACGATACCCGCAGCTTCGAGCACCGCGCGCCCTTCACGCTCGTTCGTGCCGGTGAGCCGCACGACCAAGCGATCCTTCTTCCACGTGCCTCCGTCGAGCGCGGCGATCAGCCCGCGCGCCACTTCGTCACCGCGGGTGATGCCGCCGAAGATATTGATGAACAACGCCTTGACCCGTGGATCCGCCGTGACGATATCCACGGCGTTGCGCACGACATCCGCCTTCGCCCCGCCGCCAATATCGCAGAAGTCGGTCGCTTCGCCGCCCGCGGCGCGGACCGCATCCATCGTGCCCATGACGAGACCGGCGCCGTTGCCGATCACGCCGACGTTCTCGTTGCCCTTGCCTTCCAAATACGCGTAGTTGAGGTTGGTGCGGCGGGCCCGCTGCTCGAGCTCGTGATCGGGCAAGTCGGTGCGCCACGCCTCGAGGTCGGCACGACGGATGAGCCCATTGTCGTCGAGATCGACCTTCGCATCGGATGCGATGAGCTTGCCGTCTTTCGTGATGGCGAGCGGATTGATCTCGAGTAGCATCGCGCCGACGTCGAAGAAGAGCGCGTACAGCTTGCCCAAGATGGAGACGAACTGTCCGGTGACCGCGGCGGGAATATCCGCTTCCTTGGCGACGCGCCGTCCGATGAACGGCCAGTATCCGCCTGCGGTGTTGACGCAATACTTCGCGATCGCGCTCGGCTCTTTTGCGGCGACTTCCTCGATGTCCATCCCGCCCATCGCGGACGCGATGACGATCGGCTTCTTGCTCGCGCGATCGACCGTGATGGAAAGATACAGCTCCTTTTCGATGTCGACCCGCTGCTCGATGAGGATGCGCTTGGCGATCTCGCCCTTGATATTCATGCCCAAAATCGCCTGCGCCGGTCCCTTCACGTCCTCGGCGTCAGAGCAGAATTTGATGCCGCCCGCTTTCCCACGTCCCCCTACCAACACTTGCGCTTTCACGACCGACGGCGCGGGATGCTCGCGCATGATCTGCACCGCTTCCTCGACGGATGCGGCGACGCGTCCTTGTGGAACCGGAATGCCGGCTTTGGCGAAAAGTTCTTTTCCCTGGTACTCGAGGAGGCGCATCAGGTTTTCTCCATCAGGTGGGGCGACTTGCCAGTCGCCCCCTACATTACGTGGTGGTGCGGGTGTCGGCGGGGTCGCGTGCGGCCCGGGCGCCGTTGCGGGGCTGCGGCGCGGCGCGCGCGGGGCGATCGTGGCCGGTGCGCTCGTCGAGCCGGCCGAGCAGCTCGCGCGCAATCACGATGCGTTGTACTTCGGAGGTGCCTTCGTAAATCTCCGTGATCTTGGCATCGCGGTAGTAGCGCTCCGCCGGGAACTCCGTCGTGTAGCCATAACCGCCGAGGATCTGCAGGCATTCGTTGGCATGTCTGCGCGCGGCGGTCGAGGCGAAGAGCTTCGCTTTCGACGATGCGTCCACCATCGGCATGCCTCGATCGCGCAGCCACGCCGCGCGGTAGAGCAAAAGCCTCGCAGCATCGAGGTCGACGGCCATGTCCGCGATCTTGAACGACACTGCTTGAAACGCGCCGATCGGGCGCCCGAATTGGAAGCGCTCTTGCGCGTAGCGTTGCGAGGTCTCGAGGCACGCTGCGAGGATGCCGACCGCTTGGGCCGCGATACCGAGCCGCCCCGCTCCCAGGTTCGCAAGCGCGACCTTGTAGCCCGATCCTTCCTCGGCCAGCAGTCGCGTCGCTTCGATGCGCGCATCTTCCAGCACGAGATCGACGGTGTTCGACGAATGGATGCCGAGTTTTTCCGTGACGCGACCGACGCTCAAGCCCTTTGTCTTGCCGTCGAGCAAAAATGCAGAGATGCCTTTGGGCCCGTCGCGGCCGGTGCGCGCGAAGACCACGAGCGCGCTGGCGAAGCCGCCATTGGTCACCCACTGCTTGCTCCCGGTGATCGCATAGCCATCGGCGCGTTTTTCGGCGCGCGTCCGCAGGCTTGAAGCATCGGAACCCGATTCTGCTTCGGTGAGTGCGAACGCGCCGAGCGCCGTGCCCGCGCACAGGTCCGGCAAGTAGGCCTTCTTCAGCTCTTCTGCGGCGAACGTCTCGATGATGCGCGCGACCAGTCCCTGCACCGAGACGGTGACGCCGATGCCGGCATCGGCCCGGCTGAGCTCTTCGATGGCGAGCACCGTGCTCACCGTGTCGAGCGCTGCTCCGCCGTACGCGTCCGAGGTGAACATACCCATGATGCCGAGATCGCCGAGGCGGCGGAACACCTCGAGCGGGAATTCGTGCGCGCGATCCCAGCGCGCGGCATTCGGCGCGATCTGCGACTTCGCAAACGCCGCGACCATCTCGCGAATCGCCTTTTGGTCTTCGGTCAGTTCGAAATTCATGCGTAGGTATAAAACCCGCGGCCGCTCTTCTTGCCCAGATAGCCTGCCGCGACCATTTTTCGGAGCAGCGGACAAGGCCGGTATTTGGAGTCCCCGAAGCCTTCGTGTAAAACCTCCATGATGGCAAGACATGTGTCCAGGCCGATGAAATCGGCGAGCTCGAGCGGCCCCATGGGGTGGTTCATTCCCAGCTTCATCACCGTGTCGATCGCCTCGGGGGTCCCGACGCCTTCCATGCAAGCGAACATCGCTTCGTTGAGCATGGGCATCAAGATGCGATTGCTCGCAAAACCGGGCGCGTCGTTGACCTCGACCGCGGTCTTGCCCAGCTCCTCCGCGAACCGCTTGGCTGTCGCAAACGTCGCGTCTGACGTCGCCAGGCCGCGGATCACCTCGACGAGCTTCATGACGGGCACGGGGTTCATGAAGTGCATGCCGATGACGCGATCCGGACGTCCGGTCGCAGCGCCCAGTGCGGTGATGGAGATCGAAGAGGTATTACTCGCGGCGATCGCATGCGCGGGGAGGATCTCATCCAGGCGCGCGAAGAGTTTGGCCTTGAGCTGCTCGTCCTCGCTCGCAGCCTCGATCGCGATGTCCGCGTCGAGTCGGGCGGCGAGGCTTTCCTGTGGTTGTATCCGGTCCGCGATCTCGCGCGCCGCCTCTGCCGTGAGCCGATTTTTTTCCACCTGGCGGCCGAGGTTGCGCTCGATCGAAACTCGCCCGCGGTCGATGGCCGCGCGGTCGACGTCGTTGAGCAGCACGGAATGACCCGCCGTCGCGCACACCTGCGCGATACCGCTGCCCATCTGCCCTGCACCCACCACTAGCACGCGCATAGCCGAGTGTGGTTCACGCCACCGCAGTTGCGGTCCCGCAAAAAGAAGGCCGCCATAAGGCGGCCTCACGTGCGGTTGTCGTCGATACTCCTGTTGACGCCTTGCTCGCGCCCATATATCAATGATTGCGAGCCGGTCATCCCGGCGGCGGCGCTCGCCGGATCTCCGCAGAACCGGCCGCCCATGCGTCAACGACAAACCGCCTCAAGAGGATAGCATCCG
>JAJPHJ010000024.1 GCA_021325335.1 Pseudomonadota bacterium | reverse complement strand
TTGAGATCGCCCGAACCGACGACTCCGGGGTTGACGTAGTTATTGTCCGCGACCTCGGGTTGCTCGGAGGAGTCGCGTTGTGCGTTCCACGAGTCGAAGTCGTCGTATGCGACGTCATCGATCGTCGAGATCCGCGGGTTCGAAGAGGATCCGGTGATGGAAACCGTGGTCCCCGCGGTGATCGTCTGCGAATCTTGGGGACCGAGCAGATCAGCGGATCCGGAACGCACGGTGAAGACCGTATTTCCGGCCGAGTCCACGGAAGCCCGATAGCTCCCCGGCTCGTCGGGCACGATCCCGATCGCCGGCGTATCGAGCTCGACCTTCGCGTTGCTTCCTTGTAGTGTGCGCAGTTCGGCCGTGCCGGCCGCCAGCTGGATGATCCGCCCGGTCGCGTCGAGTTTTGAGAAGCGCATCTGCGCTGAGGATGCGACGCGGACGAACGTGGTGTTGTCGAGCTGGACTTCAGCTCGCGCACCTGAGGCGGTCGAGAGATAATCTCCGGCGCTGACCGGCGCGTTCACGACGGCCGTTTCCGAGTCTCCATTATCTCCGTGCTGAAGGGTGACCGATCCAGACGCGACGCTCACGCGCGCGACGCCGGCGCTATCTGCGAGCGCCGGAGCCGTTGCCAGAGCGAGCAAGAGAGAAACGGCCAGGGCAGTGCCAAGCCGTGCGATGACGATATTCATGTGGGCAACTCCTGGGGGCGGCTGGGTCCACCTCGCCCATCGAGCCCTACCGTACCTTGAACGTATTCGGGTCGGGGAAAGTTTTACCCGTTTTCGGGCTGCGCGTCCGATTCTTGGAATTTCCTGAGAAGGTAAAGCCGCAGACCGGCGACGGCTCCCAGAGCCACGCCGAGCAAGAGCACACTGATCAGGCTCAACGTGTCGCCTCGGGGGAGCGCTTGGGGGGCATGCGTCAGCGCGGCGTTCTGCGCAGCTGAAAAGGCGGCAGGCAAGCGGATGAAGAGCCGCAGTGCGATGACGACGACGAAAATCGCCACGCCCAGCGGGCGCACCTTGACGTAGAGAAGCCGGGCCTGGCGGTCGATCCGCACCGTCGTGTGCGTTCCTTGATACATGCCCATCGCGCCGCCAAGCACGATCGCCAGCGCGATGAGCACGATGTCCAGAGGCTGGGTCAGCCCGTCCGTGTAGACGATCCAGGCGGTGAGAGCCAAAAAGATAAGGGGCACGAGCCAGATGGTCGCCACTTTGATGCGTTGCTCGCGGCTGGCTCGCCAGATCCGCAGGCCGATGACGAGCGCGATAAAAACGCCGATGATCAGCGTCGTCTCTGTCTGACTCATGGGCCCTCCTGCCGGTCCTGAGGCGCTTTCGTGGAGCTGATTCTCATGTCCGTTTCGCGTGGGGGCGAATGGCTTTCCCTTGAAAAGGTGGAACCTCTCGCCCATGAAGATGCTCAACGACTGGCGGCTCGCTGCCATCGGCGTTTGCGGTGCGGCCTTCGTGTCGCTCGGCGCTGTGGCAGTGAGCTACCTTGCGATCGATGTCAACCCAGGCGACCAGCTCAGCGTGCACCTGACCAAAGGTGAAGCGCTGTCGTCGGCAAGCTCGAGCACGGGCGACACGTTCCAGATCGAGGCCGCGTCGGCGATGATCGTGCAGGGGAACGTCGCTGTCATCGCCGGCGCTATAGGGCAAGGACACGTCGCGTCGATCGCGCCAGCCAAGAACGGCAAGCCGGCTGCGCTCGCCGTGCAGCTGGATTGGATCACATCTGTCGACGGACAACACGTGCCGATCGTCGCCACCAAGAAGGGCGACCCATTGATCTTCGGCGCGGGCGGCCCTTACGAGAAGAACTACGCGAAGGACAAGCCGGTGACGGTCGGTCCCGACGTGGTCTTCCCGGGATTTGTCGGCCAGCCGCGCACGATCCAGATCAACGCTGCGCTGTAGCGGTGCAAGCAGCGGCGCCTCGGTGATCCATAGCCTCCGCATGCTCGTACTACCGCTATAATGTCAAGGATCGTCCTCGCCTCAGTCTTGAGCCTCGCGCTCACGTGCGCTCTGGCAGCGCCGTCGCACGGCGCTCCCGCGGCCGCCGACCTCACGCCGCTGTTCGCAGCCGGGACCTGGCTCAACGGCACAGCCACGCAAGCGACGCTGCGCGGCAAAGTCGTGCTCGTCGATGTGTTCACCTTCGATTGCATCAACTGCAAGCACGTGGTGCCGAACTTGCGGCGTCTCCAGACAGACGAGCCGCCCTCGCGTTTTGCCATCGTCGGCGTTCACGCGCCGGAAACGGAGTACGAGCGCGATCGCGGCAATGTCCTGAAGAATCTCGCCGAACAGGGCATCACCTGGCCCGTGCGCATCGACAACGATTTTGCGGTCTGGCAAGCGTACGGCATCCAGTATTGGCCGACGCAGCTCATCTTCGACAGACACGGACGGTTACGCCAGACCATCATCGGCGAGGGTCGAGACGACGAGGTGAATACCGAGATCCAGGCGCTGCTCGCGGAACGTTAGGAATTTGGAAAGTGCGTCGCGAGCTCGCGTCCGACGCGCTCGATACCGAAGACCAGTCCTTGGGTCAGATCCGTTGATCTGATCTTCTCGCTCATCGCGAGGGCGAGTTCATCCCAAAAGCGTTGGCCGAGCGCGTCGTGGATGGCCGCGTCGCCCACCACGGCGAACTCCCTGCGCTCCGGCGCAACGAAGAAGAGCACGCTATTCCGCTTGCCGGCACGATGCATCTCTAATCGCACGAAAGCCTTGTAGGCAGCGGGCAGGATGTCAGGACCCGTATGAGAGGCGAGGGTCACGAGGATCTTGCCCGTCGTGGCCGCTTCCGCCCGCTTGATCGCGGCGGCGATCGGATCTTCGGCCACGTGATGCGCGAGCCGGTGTTTGCCTCTCACCATCCGCCCGATGCTCCGCCGCCGCCACCACCGCCGCCCCCTCCGCTGAAGCCCCCGCCTCCGCCGCCGCTCCAACCACCCCCGCCCCAACCTCCCCAGCCAGGCCCAGACCAACCCGAGCCGATGACATAGGGACCGCCGCGCGCGAGGCGAGCGATGATGAGGATTGGGATGAGCAGGACGATGAACAAGATGATGATCGTCGCCAGACTCACGTTGGACGAGGGTTCCTGCGGCGGTTGTGGGGCCGCGCCGTTCTCGCCGCCAAGCGTCGCGAGAATATCCGACACGGCGCTCGTCACCGCTGCATCCGGGTCGCCTGCACGCATTTGGGGCTCGACGTCTTTGCGGATGATAATGCTTGCGATGGCATCGGTAAGCCGGCTCTCCAACCCGTAGCCGACCTCGATCCGCACCTTGCGGTCTTGCGTGAACAAGAAGAGCACGGCGCCGTCGTCCAGACCCTTGCGCCCGACCTTCCAGGCCGTGAATGCCCGGATGGTCCAGTCTTCCAGCGCAGCGTCGCCAGTGGTCGTGCCGATCCATACGATCACCTGATGGCCGGTCGCGTGCTCGTACGCGCGCAGGCGCTCGTTAACGCTGCTCTGGGTGCCCGCGGACAATACCCCGGCGTTGTCGGTGACCCATTGCGTGGGCGCGTGGGGAATGGGGACGTCGTCAGCCTGTGCCGGTACGCTCAGAACGAGGGCCGCGAGGACCGCGCCTAGATACGTCAGACACGCGCGCAAGGACGTCAGAATTGGACCTTCGGCGCCGTTTCCGCCCCCGGCTGCGCTTTGAAGTACTCCTTCGGCGGGAAGCGTCCGCCGAAGAAGCCTACGATCGCGACCGTGGGAAAAGATTGCAGCGTCGTGTCGTACGAGCGCGCGATGTCGTTGTAGCGCATGCGCTCGACCGCGATCCGGTTCTCAGTTCCCTCCAACTGCGACTGGAGCGTCAAGAAATTCTCGCTGGCCTTCAGGTCGGGATAGTTCTCGACGACTGCGAGCAGTCGCGCGAGGGCGGACGATAATCCGTCTTGAGCCGCTTGGAACTTTGCGAAATTTTGCGGATCGCTCGTGACGTTGGGCGGCAAGGTCTGAGTGACTTGGCCGACTTTGGCTCGGGCTTGCGCCACTGCGATGTATGTGCTCTTCTCGAAATTTGCAGCGCCCTTGACTGTGGCGACGAGGTTCGGGATCAGGTCGGCGCGACGCTGGTAGACGTTCTCGACTTGCGCCCACTGGGCGTCGACGGCTTGGCTCAGTCGCACGAGGTTGTTGTAGGTCCCGGCGAACCAAAATCCGACGATCGCGACGACTGCGATGAGGGCGACCAGACATCCGAGCACACCGCGACTGCCCATGCATGCATACCTCGTGCAAAAGTCTCGGGGTTGAAACGGGCCGGTCATCAAATTCCGGCACCATGGGAAGGTACCTCCTGAGCCTGGTGGTGCTAGTATGCCTGTTGTCCGCTGGACCATCCCAAGCGGCGACCGCCACTGTCCGTACGATCGAGACGATCACGTTACGCGATGCCAGCCGGCAGCGCGATATCCCGTTAAAGATCTACTATCCGGCGGGCATGCGCAACGCGCCCCTCATCATCTTCTCGCACGGCTACGGCAGCGACCGCGATGGGTACGCTTATTTGGCGTCGGGTTGGGCGAGCGACGGGTACGTGGTCATCTTGCCGACCCACGAGGGCGGCGATCGTCAGGCCGCTTTGGGCGGGGGATATGGCGCGATGTTGCGCGGCGAGTCGGTCGTCACGGGCGCCCAGCTCGATGCCAACGCCCACGACATCTCGTTCCTCATCTCGTCGCTCGGCGAGATCGTCCGTCAAGCGCCGCAGCTCTTGGGAGCGTTCGACCCGAAGCGGATCGGCGTCGCAGGACACTCGATGGGTGCGGGGACCACGCTAGTCGTCGACGGTGCCACGCTGCCCGGCACGAGCACGAGCGTCGCCGATCTAAGACCCGTCGCCTTCATCGCAATGTCGCCGCAAGGGATGTATTCGAGCGCCGATGCGCATCGCTGGGATGCGATCGAGCGCCCGACCATGACCATGTATGGTTCAGCGGACAGCGGGGAGCAGCGCCAACCGCCGAACTGGCGCGAGGATCCCTTCGAGCACATGCCCCCCGGCAACAAATACAACGTCGTCGTGGACGGGGCGAACCACTTCTCATTCGCCGACGAGGCGAAGACTCAGGCGGTGGCGACATTTTTAGCTAAGGGGCAAACCCGAAGCATCGACGAGATCCATGCTTTCGTCGTGCGGGCCACGCTCGTGTTCTGGGATGCCTATCTGAAAGACAACAGCGCTGCAAAAGCAGCGCTGCGCTCGGGGAAAAACCTGGTCCCAGACTTACCGATCGGGACCTATACTTCTAAGTAGGGGGCGACTGGCAAGTCGCCCACGCGTTTCACGCCTTGCGTTGATGGAGCATGAAGGAGTTGCCTTCGGTGTCTTCCGCTCCGATCATGTGGCAGACTTCCGATTCGAATGGCTCCTCATCCGTGAATTTGACGCCGCGCTTGCGAAGTTCCGCGACGGCCTCCTTGAGATTCGGTACTGCGAAGAATACGCCGGCGCTGGGATGCCAGCTCCCGTCGCTCATCTTCCAAACGCCAAACGTCGAGCCGTCCCCGAGCTCGAACTCCGCGCCTTGGTCGCCTTCCCAGGAAGGCTCGAGGCCGAGCGTCTCGCGGTAGAACTTCGTGGCCCGCTTGGGGTCCTTGACGAGGTAGGCGTGGATGTCGATGCCGGTGGCTTTGACGCCAGTCGCTGTGGCCATGGGGTTCCTTCCTTTCAGTCATGCGATTGCAAAGGCCGGCTCTATGCTAGCGCAGTAAATATGACACCTCTTGTCATATTCAGCGGAGGATACTGATAAAGATGAAATCCGGGCGCCTCCTCGCCACTCTTCTGCTGCTCCAGGCCAAGGGGCGCCTGAACGCGCGCGAGCTGGCCGAGCGGCTCGAAGTGTCGCAGCGGACGGTCTATCGCGACCTCGACGCGCTGAGCGCCGCGGGGGTACCGGTGCATGCCGAGCGGGGCGCCGGTGGCGGCATCGTCCTCGCGGACGGATACCGCCAGGCGCTCACGCAGTTCAACGAGGACGAACTGCGTGCGTTGTTCGTCTCGAGCGGCGATCAGCTCGCGGATATCGGCGTCGGCGACCAGCGCCCCTTCGCGCTTGACAAACTTGCCGGCGCCCTGCCGGAAGCGCAGCGGCGCGCCGTCGAGATGGCCCGCGATCGCATCTACGTCGACCCCAGGCGCTGGAAACAGCCGGTTCAACCGCGCGAGCACCTCGCAACGCTACGCGTGGCGATCTGGGAAGACCGCAGAGTGCGGCTGTCCTATCGCGATCAGCAGCGCAAGCCGAGCGTGCGGGTCGTCGAACCGCTGGGCCTCGTCGCCAAGGCGGGTGTCTGGTATCTCGTGGCCCGCTCGGGAACAGAGATGCGGACGTTCCGAGCCGAGCGCATTTTGGGAGCCGAGGAGCTTGACGAGCGCTTCGAACGGCCGCCCGGGTTCGATCTTGTGACCTTTTGGCGCGATTGGGCGAAACAATTCGAGAAAAGCCTCCCCACCTACACGGTGTTGCTGCGGGTCGCCGTCGACGCCGTCGATGACGTGACCTCGTATTGGGAATCTCAAGTGCTCGAGCGGAACGCTCGCTCCGGATCGTGGCTCGTGCGAGTCGTCTTCCCGGCGCCCGAAGTTGCCATCCACCAACTCGTCACGTGGAGCGGCAAAGTCGAGATCGTGGAACCGCCGGACTTGCGAGAACTCGTCGTCCAGCGCGCCCGCGCGGCCGTCGCGCACTATGCCGCAACCGGTCGTCTTGGGCGATAGGCCCAGTAGACCGGCAGGCCGACAGCGAGAATTGCGAGACCGCCGAGCGCTTCAAGCGGGCTTGTCTTGACGGTCGTGATGATAAGCCACCCGAGCGTCGCGATGTAGAGCACCGGGATCAATGGGAAGAGCGGCGTGCGATACGGTCGCGGCAGGTCGGGCATCGAGCGCCGTAAGATGAAGATGGAACCAGCCGCGAAGAAGTCGATCGTGATGTCGACGAAGATGATGAGCGTCGTGAGCTGATCGAA
>JAJPHJ010000131.1 GCA_021325335.1 Pseudomonadota bacterium | reverse complement strand
TGCCTGCGCAGGCAAGGCTTGGACACTGCTGCCGCCAAGCGGTTCAGCAAGGCCATCGAGACGCCCGGCTACCCCGAGGCGCAATACCACGAGTCGCTCTACAATCTGGGCGAGCTGTACGAAGCCAAAGATACTGCCGAGTCGCTAGCCCTCGCCCTTTCATCCTTTGAAGAGCTGTACGCAAGTGACTGTACTTTCAAAGACGTCGGCGATCGTATCAAGTCGGTCAAGTCCAGGATGGGCGCGGTCGAGCGCCCGAAAGTGAAGCGCCTCCCCACCCGCACCGCCGAACAAATGTAGCGGGCGACTGGAAAATCGCCCATGTAGCGGGCGATTGGAAAATCGCCCTGTAGCGGGCGACTGGCAAGTCGCCCCTTGTCGTTGAAGTGTCCTGGCTAAGGGAACGCTCGGGTCCGGCCGATGATATCAACGGGGAGCTTCTTAGCCGTCCCCGAGTTGATTTTTCGCGCGAAGTGGGGCGTCAGGTCGCTTTTGAGCTCATGGATGTCGACCCGTAACGGCTACGATCCCGTCGAGCGCGGGGCGCAGGGCACGCGAGCCCGCCTAGCCCCCTGGTTTCGGCGCCGATCGAACCCGGTGCAATTCACGGCCACGGTGGTGCTGCTCGCCTCGCTGCTCCTGCTTGCGATGGCGGCGATCACGCGCTTCACGGTCGGCGAGCCGATCCTGCCCAAGTGGTTTGCGACTGCGCTGCACCGGCCTCAGCCGGTGTTGCCGCCCGGCATGACCTACGACTTCGAGCTGATCAATCCCGACACGAAGCGCCCGCTCGAGGCGCTGCCGGAAGTCGGCAGCATCGAGTTGCGACTTGCCGTGACCAACGACTCAGCGCTTCCGATGACCTTGCGCTTCAAGAACGGCCTGCAATGCGAGTTCATCGTGCGCAAGGTCATCTATTACGTTGACGGCCTCTTCGCTTTGCCGCTCGAGGTTTGGCGCTCCAGCTACTTCCACAATTACTCGCGGCACCCGAGTTCGCTCTCCTTGCAACCGGGAGAGACGAAGGTGTACACCGCGATCTTCGATCTCAACGCGCTGAACGCGCGCCAAGTGCCTGCCGGCAGTTACCGGATCATCGCGTCATTCGACAACTGGGAGACATCGATCCCGGTGGAAAAGCCACTCTAGAGCAGAACACCTTCCCATGAACGTGGTCCTGACCGGATTCATGGGTGCGGGGAAGTCGACGACAGGGCGGCGCCTTGCCAAGTTGCTCGGCGTGCGGTTTGTCGATGTCGACGCAGAGATCGAGCGCCTGCACGGACCGATCCCCTTGATCTTCGAGCGGGATGGGGAGCAGGCGTTCCGGGCTCTGGAGTCTGCCATCGTCCGTGGCTTGGCGCACGGCGAACCTTGCGTCGCCGCGCTGGGAGGCGGTGCCGTCCTCGAGCCGGCAAACCGCGAGGCGCTTCGCGGCTCTTCCTATATAGTGCACCTGGCGATCTCGGCGCGGACGGCGCATCGCCGCGTGGCGCACCGAGCGCACCGGCCGCTTTTGGGGCCGAAACCGGATCTTGCTCGGGTGAGCTCCTTGCTTTCCCAGCGGGCCGCCGCGTATGCCGACTGCGATCTCACGATCCAGGTGGACCGTAGGAGCGCGGTGCAGACCGCGAACATCATCGCTCGCTGGTTCCACGACAAAGAACTCGAGCAAGCGCGTTGAGAGTCGTCGTGGACGGGCTGCCGTATCCGATCGTGGTGACGGACGATGCGACCGCAGAGACAGCGCGCTTTGTGGCGCAGGCAACGCGCGGGGTGGCCGTCGTCGCAGACGTGGCCGTCGCGGGTCGCGCGGCTGCCATCGCCTCGGCCCTCGAAGCTGCGGGCTGCCAGGTGCTTTCCCTTCACACGGTGGTCGCCGGCGAGCGCTTCAAACGCTGGCGCTCCGTCGCGACCCTGCACGATCGTTGGCTCGCGTCTGAGGTCGACCGCGATAGCGTGGCCGTCGCTGTCGGCGGCGGCACGATCACAGACGTGGTCGGTCTTGCGGCGGCGACGTATCTGCGCGGCGTCAAATGGATCCCCGTCGCCACGACCCTGTTGGGCATGGTAGACGCGGCGATCGGTGGCAAGACCGGCGTCGACTTGCCACAAGGCAAGAACCTGGCAGGTGCGATCTGGCATCCGCTTGCGGTCATCGCGGATCTCGCGGCCCTTGGCACGCTGCCGCCGCGGATCCGCAGCGAAGCCATCCCCGAGATGGTCAAAGCCGCGGTGATCGGCGACCCCTCGCTTTTGGAGTTGATCGACGGCACGCGTGCCGATGCGGGGATGGCGGCGTGGAGCGAGCTCATCGCGAGAGCCGCAACCGTCAAGGCCCGAGTAGTCGCATCCGACCCGGCCGATCGCGGCGCGAGGGCAGCGCTCAACCTAGGGCACACGTTTGCGCACGCGTTCGAGCACGCGTCGCGCTACCGCATCCGTCACGGCGTTGCAGTCGCACTTGGGCTTCGCGCCGCCGGTATTTTGGCCCGCGACCGCACTGGGTGGAGCGGGCAAGACCAAGCGTTGATGCTCCGCGCTCTGCGACGCCACGGACTGCGCACTCGCCTTGGGCGCATGGATACTCGCGCCGTCCTCGAGGCCATGCGGCTAGACAAGAAGCGCTCGTCGGGAAGCCTGCGTTTCGTGCTGCCGGTGCGTTTGGGTGAAGTGCAGACCGGCGTCGAAGCATCGGACGATGAAGTGCTTGCGGTGCTCGATCAGCTCACGCGACCGCCGAAGCGGGCAGGGTACTAGGCGCGGATCGCGATGACCGCCAGATTCGTCGACGTCGTGCTCGACATTCCGACCGCGCAACTCGATCAAGCATTCACTTACGAGAGCGGGGCAGATGCGATCGCCCTCGGCACGAAGGTGCGCGTTCCGCTCGGGCGGCGCAGCGTCTCGGGCTGGGTCGTCGAGGTGCGCGACGAGGCAGGCAACGCGCATGCGATCAAACCGGTCCTGAGTATTGAGCCCGAGCCGGGCGTTTCCGAAGAGACGCTCGGTCTCGCGCGCTGGATGCAACGCCAGTACGCGTGCACGTTTCGCGAAGCGCTGTCGGCTTTGGCGCAGCGGGCGCCGCAGCGAGGCGAACGCTATGCGTTTTCGAGACCGCCGGATTCCAACGATCCCCACGCCCACGCGCTATACGGGGAGCTAGGCAGCAAGCGCTTCACCGCCTTGACGGCGGCCCGGATGCTGCGCAAGGTGCGGCTTCCCTTGCCGCTCGGCGAGCTGCGCAAGAAACTCGCTCGGCTCGCGGCCGAAGGCGCCATCGAACGGACGACGCCCGCCGCCCCGAAGAGGCGCGAATCAGCGCGCGACCGCATCGCCACCTTGTTGGACCCCGGCAAAGCGAAGGGGCCCGCAGTACGCCGGCTCGCCGGCGCCCTTGCTGACGCAGGTGGAGTGTTGGACTTGAGCGTCGCTCGCGAGCGGGCCCGGGCGAGCATGGCAACCGTGCGCGCCGCTCGCGCCGCGGGAGTGCTGCGCGTCGACCAGCCCAAACGCCGCTTCTCCGGCGCAGGCGCCCCTGTGAGCGGCGCGCTCTCACCGACTGACGAACAGCGCGAAGCGATCGAACGCATCGACGCCGCCATGGTGCGAGGGCCTGCGAAGGTTTTGCTCGCCGGCATCACGGGTTCTGGCAAGACCTTCGTCTATTCGCGCTTGATCGACCGCGTGCGGGCTCGCGGAGGGCGAGCGATCGTGCTCGTCCCCGAGATCGCTCTGACGCCGCAGACCGCCGCTCGCTTCGCCGCGGTCTTCGGTGACAGCGTGGCAGTGCTGCATAGCGGACTTTCCAGCGCCGAGCGCACCCAAGTATGGCGCGACGCGCAGAGCGGCGCTCTCGACGTCGTGGTGGGCGCGCGCTCCGCTGTGTTCGCACCCCTGCCCAATCTCGCGTTGGTCGTGGTCGACGAAGAACACGAGCCCTCCTATAAACAAGACGTCGCGCCTCGCTATCACGCTGCGGCCGTCGCCATGGAACGAATGGAGCGCAGCGGTGGAGCGGTCGTGCTTGGCAGCGCGACGCCGAGCTTGGAATCGTTCTGGGCGGCGCTGTCGGGCGACCTGATGCTCGTGCGCCTCTTGCGGCGCGCGACCGCCGCTCCGCTGCCGGAGGTGGAAATCGTCGACATGTCGGCACAGCGCCGCTTGCACGGGAGGAGCGCGATCGGGCCGACTTTGGCCGCCCGAATGGAGAGCACGCTGGCGCAGGGTCGCAAGGCGCTGCTCTTTGTGAACCGCCGCGGCTATGCGGGGCTCTTGCTCTGCCGATCCTGCGGTTTCGTTCCACGATGCCGGCGCTGCGCGGTTTCGCTCGTCGTCCACGCCTCCGATCGGTCGATGCGTTGCCATATCTGCGGCGACGCATTTGCGGTTTCCTCAAGCTGTCCGCGCTGCAAGTCGGGAGATCTGCTCCCCTACGGCTTTGGAACGCAGCGCCTCGAGGAGGAGGTGCGCGACCTCTTCCCGTCGGCCAAGATCGTGCGCATGGATTCCGACAGCACGAGCGCGCGCGGTGCGCACGAGCGGCTCTTGACCGAGTTCGCGCAGTCCGGGGACGTTCTCATCGGCACGCAGATGATCGCGAAGGGACTGGATTATCCGGCGGTCACGCTGGTGGGCGTGGTCGCCGCAGATCTCGACTTACACCGGCCGGATTTTCGCGCCGCTGAGCGGACCTTCTCGCTGCTCATGCAGGTCTCGGGCCGCGCAGGGCGCGCGGATCCCGGCTCGAGCGTCATCGTCCAGACGTACGCGCCGGAGCACGACGCAATCGCGCTCGCGGCGCGACACGATTACGAGCGGTTCGCCGAAAGAGAGCTCGCCATCCGGCGCGAGTTACGCTATCCGCCGTTTGGGAAGCTCGCATACCTGATCGTCAGCGGCCTTGTGCAAGCTGACGTCGTCGCGGCGGCGGAACGCCTCGGAGAGCATCTCCGAGCGGCGACGCAGGTCGAAGTGCTGGGCCCTGCTCCCGACGTGCTTGCCAAAGCGCGTGGCGAGTTCCGGATGCGGGTCGCCTTGAAGTCGGCTTCGCAAGATCTGCTCGTCAAGGCCTGTGCTGAGGCGCAAGGCTACGGATTGGGAAAAGGCGTGCGGCTCACCGTGGTGGTCGATCCCCGCTGACGCGGCGCCGGCTAGAACGAGGTGCCCAATCCGACGAGCGTGCTGAAATCAGATTTCGGCGACGTCACGCTGGGCAGACAGCAGTGCGTGCTGAACCCGGCGCGAACGAAGAACCCGCTACGCGGCGCAGGGGCGAACTGCAGGCCGCCCTGCGCTGCGAAGAGCGAAGAGCTCGAGCCGCTCGCCGTGATGTGAGGATAGAAGAAGAGCCAGGCATACGGCGACAGCCGGCGTACTGGGTCGGGCACGTAGGCAAGCCCCGGTCCGAATGCGTTGAAATTGGCGTTCGACGTGGAGCGCTGGCCCGAAAGAAACCCCACGCCAAAGGCGATTAGGCTCTTCGCCGGTTCGTAGAGCGCGCGGAGCTGCGCGTACGAGATGAAGGGCCGGTCACCGCCATCGATCTTGTTGTTTTCGTACTCGATGTCGGCCACGTAGTCCGGACCGAATCTGCCCATCAGGTCCGCCCAAAAACCCGTCTGGCTCGCAGAGTTTGGGAACGTCATGGGAGTCGACGTGCTCCCCGGACGCGGTGCAATCTGACCCCCGCTCGCAGACCCGAAGAGGTACCCGGCTGCCAAGTACCCGTTTTGGCGACCTTGCGCCGCACCAGGCGACGGGTTGCTGAAAGGATTCGCCGGCGGCGTTGGGCTCGCGCTCGTGACCGGCGTCGGGCTTGGAAAGGGGGATGTCGCCGGGACTGCGGCCGTCGGGAACTGCGACGCGGCGAGGGCGAAACAGAAAAGCAGACCGCAAGCCCAGCGCGCCGCAACGGTCACGAATCAGCTCTTCTTTGTCAGCTGCTTCGCGAGCCGGGACTTCTTCCTGTTTGCCTTGTTTCGGTGGATGATTCCTCGCACCGCCGCCTTGTCGTACGCGGAGGCTGCCGAGCGGGCGTTTTCGGCCGTCGCGCCGGGCGCCGTGGCTTTCTTGAAGGCAGTCTTGAGGCCGGTCTTGACATCGAGATTGCGCTGGCGCCGCTTTTCGGAAGCGCGAACCCACTTCTTGGCAGACTTCATATTGGGCAAAAGAAGATCACCTATATAAGAATCGGAGTGAGAAAATGGAGCCGAAACTTAATGCCAAGCGTAGTTCCTGCGCACGCCATGGTCCCCCTCCGGGGGACTTGGCCCTTGGGTGCGGAAAGCCGCAGTAGCCATGCTGCGCCCTGATGAGCCGCTCTCGGTCGCGCGCCTAATCGCGAGTCCCGCGTTGACGCCCGCCACGGTCGACGCGCTGCGTCGTTTCGCTGCCGGCAGCATGCTCGCGTGCGTCAGTGATGCCGATGTGAACGCCTCGTTTCTTTCGCTGCAGATCGCCGATCTGACGCAGACAGCTCAGCTCAAAAAACTCGCGGAGATCATCGGGGCGCAGGGAGCGCACGATCGCGCGCTGCGCCTGGAACTCCAACCACCGGATCCCGCTACTTTGCGCGACGATGCGCTGCGGGCCATCGCGATCGAGCTGCACGGCATCCTGCAAGCACCGGTCTATGTCGGCCGGCGTTCGACGTCCGTGTCGGCCTGGGCGACGCAACGCCCCATGAGCTTCGGACCGGCCGGGCTTTATCTGCAAAGCGTCGCGCCGGTTTTGCCATACGGCGGTTCGGAATCGAACGGCCTTGCCATCGAGGTCGGCAAGCACACGACGATTATCAAAGCGAGACTGGTGGGCGCGGCACTCGATGCCTCGTCGCTCGCAGCCATAGCGGCGGCCGTCGGCGGCCCTGACAGCGGCTTCATCGAGGCCGCCGCATACCCGATGGGTCAGCGCAAAGACGGTGCGAGCATCTTGCTCGTCGAGCTCGGCGATCTGCGGCGCACGCCTGCTCACCGCGTGCTGCAAGTCGTGGAGATCGAGGCCCAACGTTTCGGGGCGCGGCTCGGGTTGGGTGCCCTGCTCTCCGACGCACCCTTGGAACTGTTCATCGGCGCGCTCGGCATGCACATGGGGCTGCCGATGTCGGCTGCGCAGGTGATCGAAACGCGCGTGCCACACCCGGCGGCGATGCCATGACGCTGCAGCTGCCGCATCTGACCCTTTCTTTCTGGGATGTCCTCGATATCATCGCGACCGCCTACATCATCTACCTCGTCTTGATCATCATGCGCGGTACGCGCGGCATGCAGATCCTCCAAGGCATCGCCCTCCTGCTCATCCTTCGAGCCGCTGCGCAATACTTCCATATGTGGACCGTGTTCTCGCTTCTCAACGCCTTGCTGATCGTGTCGGGCGTCGCGATCCCAATCGTGTTCCAACCGGAACTGCGCCGCGCGCTCGCGCAATTGGGGCGGGCTGGATTTCACGAAGGACGCCAGCAGCCATACGACGCCGCGCGGCTGCAAGAGCTATGCGCGACCCTGGGAACGGCCGCGACCGTCCTTTCGCGCAGCGCCATCGGCGCGATCATCGTCATCGAGCGGCAAGCAGCGCTGGACGAGTACGCCGAAAGCGGTACCATGGTCGACGCCCTTGCCACCGCGGAGCTTTTGCTGGCCCTGTTCACTCCGCGTTCGCCGCTGCACGACGGCGCGGCGATCGTCAGGCGCGATCGCGTGCTCGCCGCGGGCTGCTTCCTGCCGCTGTCGGAGGCGCTCTCGCTCGATCGCAGGACCGGCACGCGCCATCGCGCCGCGCTCGGCATCACCGAACAAACCGACGCGGTGGCGCTCGTCATCTCTGAGGAGACGGGCGGAATCGCAATAGCAAAAGATGGACGCTTGGAGGAGCAGCCGCAAAGCGCGCAGGGGGTGTCGGCAGCCGTGCAAGCCGCTCTCGTGGCGACGCGCGGTGCCCGCCGCCGCCGTCTGACGTTCGTCGATCATGCTCGCAACATCATGCAACGCGTCCACCTGGCGAATAATGGATTGGATAAGACGAAACTTCGATCTTAAGGCCATCGCGCTCGTGGCGGCGGTGGTCTTGTGGTTCATCTTCAATCGATTGAGCGCGTCGCAGACCTCGACGAAGACGCTCGAGGTGCCGCTCGCCGTTCACGGCGTGGCGAGCGGGCTCGTCGCGAACGTGCCCACCCAGCAGGTTTCGGTGGAGATCGCCGGCGTCCGGTCCGCGCTCGAAGACGTAGCGCCGTCAGATTTCATCGCCTATGTCGACTGCAGCGGCAAGCGCGCAGGCACCTATGGGTTGCCGGTCGCGGTCATCGGCCAAAACCAGCACCCGGTATCGGTGACCCCTGCGACGGCGATCGTCGTGCTCGAGGTTTATGCGTATCGCCGCGTTCCCGTGATCGCGGATCCGGGCGACGGATCTGCCTTCGTCGGCCAAATCGACCCGAACACGGTGGTGGTCGCCGGGGGCCAAAGCGAAGTGACGCGGGTGTTTGCGGCGCAGGCCATTGTGCCGACGGCAAGCGTCACCAAACCGGTGTCGGTTTCCATCAAGCCCATTCCGGTCGACATCAGACTTGCCACGGTTGGGGGCGTCACGGTCGCGCCCGCGAGCGTGCGCATCTCGGTCGCCCCGCGCAAGATCAAAGTGTGAGATGAACGAGCTTTTCGGCACCGACGGCGTCCGCGGCGTCGCCAACGAGTTCCTCACCCCCGAGCTTGCGTTTGCCCTGGGGCGGGCGGGGGCATCCGTGCTTGCGGCGCATGGCGCGCGGCGTCCGGTCGTGATCGGACGCGACACTCGGTGTTCCGGTCCGATGCTCGAAGCGGCCTTGGCAGCCGGCATTTGCTCGATCGGTCTGGACGTGCTGACCCTTCGCATCATCCCGACCCCAGGGGTCGCGTGGCTCGTGCGCCGGCTCGATGCCGCCGCCGGCGTCATGATCTCCGCTTCGCACAATCCCATCGAGGACAACGGCATCAAATTTTTCGCCGCCGACGGCCGCAAGCTGTCCGATGCGCTCGAAGACGAGATCGCGGCGCATGTGAGAGACGACGCATTGCCGCGAGCGATTGGCGCGAAGATCGGGACCATCAAAGATCGTCATCGCAGCGTGGTCGACTACCTCACGCACTGCGCCTCGCTCGGAGCGGAGCTGAACGGGCAAATGGTCGTCATCGATGCCGCCCACGGGGCTGCGTACGATGCGGCCCCGAAAGTCTTCCGAAGACTTGGTGCTCGAGTGATCAGACTGCACTGCACGCCCAACGGAAAGAAGATCAACGTCCGCTGCGGCTCGACCGATCTGAGCGCGCTGCGCACCGCGGTGCGCGAGCATCCCGGCAGCGTGGGCATCGCATTTGACGGTGATGCTGACCGCGCGCTCTTCATCGACGAGGCCGGCGACGAAGTGACCGGCGATCACGTCCTCGCGCTGCGCGGCATCGATCTGGCGGAGCGCGGCGAACTCCCGCACCGCACGCTTGTGGCGACCGTGATGAGCAACATCGGCTTGGAAATCGCACTGCGCGAGCGCGATATCGCGCTCGTGCGCACGCTGGTCGGCGATCGCTACGTGCTCGAAGAGATGCAGCGAGGCGGTTTTCGTTTAGGAGGCGAGCAGTCGGGCCACGTCATCGACCTCGCGGCCAATGCCACAGGGGACGGCATCGCAACGGCTGTCGCGGTCCTGTCGCTCGCATCCAAGAACAGCGGGCTGGCGTCAGCGGCAAGCGTCATGCAGCCGCGACCGCAAGTGCTCGTGAACGTGTCGGTCAATGACAAGTCGCGTCTCGAGCACGCAGACGTGCAGAGCGCGATCGCGAGCGCACGCCAAGCGCTCGGTGAGGGTGGACGCATTTTGGTCCGCGCTTCGGGAACGGAGCCTTTGATCAGAGTGATGATCGAAGGGCAAGAGGAACGCGAGGTACGTGAGCTCGCGATGCGCGTTGCGGAAACCATCCGCAACGCCTCAAATTAGAGGTCAGACCATCCGTCTTTTGAGTTCCAGCAAGCATTGGCCGATGACTAGAAAATGGAGAATGCGGCGGATCGACGGGGGCCCATTGCGGCTGGCGCAGCTCAATATGTCTGGTTGGGAATTGCCCTCTTAGTCGGCGGCCTCATCCGTTTTTGGAATCTGACCGGCCCCAGCTTGTTTGTGGACGAAGGCTTTGTCTTTCACATTGCCGGTCAGGACCCGCGAACGATTCTCAACTCAGTGGCCTACGGTGATTTTCACCCGCCATTGTTCTATCTCATGACGCACTATCTCATGCGCGCCCTCCAATGGCCGCTGTGGGACTATCGCTACATAACTGCTGCCATTAGCTTAGCCGGCATATTGGCGACGTGGGCAATAGCAAGGCGCTCCTTTGGCAAGACTGCTGCGGCGATTGCAGCATTGGCGGTTGCGCTTAGCCCCGCACTCATCACGTGGGATCGGCTCTATCGGATGTATGCGGTGCTCGTCGCGCTGACTGCCCTGAGCTGGTGGTTACTGCTTAAATGCGGGGATTCAAGGACAGAGCGCCGTTGGCTGTGGTGGTCTCTTTACGGTGCAGCGGCTATCGTCTTGCCATACCTTCACTATATTGGGATTCTTGTCATCGCGAGCCAGTTTGCCTACACGCTGACCAAAGCAAAAACGTTGCGACCTGCCGTATTCGTAAGCCTGGCTGCGCTGCTCGCGTTGGCACCCTGGGCGTGGGCTATGCGAATACAGTACACGCAAGCGCACTACGCGCTTCGACTCGATTCGCCAGAGTTCTCGGGGATGAGCGTCGTTCCAGGGCTCGTCGCCTATGGTATACCTGCGAGCTGGACAAACGTACCGCACTTCGATCTTGTGGTTGGGTGCTTGGCCTTAACGGCACTCGCAGGCGGTGTCTATCTTGGTCGCCACACAATTCTTCCTTTTTGGTTGGCGCCGATCGTAATACAAACATTCCTCTCTTTTGCCACGGGCATAAATCTACTGCTCCCGCGTTACATGTATGTCTATATCCCAGCCCTTTGCATTTGCATTGGATGTATCGCAACTTTCTTGCTCCAGACCAAGTATCGCGTAGCTGCTGTGGCATTGGTGTCTGGGATACTGGGAGTTGCTGCTATCGGCGCGTACGATTCGGTGTTCGTGCCTTACTATCAATTTCCCGATTGGTATCAAATCAATGCGCTGTTGCTTGGGAATGAAAACAAGAATGACTTGATCGTTTTGGTACAAGGCGCCGAATATTGGGTTGTCAAGGATTTTTCGGGGTTTCGCGACCACGCAATCGCTGTGGCCTTGGTCCCAACAGACATAGACCCGATCATCAAGTGGTTGGAAAAGAATCCGCAGCGCCGAGTTTGGTATATCGAGAATCAACCGGGTTTCACCGACAACAAGCGGCGCATCGAGCAAGCCCTTGGAAGAACTCGGCCTCGGTTAGGAACGTGGCAACAGCAGCGGCTCGATGAGGAAGACGTTGTGGATGTGTTTCTCTATGGTTTTCAGAAGGGTTCGCACAGACACTAGGCTCGTTTCCGCTACTAAACGCAGGCCTGTATCCTTAATCAGCCTGCCGTGAGCAGGATTCGCTCGTCCCAGGTCCCAACACAGGGCGAGTTGGACGTGATGGTCGGCACGGTAAGCGCCGGCTGCCGTCCTTATAATTTGGAGGTACTCGCGGCCGAAGGCCGCACCACAGCGGGACCGGTGGTTCGACCGGTTCGCACACACCTAGCCGAGTTCCACGCGCGCCAGTATGGAGCGAGTGGGAGCGGGGGAGACCCAGGTGTCACTGGGGTGAATCTGCAGGACCGCAGAGGCGCGATCTTTCCGCGCTAACCCGTCAACTAACCCCGTAGGCGATTTGAGAGAGGATATGCTGCGAAAAGCGCTCGCCTCGTTTGGTTTTTTGTCGTGTCTCGGTCTGGCTCTCGCGACGCCGACCTTCGCAAGCCCCAGCACCTACACCGTCGCTTCAGGCGACACGCTTTCGGACATCGCGCAACGCTTCCACACGAGCGTCGCTCAGATCGTCCGCCTCAACCACTTGCCCGACGCAGATGTCCTCAGTTTGGGGGAAGTCTTGCGCGTCGCGGTTCCCGCGACCGCACACGCAAAGCACGCGGTTGCCGTCCATATGCCTCGAGGGCACGTAGTCGCGCGAACGTCGCGTCACCGGATCGTCGCATTGCATCGTCGCCGCTCTCGCACATCGTCGCACAATCCGGCGGCTCGAATAGCCGAGCTGCAAGCCCTATGGATCGCGACGCACGCGGGCGCTTCACCGCCGAACTTCGCCGCCTCGTTAGCGTCGGCAGAACGCCTCGTGGCCGTGGAGCTGCAGCTCACGAAAACCGCCTTGCGGTATCTCGGCGTGCCCTACTCTTGGGGTGGCGAGTCGTTCAGCGGCGTCGACTGCTCGGGTTTTGTCCAAGCCGTGTTCCGGCATAACGGCATCGAACTGCCACGCACCGCCGACGCCCAATTCGAAGTGGGCCGGCACGTGGCGTTCGGCCGCTTGCAGCCGGGCGATCTCGTGTTCTTCCAGACCTACGCGGAGGGGGCATCGCACGTGGGGATCTATCTCGGCGGCGGCCGCTTCGTGCACGCGTCGGCATCGGACGGCGTGCGCGTGGACTCCCTTTCCGAAGATTACTATTCCAGCCGCTACATCGGCGCCCGGCGTACCATCTAAGAAAAGACGATCGTCTTATTCCCGTAGACGAGAATTCTGTTCTGCACGTGCCACAGGACCGCGCGGGTAAGCACCGCGCGTTCCGCGTCGCCGCCTTTGCGGATCATGTCGGCAAGCGTATCGCGATGGCTGATCCGGACGATGTCTTGCTCGATGATCGGCCCTTCGTCGAGGACCTTGGTCACGTAGTGGCTCGTCGCGCCGATGAGCTTGACGCCACGCTCGTACGAACGGTGGTACGGCCGCGCGCCGATGAACGCCGGCAAGAACGAGTGGTGCACGTTGATCATGCGGTTCGGGTACGCCGCGACGAACTGGTCTGAAAGCACTTGCATGTACCGCGCCAGGACCACGAGCTCGACGGCGTGCTCGGTGAGAAGCTCGCGTTGCGTGGCTTCGGCTGTGGCCTTGCCCTCTGCGTCCGTCGGGACGAAGTGGAACGGAATCCCGTAGAATTCGGAGAGCCTGCGCAGATCCTCGTGATTGCCGATCACGAGAGGAATGCGGCATGGCAGTTCGCCGGTCTGATGGCGGAACAGCAGATCGGCAAGACAGTGGCCTGACTTCGAGACGAAGATTGCGACGTTGGGTCGCGCGGAGGAACGCGTGACGTTCCACGCCATCCCGAACTCCCGCGCCAGCGAGGCGAAATCATCCGTGAAGCGCGCAAGAGAGCAACTGAGATCGGTGAGATCCCATTCCAACCGCAGGAAGTACTGCTTGACCTGTTGATCCTGATGCTCGTCCGCGTGGACGATGTTGCCGCCGCGCTCATAAAGGAACGTCGTCACGGCAGCGACGACGCCTTTTCGGTCCGGACATTGCAGCAGCAAGATGCCGGTCTCGGCCATCGAGGACGAGTTTGCACAAAGCATGGCAGAGCCTTGCGCAAAGGTCGGCTATCGCAGTGGTGCGAACGCTCGTTCGCGAGATGAGCGCACGCACGCTCGGCGCTAGCTTCGAGCGCGAAATCCGCGAGCAGCCGGCGGTGTGGGAACGGCTTGCGAATTCTGCGGCGGCATCAACCCTCGCCGCCGAGATCGCGGGCGAGGTCGTCTTGCTCGGCAGCGGCAGCTCGCTCTTCGTGGCGCAATTAGGCGCGCTCGCTTTCCGCCGCCGCCGGGTCTCGGCGCACGCGCTGGCCGCGACCGAATGTCATTTGGACCACGCGGCGTACGAGCGCAAGCTGGTGGTGGCAGTGTCGCAGAGCGGGCGCTCGACGGATGTGCTGAGCGCACTCGAAGTGCTGCATCCGCGCAAGGTCATCGCGCTGACCAACAGCGCGCGATCGCCGCTTGCAGAGAGAGCCGATCTCGTCATCGATATCGACGCCGGCCCGGAGCTGGCCGTGCCTGCGAGCAAGAGCGTGAGCGCATGCGCCGCGGTCCTGCTGTGGGCAGCCTCGCTCGTGGGTGGCGATGCGGGCCGCGGCGCACAGACGCTGCGACAGGCGGCCGGCGAGGTGGAGGAGTGGCTCGGCGGAAGCGGGCCACAGGCCGTGCAGGCCGCAGCCGTGCACGCGGCGCAGCGGCAGCACGTCGCGGTCTTGGGATCGGACTACGGCTTGCCCGTCGCGCGGGAGGTCGCGCTCAAGCTCAAGGAGGCGAGCTACCTGCATGCGGAGGCTTTTTCCGCCGGAGAGTTCCGCCATGGCAGCGTATCGATGGTCGATGCGTCGTTCACCGTGTTCGGCATCGCGGACGCGGATGCGCTGGCCGTGGTGGCGCGGCCGCTCCACGAACTCGAACGATCCGAAGCGCTCCGCTACGAGATCGGGGCATGCGAGATCCCCGGAGCGGCGACCTTGGGTCCGGACGTCGTCGCATCGTACAACACGCTCGGGTGGCTTGTGACCGGTCAATTGCTCGCGCTCTTCGCCGCGCGCGCGAAAGGCATCGATTGCGACGCTCCGCGCGGGCTGACCAAAGCGTTGGTCAACGAATGACCACGGACGTCGAGGCGCTGGAAGCCGAGATCATCAGACGCGACGCGCCTCTGGTGCGCGGGGTCGGCTTGCTGGGCGCGGTTGCCATCAACGCCATCTCGATGATCGGGATCGGCCCGCTGATCACGATCCCGCTCGTCTTGGGTGCCCTGCACGGCCCGCTTTCGCTCGTCGGCTGGGTGCTTGGCGCGCTGCTCGCGTTATGCGACGGGCTCGTATGGGCGGAGCTGGGCTCGTTGTTCCCGGGATCGGGTGGTACGTACGGCTATTTGCGGGAGATCTTCGGCAAGGAGCGCTTCGGGCAGCTGCTCGCTTTCTTGTTCGTCTGGCAGACGATCTTCGTCGCGCCGATCAACCAGGCGACAGGATACATCGGGTTTGCCAACTACGCCGGGTACTTGTTCCCCGGCATCGCGGGTTCCGCATGGGGCCTGAAAGCGCTTGCCATCGGCGTCGGCATCGTCACCCTCATCGCCTTGTACCGGGGTATCGCGTCGGTCGCGAAGATCGGTATTTTGCTTGCGTTCGCCTCGGTGCTCACGCTCCTGTGCGTCATCGTCTCATCCTACGTCCATTTCTCCCCGTCGCAGGCGCTCACGCTTCCGGCCCACGATTCGATTTGGCTCGGCTTGCGCGCGGGACTCGGGCAAGCTCTGATCATCGCGATGTACGACTATCTCGGCTACAACCAATCCAGCTGCATCGGCGGCGAAGTGATCGATCCAGCCCGCACCGTGCCGCGTTCCATCGTCATCTCGATCCTGCTCGTCGCCGCCCTGTACGTCGCCATGCAGCTCGGCATCCTCGGCGCGATCCATTGGCAGGCCGTCATCCCGCGTGCCGACGGGTCCTTGCCGCCTCTCGGCCAGCACGTCGCCTCCGCGGTTGTTGAGCGGGCGTTCGGCGGTGCGGCCGCGATCGGCGTGACGATTCTCATCCTGCTGACCGCGTTTGCGTCGGTGTACGGCAACCTTCTGGGGTACTCGCGGGTTCCGTTCGCAGCGGCGGCGGACGGCCTCTTCCTCAAGCCATTCGCGCACGTGCATCCGAAGCTGCGTTTCCCCGACGTGGCTCTCGTCATCATGGGATTGCTCTCGCTCGTCGGCTGTCTCTTCCCGCTCGACCAGCTGATCAATGCGCTCACGACTGGGATTGTCTTGATCCAGCCGGTGGCGCAGATCGTCGCGCTCGGGGTCATTCGCGCTCGCGGCGTTCGCGCGCCGTACCGCATGTGGCTGTTCCCGGTGCCGGCCCTCATCGCGCTCGCCGGCTGGATCTTCATTTTCGCGAGCGCGGGGACGGTCGCGATCGCCTTCGGACTCATCAGCTTGCTTGTCGGCTTGGCCGTGTTCTTGTGGCGGGCGAGCCGGATGCGCGCGTGGCCATTCACGGAGAGCGGAAGAGCGGCAAGCCCCAAGAGGTAAACGCGCGCCCGGGCTTGGAATTGACGCGCACGAGCGAGACTTCGTGATCGCTTGGGCGTGACGTTTTCCGTCGCGCGATCGGAGGGTCATCATGGCAGCGATGAAGGCCGTCACGGCGCGCTGGTTCCGGCTTGCTCTCGCGGTGCTTCTGGGCGGCAGCCTGCTCTTCTGTGACTACAGCATCGCGCATGCTGCCGGCGGTGTGACCGGCAATCTACGCGGCACGGTCGTCGACGCGCAGTCCTCCAGTCCGATCGTCGCGGCCCGGGTCACGGCAGCAGGCGGCTCGGGCAACTACCACACCTTCACCGACAGCCACGGTTTTTTCGCGCTCCTGCAGCTGCCGACCGACACCTACACGGTCGCCATCTCAAAAGACGGATACGTGCCGCAAGCGTTTTCCGGCATCACCATTTTGGGCGACGAAACCCAAAGCCTCGGCCTCATCAAGCTCGTGTCCTCGCCACGGACGCTCGGAAAGGTTCGAGTGACCGGACATTCCGCTGCTTCCGCGTTTCAGCCCACCCAGACCACGGACGAGACGACCTTCGTCGGCGCGCGCGTCGACCAGGCGTTGGGCGAGCGCGGCTCCACGAACTATAACCAGCTCGTCATGTCGGCGCCCGGTGTCATTCCGACCGTCAACGGCAGTTTGAACGCGATCTCGATCCGTGGCTCGGCGAGCGTCGAGATCGGCTATCAATTCGACGGCATCGATTTTTCCGGCAATTTCTTTGATGAGAATGGCGATGACTCGTATCTGAACGGCGTGGGCGGCGGCCACGGCGCGATGCAAGTGGTGAGCGGCGCAGGCGATGCGACCCAGGGCGGTATCGGGGCTGGTGTGGTCAACATCGTGCCAGGTCGCGGATCCTATCCGGGCGATGGGTTTGCGAGCTTCGACGTAGGAGGACCGTGGTACGACCACTCCTTCGCCTTCCAGTACGGCATTGCGTCGAAGGACAACCGGTTTTCCGATTTTTTCTCGACCCGCTCGAGCCGCGTCTCTCCTCAGATCGCTCCGTACGGACGGGATGCGTCCGACGCAGGCCAGTACTTGGGAACATCGTTCAGCTACGATGACGACGTGTTGAACAACGCATTCTACAAATTCGGCCACAACGACAATCAGGAGTTCCAAGTCCTCGCGCGGTTCATGGATCATCGCGCGTGGGCGGAGTACGGCGGCCTCGGCAATGTCAACTACTACCCCTACGACCCGTTCTCGTACCAGCAGTTCCAGACCGATCCAAACGGCGCGGCGATGTGGCCCGAATGTCCGAATACCCCGACCCTATGCGGCTACCCCAATAATGGGATCGATCCTGGCCTAGCCTGGTATCAGAGCATCATCCCGTACTACATGGGCACGCCCCAGACGTTCTCCAAAGTCGCGCAGCCCGAAGAGTACATCTACGGGCCGGAAAACGTGCTCAAGCTCGGCTACACGTGGAACGTCAACCCGACGACGGCATGGAACACCTTTTTCTATAACTGGGGTGGATCGTTTCCATCGAACATCACGGGAGCGGCGCAAACGCTGACGACGGGCTCGTTCTTCCCGGGCTACAATATTGTCGGCGGCCGCCGCGTCGGCTTCCAAAGCCAAGTGACGAAGCAGCTTGGCGACAAGCACACGCTGACGCTCGTCGGCAAGTTTGAAAACGCGTTCCCGTATTGGAATCAGATGCTGTACGGCAACACGTGGGTGGGTCTGTACACCGGCCGCTTGCAGGATGAGACGAACATGACCACGGCGGGATTTCCGGCTGGTGCGTTGCCGAACGGGCCGCGCATCGAGGACTGGTATCTGCCGGAGATGCCCGGGCAGCCGGTCAGCGGCACAAACCCTTGCATTGGTCCGACGATCTTCAATGGATTCGGCCAGAATATGGATGCAGGGCCGGGCAGCTGCTACCTCTATTCGTACATGCTCGCGCACGGGCTGTGGCATGGGCACTTGCCGAAGGTCCCCAGCACGGGCTTCACCTACGGCACGACGGATTTCCAACAGTTCGGCATCGGCTTTCGCGACCAATGGACCCCGAATTCCAAGCTCCTTGTCGATTGGGGAGTGCGGATCGACGGTCAGAACTTGCGCTGGGGCGGGAATCAGTTCTCAAAAGACTTGAGCAACCCGTCCGACGTGGGGCTCGGCTACGCGACGCTCGGGAACGATTACCTGCAACCGCGCATCGTGGAACCGCGCATCGCCACGGATTACATCCTCGACCAGAATAACAGCGTGCGCGCGAGTTACGGCCGCTCGATCAGTTTTTTCTTCGCGCAGACCGCAGGCACGCCGACCGGGGCCGCGGACATCCCACCGGTTCTGTTCCAGATCCCGGCGAAGGACAATCCGGGTTATAGCCCGCTTGGACCAGCCTGCGGCAGCGGCTGGCACGGACCCGGCAAGAACGCGAACGGCGCGTACACGCAAAACCCTTGGAACTATTTCTCCGGCTCAGGCACGCTCGGGATCCCGGGGTACTTTTTCTTCTGCCCCAACTATGCAGAGTCGCTGTACTGGCTGTTCGACCAATCGTTCGCGGCGCCCGACGTCGGAGGCAGCGCTCCGGCCACCTACAGCAACTGGGACCTCGCCTGGACGCATCAATTCCGAAACGGCTGGGGTTCGAAGCTGACGGGCTATTGGCGGCGCGGATACGACACGTATCAGGTCACCTTGCTCAACGCCGGGCCACCGGACCCGGTGACCGGCCAGCAAAACGCTGGCTCGTTCGCCGTGCGCGAAACGGGCGTGCAGAAGACCTTCGGCATCGAGGCGATGGTCACGTCGCCGACGCCGCCGAACGGTTGGAGCGGTTTTTTGACCATGAACTACATCAACGAGCTGACGAACACGCCGCCCGTCGCGGGTTCCGATAGCTTGCCGGTCGTCTCCCAATTCCTCTACCAGAGCGGCACGCTTTTCCATCAATACTATCTGCCGCCGTTCTCCGCGGAGTCGGGGATACAGTACAAGCATGGCGGCTGGCAGTTCAACCCCATCTTCTCGTTCGACTCGGGCGTGCCGTTCGGCGTCGGGCAGACGGCGATCGGCTTCATCAATGACGTGCTCTCGCAGATCCCGACCGGCAACCTGGGCGTTGCGACACCGTACGCGGGACCGGGACTGCCCAACCAATCCTACAACGCAACCTGTTACGTAGACCCGGCATTCCCCGGGAACTACTACAACCCCAGAGACTTCGCGTGCCGCGGCTATAGCGAACCAGCACTTGCGGGCCAAGCGTTCACCAAGGCCCGTTTGTACACGGATCTCAACGTGCAGTACACGCGCGGCGGGGTGACGCTCGGCGCATACGTCAGCAATCTCTTCGACAACTACCGGGCGGAGCCCACGATCAACAACGACTGGCAGCCCTTGGCGACCGGATACGGCGGCGTGCAAACCGGCCAATATCCAAGCGGCTACCCGTTCAACTCTGACGGTTCGACGAACGCGTTTTATTTCCAGGGCGCGCGCGATCAGAGTCACTACGATCAGTTCTGGCTGCCGTACCAGGAGTTGTACGCGCCCGGCCGGACCTGGCGCGTATACATGCAGTTCACCATATAAGAATGAAGGATCGATGACGAAGCGCTTCTTGATCATCGGCGGCCTGCTGGCTGTCGCAGTCGCCGGGTGCACGACCGGCCAAACCGGCGGCCCGAACTTGACCATGGGGTGTCCGCCCACGAGTCCGAGCTGCAGCAAGCTGCAAGTCGCGGTCGGAACTGCCAACATCTACGGGCTTTCGACGGGACTCAACGTGGTTTCCACGATGCGCCAGGCCAACGGCGAGTCGGCGCTTGGCGAAGACACCCCGACGCTGACGGGGCCGTTCGTGCAGACCAACGCCGCGCAGCCGGCGGATGGCAATAATTTGGCCGACCCGTACACGACCGCTTACTTTTTTGCGGGCTCGCCGTCGGCTGGTGCCGGCCCGAGCCTTCCCGAGAGCCTGGCGGCGAGCGCGAAGATTTCAGGCACGACGCAGCTCGTCCACCCCGGCACGCCGTTTTGCGACACGAAGAGCGCGCCGCCGCCCGGGTTCATGCAGTGTCCTGCTGGGATCGCACCCAACACTTCGACCTTCGGGCAAAGCGGCGGGGTCTTCGCCATGGGCCTCGCGCCGTACAACATCGTGGCCAACACCGCGCAGTCGTACAGCTACCAGCCCTATCCCGTGCCGCTGTACGATCCTGGTACGACGCACCCGCAGTTCGTGCCGTGGGGCGGGCCTCCGGCATTCGATCCCGATGGCAACGGCATGGGCACCCGCGACGGCCTCATCATCCTTGGCACGGACTCATTTTGTCCCCCCAATGGCTGCCCGTATTTCTTAGGCGTGGGTGAGGGCGTGACGTTCTTTGAAGGCGTGACGCCGGCCGTGGGCACGTATACCCTTGCCGTGCAGGTCGCCGTCATCGGCAACAACGGCTCGAAACAGGTCAGCACGATCAGCGCGTCGGCGCAGCTCAACGCGCTGACCGTGCTACCGACGTTGACCGCACCAGTCGTCACGCCGGATGTGAGCGGCGACGGAGGCGCGACGTTCAACGCGGCCCTGCCTGCGGGGGTGAGCGAAGCGCTCGTGCAGATCGTCGATTACGGCCCGGGAGCGGGCCCGCTGAACGGCGGAGGCACGGCGCCAAATTGCCAAGGGCCCAAGGGCACGTCGTTCGCGCCCGTATATTACACCATTGTCGTGCGAGCATCGGGCGCGTTCGCCCTGGGTGCGGCGAACGGTCCGAACAACCTGGCGGGCGGACCGGGCAGCTTGACGCCCACGCCGTCCATTTGCACGGCCGCGCAGAACAATGCCGTCGTCGGCGTCAATGCAGGCGACAACTTCACGGTGCAGATGATCGGCTTCGACTATCCGGACTATGAAGCTGCCGTCGGGTTGACCAAACCCGCTGTTCCGCAGGCGCCGCCGATCACGGGTCCCGGCGGGCAGTCAGACATCACGATCTCGCTCGGCGCGGAAGAAGACTATCCAGGCTACGCGGCCACGCCGCTCTCCGGCCTGCATCATCCGCTTGCGCGCGGGGTCTCCATCCGGCGCGGCGCTCCGCTGCTGGCGCCGAGTGTGTATCGCAAGCTCGGCCTGCCTCAGCCTCTCTAATTCGTCATCGACCAATCGCCGATGAGCCCACGAACGACCGTGATGGACATCGGTGCGACCGTGAAGGGATGGTCGGCGTCGACCTTGCTCGTGAGCAGACCGCTGTTCGGTTGTGGGAGCTCGGTCGCCGAGCGTCCGCTCCATGCGTACTGAGCCGCGCCGAACGTCACCACGGTGGTGGCCGGCTGCAATGTCCGTTGCGCAGGTCCCGTGCCGCCCGTGAACTGGATGCTGACCGCGTGCGGCTCGCTGTCTTTATTGACGATCATCAGCGACCACTGACCATCGGGCCGCCGCGCAGCGTATGCCGTCAGGGACGGATGCGCTGAGGTGGGAGCGATGCTCACGGGATAGAGTCCGTGGTCGAGATCGCCGGGCTCGAGCCACTGTTGCGCGATCATCTGTGCCGCGTAGTACTGCGCCGCTTTGGCCAAGATGCGGAAATGCGGATCGACGATGAACATGTCGTAGCCGCCCCATCGGTCGCATTGATGGCTGTGGCCGAGGGGCTCGGCTTCGTATTGATAGTAATTGATGCCGGAAACGCCGTCCGAGAGCGCAGTGCCGATCCAGTCGGCCATCCACAACGCGCCGGCGAGCTGTTTGGGTACGGGCCCGCCGTTGTTCGCGAAGTTCGATTCCGTGATGAACATCGGCACGCTCTTCGGCAACCCGTCGGCGCGCCAGGCGCCGATCACTTGACGCACGAGCGAGGGCTCGCGCAAGAGATCCATGCGCAAGGTCACGCCCTGATCGCATCCGCGGAACGGATAGTGTTCGAACGACATGAAGGCCAAATCGCTTAGGTGATGGTGCAGGCGTAAGTACGTAAGGAAGCGCCGGAACCATGAATCGTCACCGGTCGCATCAGGCCACACCCGGATGTCGGCATTGACCCCTTGGAACACCGGCCCGCCAAGCTTGACCTTCGGATCGACCGCATGGATGGCGTCGGCCCACTCGACATAGAGGGCAGCATAGTCTTCGGGCAGCGCATACTGGCCGTCGACTTCCTCGCCCATTTCGATGTATTCGAGCGGGTAGCCACGAGATTTGAGGTAGCGCACCTGAGCGGCTGCATTGTCCGGCGTGCTGTAAAAGAGCGGCACCGCGTACATCATCGGCAGGCCTCGGGTGATCGCGTTGCGACTGACAAAGTCCAGACCGGGCTGGTCTTGGCCTGAGAGGATCCGGTCGCGCGCGGTGTGCCACGGGTCGTCTGACGAGACGAAGATGACGGTCTGGTGATCCTTGCACCCGCGATCCCCATCCGGATTTCCGCCACACGTGGAATGGCGGATGACGTCATGCAGCCTTCCGCGCGGGTCGAGCTGACCGAGCCGGACTTCGTCAATCGCATATCCGACGCAATTGCGCCGATCGGCGGCGCCGTGAGAGTCGCACGTGTTCGATGATGCCGTCATCCAGACGCGTACAAAGCGGACGGCAATAGGGGTGTCGGATAAGCGCAACGTGACCTGTCCACCTGCGCCCGCTGACACGGACCCGCGCGGAAAGGAACGCCAAACGCCTGCAGTCGCTCCGGGCACGCGCTCGGGCGTGGAAGAGGAGAAGATGGCATCGCCTCCGCCCGTCCAGTATTGCACCTCGTAGCGTGTCGCGTACGGGTTTGTCCAGTCGATGCCGATAGCGTCGATGGGCTTGGGGTGGATCAGATCGATGACGATCCATTGCGGATGCGCCGCATCGGGGTCGTGCGTGTAGGCGCTCGTCAGGTATGGGTCGCTCTTCCAGTAGGTCGCCGGATCGCCGTCGTCGATGCGTGAGTAGCCGTTGTCATCGCCTTGATCTTCAGTCGATCCGCGATGCGTCAGGGTGTAGCCGAACGAATCGACGATGTGCGGGCTCGACATGGACGAGCTGCTCAGCCAATAGCCTTGCTGATGTGCGGTGTCGCTGAACTGGCCGGTCGGATTCCAGTGCCAATCTTGGATGGATAGCTCGGTGTACAGCCGGTAGCTGACCACGCCCAGTCCCGCGCTCAGCATCTGGTCGGTGCGCGGCTTCGAGTAGAGGAACGGTACCTTGCCCGCATCGTCGGAGTCTATGCCGACCCCGACTGCGCGCAGCGGCCGAATGGTGTTGACCGGATGCGATGTGTCAACAGAGATGGTGATGACCGAGGTCGCGACCGCCACTACCATAAGAATGAGAAAGTTCAAAGATCACCTCCACGTTCAACCACACGTGGCCACCGTTGTCGCAAGTTTACCTTGAATCACCGTGATCGATTTGGCCTCAAGCGTGAAGACCGGCCACGGTATGGGCCCCGTCCGACAAATTGTCGGTCTCCAGTCGGCATGCATGGCGGTGGTTACGGGAGCGGCATTCGGCTCAGGCTCTGAACGCAAACCTCGGCTGCGCCACTCGTATTGGCGGGGGCCGAAAACGACCTGACGGATATCGCCCTCAAACGTGCCGGGGCCGTAATATGTGCCTTTGTCTGAACGTACCCACTGCGATTGGATGAGGACGTTGTGCGGTGACGAGTCTTTATTCACAAGGAGGACAGACCAGCTGCCATCCTTTCGCTGAGCCGCGTAGGCAGTGAGGAGCGGCAGACCATGGCGGAATACCGAGCTTGTGGCTCGGTAGAGGGTGAAAGCGTCAGTCGATGGGGCCAGCCAGTACTTGGTCAGCATCTCCACAGCGAAGAATTGAGCGCCGCGCGCGCGGATGTGGGCGCTGTTGTCTGCGACGAACATCGTCAGATTGCCCCAGTCGGTTGGGCAACCCGGATTCTGCGACAGCGGGACCGGCTCGTCCTGATAGTAGACCGCGCCGGCGACGCCATTTGCGAGCGCGCTTGCCATGTAGTCGGCTTGCCATAGAGCCCCCTCGATCTGCATGGGGATCTGCGTGAAGTTCACCGCGGAAAAGTTTGCCTCGCTGATGTACAAAGGCGCGGAAGGCGGCAACCCGTCCGATCGCCACTGATTGACAATACCCTTCATGATGGACGGCTCTTCCAAGAGGTCTTGCTGCAAGAGCGCGCCGCGGTCACAACCGCCGAACGGGTAGTGCTCGAACGACATGAAGGAAAGCTGACGGAGCTGGCCATGTGCGCGGAGGTAGTTGAGGAAGCGGTTGAGCCACGAGATGTTCCCCTGTGCGTCCGGCCACGTTTGAAGTTCGCTGTTGACCCCGGAGAAGACCGGTCCGCCCAGGCGCTCGTGCGGAAAGACCGCGTGGATCGCCTTTGCCCACTGCACGAAAAGCGCGGCATCGTCTTCGGGAGTCGTGTATTGGCCGTCCGGCTCCTCCCCGAGCTCCACCAAGGAGATGGGATAACCGCGCGCGTGGAGATAGCGGAGTTCGTTGACCGCGTTTTGCGGTGTGCTGTAGAGCATCGCCACGGGATACATCGCGCCGACCCCCGCGGTCAGGCCGCTACGCGCGATGAGATCAAGGCCAGGTTGTTCTTGGTTGCGGACTCGGTTTGCGGCTGCATGCCAGGGGTCGACCGACGAGGCGTACGTCGCGGTCTGGCGCCATCCGCACGCATACTTCTGCGCGTTTTCTCCACCGCATGGCGCATGATGCACGTAATCGACAAAGCGGCCGCGAGCGTCGAACGTGCCGATAAAGATCTCTTCAATGGCGTAACCGACACAATTCCTGCGATCGCCCGCACCATGCGAGTCGCATGTGTTTGAGGAATCCGTCATCAAGACGCGCACGTAACGAACCGTGATGGGATGGCTTGCCAAGCGAAGCACGACCATCCCGCCGCGGCCGCCCACGACTTGCCCCTTCGGGAACAGCTGCCAAGACCCGACGCCTGGATTGTTGATAGGATCGTCGCCGCTCCACCACTCGATCCGGTAGTTGACAGCGTACGGATTGACCCAATGAATGCGCACGGCGTCGACCGGCTTGGCATTACCGAGATCCACGACGGCCCATTGTGGATGCATGGCATCGGGGTCGCCGGTAAACGCGCTCGTGAGATACGGATTGCTCTTCCAGTAGGTGCGCGGGTCGCCATCGTCGAGGCGAGAGTAGTCTTCGTTGTTGCCCTGGTCTGTCGTAAATCCGCGATGGGGCAGTCGGTAGCCGAACGAGTCGGCAATCGGCGACCGGCCCACGCTGGCACTGGAGGTCCAGTAGCCCTCAGTGCCGGCGCTGAACGTGCCGCTCGGATTCCAATGCCAGTCCTGTACCGACAACTCGGTGAAGAGGCGGTAGCTGAGCCAGCCCAAGCCTGCCTGCAAGATTTGGGCGACGTTTTGCTTGGAATACAGTGCGGCGATACTTCCCGCGGGTTCTTTGTCAACGGTTGAACCCAAGGCGAGATTCGGCTGGATGACTTGGATCGGAGTTCTAGAGTCGATGGTTACGAAGTCAGTCGAGGCGACGGATGGGCTTGGCACCGGCGAGGTTTGGGCGAGCGCTATCCCCGCATTTGACAGCAGCGCTAAAACGAATGCGAATGTGACGAAACGCATCGGGTCAACGTTCCTGCGTTAGGACGCAAGGCCCTGGTCTGGACGGTCTATCCAAAGGAAGAATGACCGTTAGGGGGCAGAGCATCTGCGTCGTCTTCGTCGAAGCTCAATGTCTTGGCCGTGAAGATACTCAAAGACACCCCAGCTACACAAGAGATCGGCAACTTCGGTTGGGTCGAGCCTTGGCTTGCGCGAGGCGCAGAGCCGAAGCTTGCCGGCTACCGCTGGCTCGCGGATCACGGTTTCAAAACCGTCGTCAATCTCCGTTCGCAAGACCTCTCGCAAAGCGTGAGACGCGCGACACCGGAGCTCGAGCCGATCCATCTTCCGATTCCGAATGACGCGGCACCCAGCTACGAGCAGGTTCGCGCGTGGCTGGAAATCTGCGAGAGTCCCTACCTGCGACCAATCTTTGTGCACTGCCGAGCCGGAGGCGGTCGGACGTCGACCGTCTGCGCGCTTTTGCGGCTCGTCCAGGGCCGATCCCTCGACTGGGCCGTCATTGAACAATTCCGTTACGGGTTCAACCCCGAGGGCGACAATAAAGAACAAGCGCGCTTCTTGCGCAAATTCGTCCACCATCAACCGATCGCCGCGGATGCCGAATAAAGCGTCGGGTCAATCCCCGTTGGCAGATAACATCCTTGCCAATGGTTATTTTGTGGCGTGGATGGTGATCCGACACCGATGTCCATCGCAGCTTGGGGGATGAGGTCCAAGGACTCTTACCTGTTCGAAGCCAGCAGCTTGGCACATTAGCGTGAGGGCCCTCAAATTGGGCGCGAACCAATTACTGATATCGCCGAGCAATTCGCCCTTCCCATAGAACTCGATGAGTGAATCACGGTCGTGGTCGGGAATGTAGATCGCTGCGGTCTCAATGACCGCTAACTCACGCGTCAACAGCGAGAGCCGTCTCAATGCTTGGAGAGGTTCGGTAAGGTGATATAAGACGCCCAAGAAGAAGACGATATCGAACTGTCCCACTTCGACAAGATCAACCTTCATAAAATCCGCTACGATTTGTTCTACCTTGGAATTCCGAATGCGATGCACGGCGTCAAAGCCGCGCTTCCCGGGCATCGTTTCGGCCCTCCAAATGCCGGGGAGCAGATGGTATGGTTGTCGATCAGCCTTTTCGGCTACACAATCTGACACGTATTCAAGCCATGCCCATCCTTTCAATGTCGGCCCAACGTTGAAACTTGGTGCACTGAGTGAGCGCGCTGTATACACCCGCAGCATACTCAACGAGACCTACTCCCCGTGAAAGCTCGGAAATCGTCATCGATGGGCATGTAGTTCTTGGATGATCGCGCCTTGTCGGTTCGGCTCCAGCGGAAAAAGGAATCGGTTCGACCGAGAAGATCGTGGACGTTTGCAGCGTGAAGCACAGCGGATCGGAGCTCGCTCGCAAGGAGATCTGTCGGTGAGCCTACGAGCTCGGGAGCTGTGACCTCTTCCCCAAGGATTTCATTTACAATGAGCGCCGCGCGTGAAGCAATCTGCAAAATCAGCATGTGAGTCGCCATCCGATTTTCCGACTACCACGAGCCGGAGCAAGGCCAGCAGCGTTTCCCTAGGGTCGTGGCCCCGACTTCTTCGTTTTCGTTTAGGAGATGGAGGAATTGAAACGTCTGACTTTCATTTTGCCACACTCGGCGCGTCGCTTTGGGCCGTCATCGCAGACATGGCCATAGCAAAGGCTCGTCAAGCTCGGATCATCATTCCGAAGCAAGTTGTGAAAGAAGCACAAGGGCGAATCCGAGACGGCCGCTGCTATTGGGCCGCTTGGATCGCCCGAGCAGTTTGCCGACGCTGCCGTTGCTGCACTTCGCAAGTTGCGTGCGGGGACGAGTAGGTCACGCGGATGACGTCAGTGAGTCTGCCGAGAGATCTGCGGCCTTCTCTATCTCATCTTCAGTGCGAAAATACGCGCCGTAATCCCACCCCTCGCTTGATGTCTCCCATGACCGGCTGACCGCTGCCGTCGAGATAGCCTCGGCACCGCTGTACCAAAGTGGCCGTCTTGTAGACTACAAGCCACGCGATTGCAAGCGCTCACTTTGCCTACTTACAATTCCATGCATCGTTTCTCAAGAACCTGACACCCAATTTTGGCAAGCCATTAGCAGGTCTGCGACGAAGCACGACAGGGGTGTACTTTCGCGACGGGACCTTGTTATGATGGTCCTAATAACGGAGCTAGTGACCTGCTTTCGATGCCGCACCTTGTTTTCTTAGGGGGTTTTTAGTGCTGCTCGAGCCGCCGGAAATAAGGGTTTCAACGCCCGATTTGCAGCGTTGGAGTGAGGAGTTTAGAAGCCAGCTAACGCAGTTAATGTCGGCAGAGAGACTAACGGAATCGGGTCTCGGCAGGGCTGAGGTGCGGATTGAACTTCAACATAACGGAATGGGTGGAATTACAGTAGATGTGTTCGTTCAAGGTCGTAAACTAACAGAACGACACCTTATTCTCACGACGAAAGATCACTCACCCGCCTACCCTGCGCGGGCGACAGTAGCCGTGCTAAGAAAAGAATTCAATAGATTGCGAGAGAGAGCGCGGTAGCGATGGGATTCCCAAGCAAGGCGCAACCATCTGAGTAAGCAACGAATCATACCGTAGCAAGAAATTGTAAATAAATCTATGCGGCTGAGCCGTACCAAATAGCTTGTGGCAACATCAGACCTATCAAATACGACGCGGTATAGGTGCTTAGGAGGCTGGTTTGAATGATAAGGATCATTCCGGTCACGTAACAATCGGAAAATGCGCGCAGAAAGCTATAAGGCTCGGACCAAACTGGGCCTAGCAGGCACACAAAAAGCACGGCGTAGCCCGTCCACGTAAGTGCAACAGGCATGTAAGGCGTGGCTGAGCGACGGTACACTGTAACCGCGACAACGCAGATCAGTAACGCGCAAAATAGCGTTGCGCCGACGTAAAAGCCATGCAGCGCGGAATCGAAGGGTAGGGACCGAAGCAGCGTTTGAATGAGGATCGCATAGATAAGCCAACCAAGCAAGGAAGAAGCTCTTGAGCTGAATCTAAAGGCGAACCGCCCTACCAGCTGGACAGCAAACCAAACCAAAGCGGCGAAAAAACAAATGGCTACGAAGGCACCTAAATGGTGCCCTGTTACGTTGCGCGTCAAGAAGTGCCAAATACCAAAGAATGGAAAGCCAATATTCTTCCCAGTGTCGGTTTTTAGCGGGAGTACACCCCAGCGAATGAACAATAGATATTGCCAAACGCAAAAAATGACTCCGGGGACGGCGATAGGGATTATCTGTGGGTGCCACCTACGAGATTTGACCATGTTAAAGACAACAACGCATGCAAATCCTAAAGAGTAAAGCAGCGTCGTTTCACGAGTGAGTACTGCACCGACCCAAAAAAGTGCTGCGGTCCAAAATGATAGCCTCAAAGCAAACAGGAGACCCAATACGGCAAAGGCGGTCGCCACGATTTCTGTGGTGTCGCGTAGCAATGTGAAAACAAAACCTGGATAGAAGCCCAGAAGCAAGCCGAACCACGGCGGGTTTCCTACACGTGCCGCTAGCTTTGCACCCGCCCCGACAATGACTCCCAGCCCGACCAAGTTAATCCCAATCAATACCCACCTCAGCAGTGCAGGGTTGCCACCACCAGAAAGTGCCCATGCGAGAAAGGGATAGCCGACCCGGCTCATCCTCAAAGATGGGGCGTCAATTGTTATGCCATATTCGCTACGCTTTGAGGTAAATGGGTTTAGAGCTAACCTATAATAGTATTCGCCATCGTAGCCCTTGGAATTTGGAATAATAATAATGGGAGCAGAGAGGGCTTTCTTATTCACAACCTTGTCGCCAGCGACGATGAACACACTCGGGTCCCAATTGGCTCGCGACAAATGACTAACAACAAGGATCGAATATACGAAAATTGCGAGAGCTGCTAAGAAGACCGGGGCTTTGAACGGTGCAGATTCCATTTTTATTGACCACAGTAAACCAAGCTCGAACAGAAAAGAGGCACCATTGTGTTGCTCGTCACCTGAGCAACCCTGATACAATATCGGCTTGCGCTAATGCAGCTATGCAAAAGAATACGTTAGAAGACCAGCTATCCAGGTAGTCCTCAGCAGGCGCAAAGATTGCCAGTTCAAAGGCAAGGATGATAAAAAAGGCGCGGCAGCGTCAAGGTTTTGTGGCACTATTTTCCTGGGCCTGCCTTTTCCTGTGAACCAATCATAATACGTCGCCTGACAGTGTATCCGTTGGCGACGAAATCTCAGCCGAAAAACCTTAAAGCACCCGGTCACGCGCTTGCACTTCAGTTCGAGTGCTGGTTTGAGCATAGGCCCTCGCCACATGGCGAACCAAATCGTATAATAGTATTCCCCAGGCCGCTGGATCATCCCAGACCTCCGTGCGGATAATAACTTCTTGCCCGCCACCGATGATCCAGACGCGAAGAATCTCAAACGCATCCTCCGACACGTTCTCTGGGGCAGCAAGTTCTCGCAAAGGTTCAGACACCGTTTATTCCCAATCTCACTTAAACGCACCAACCCCACATCAAGCGGTCGTCGCGTTTGCAATACGGAAACGATAGTCTATGTGGTCGCCGGAGTAGCCCGAATCATTACCACCAGTTGTGCGCCATAGTTTGAACGCTTGGTAACGAGTCAAGCCGTGCGGAAGGCCAGCTTCGAATTGGGCTGCGCCGACAATGCCCCGTAACCCAAATAGCCAAGGATGAACTAGGAAGAGAATCAGGAGCATGATTAGTATGGTCCAGCGGAGTAATCGCACCTACGCATCCTCCGGTTCGTTGGTCCAGATCTCACCATCGATGGTCCGAGCAGCAGTCCTTCGCCCAGGTGTCATCTGCCTCAATCTTGTTGTAGTAAGTGCTAGAACTACGTGCTTTTGCTCGGACAAACGTGCCATGGACGGTTTCGGATTGTCCGTCACGCAGCGATGGGCGACCCCAAGCAAAAACTTTGACACAAGCTTTGTCGCATAGGTTGAAGGTTTTGTAGTCGCTGCCACGCTGACTTGTCTTCATCTCGAGGTTTTCGACGGTTCCAGTTACGCCGACATGCTGGCAGTCAAGGGAAGCTGGACTGGCAAGTAGCTGGGTTGGTGTGACGATCAGCTCAACGTAAGCAGTGCCCTGTGAGAGAAGTAGGGCAAGAACGATAATCATTCAGGCGACCCTGGGTCAGTGCCCGGTTTCAGCCCTTATCGAGGCCTGTGTAGGTGCGCTCCAAGGGTGCTGCTTAGTCGGCGGGTTGTTGCTAGCGCGGACTATCCCATAGCCACCCACGCGATTCAGGCACTTCATCTCATGGTGTCCATTGAGCGTGAACAACTCCAAGACGCCTGGCGTACCGTCTTGGCTAAAGCACATCGCGAATGCGGGTTTGTTAGTCGTCTGGGGGACCGTGCTTGCGCGAGTTACAGAGAGCCGGACTACTATACCTGCTACAACCAGAAGCATGGCAATGAAGAGTAGGGCTTTGCGAAGCGTCATGGCACTTAACCTCCGGTACCGTTTTGGTTCTATTCGTCATACGTCGTTCCTATGGTGTGCTCGTGACCGCTGCTGGACAGCCTCTTCTGGTTACTACATCACATGGGAACACAGGAAGGGCCGCGGGCCACCCCGCGGGGTCGCTAGTTCCACCCCTCCGGTTCTCCAGTATCTGACTCCGGGTTCAGATCAGCCTCAGGTGAAGCGAATACATCAGGTTCGTTCGCGTTGGGATCGGGTGGAGTGCGTGGCAGCAGCGACCTCACAGCCACAAGAAGGACGACGATCACAAGAGCGAGGCCGAGGAAGATCATTTAGCCCCGATTCTCAAAAACCTGGCACACATACGAATTGACTATAGTAGGTCATCAAACCCGTTTGGACCATATCCGGCGTTATGTTTTTTACGATGTATACTTCGGTCGGAGCGTCGGGGGTCGCATTCACTAGAATAGTGGCCCGACTGTAGAGCGACCCAGACAGCACTATGGCAATCTTTGAATCTTGATTTCCAATGGCTTCAAACTCCCCGTAATATGCGCCGTCATCTATAACCGCATGTGATATTTCCTTTCGCTCCTGCACAGGTGACAACTGTGGAAGTTCATCGCACACTTCTGCGGGTTCGAAAAGTGCCAAATATCGACGCTCAATCCCACGAAAGGAAGAGTTCCAGCAATAGCAGAGCGGGCGTGCCAATCCATCATACAATGGCAAGTCGATACTACCATGTGGCGATTCTTGTTAGTGAGCACTATAAGATGCCCGTCCATGAAACACGCGCCCGCTTTCGGGAAGGAAACGAACATGCCATAGTTTCCGGGTGAAATATCGAAGTAGAAATCTACTTCAGAGCGCGTTGTTCGCGTAACTGTCAGTGAAGGTCTGATCGCAGGTTGATTGTCTGACGTGTTCTCTAAGGCCAGTAGCGAAACTGTTGGCTCACCTGCACCACCTTCGAGTGGTCGCATACTGCCGTTTGAAGGGTCATAGAAGGTAGTACAAGGATAGGCGGTGACAAACACTCGCGACGGACTTGTATCGGCCCGTGCTGTAAGAGGCTGGGCTACGACGCTCACGAGCATGGCGATGAACGGCAGAACGTATAAGATCAGTCTAGCCACGGATAGGCGCTACAGAGTGTGGAATTCAGAACCTGCGGGTTCGCTTGTACGAATCATTCGATCCTAACGAGTTGGTTCGACGCCTCCGGTTCTTCAGTATCCGACTCTGGGTCCAGATCAGCATCTGATGCAAACACATCAGGCTCACTGGGATTGGGGTTGGGGTGAAGCGCCCCAAGCTCATGGCCCGGTTGTGAACTCGCCTACAGTCTCCAGAATCGGGCAGTCGTTTGACTCGGCGTCGTTGTTCCATTCGAGAACGACTCGATAATTCGTTGATTTCGCGAGGGTTGGCAACATCACACTCGTATCGAAGGGCGGTATATCGGGATAAATATCCGCATCTGCAACCCGTGGGGTTACCCTCCAACGGGGATGGGGGATTAGAACCACCACGCCTTTGTTGGGAACGAGTTCGATGGCTGTGATGAGCGGGATGCCATTTACGGGTCCACTGCCCAGTTCAAGAAACCAAGGCGCATGATGTAAGGCACCCTTAGGTCCGACCAATATGAACGTTGGTAATGGTCCAGAAGCGGGGGTGCAGCCGACGGATGTTGGCACGGGGCCATCCGAAGCGATTGCAGGCTGCGCGGTACCTGCGACCAGACAAGCCGCTGCGAAGAGTTGGAGAATATGTTTCGCCCAAAGTATTCGCATTTAGCAGCCGTCCGTCCAATCTTCGACGGACCAGGAGCGCAACCGTTGCTCTGAGTCAAAAACCAGAGCATACTGCTCGCCGCCTTCGATGCAAAAGGAGCCCCAGGTCATGTATCGGATGACCACTGGACTACCATAAGACTCGGAGAAAGGCAGCCTCCCGTTTTCGGGGCTCGTTGCATTTCGCAACTTTTCGACCTCGTCACTTGGTTGACCATAACTAAGGTGACGACCAAAACGAAAGGAGTCGATTCTGCCAGGTATCCCAACTAGCAAGGGATGCAACAAAAATAAAGCGATCAGTAGCGGCCAAACAAACCGAAATCTTTGCATCAGGTTGCTTCCATCCGAGATTCTTGGACGCCTTCACTGAAGGGATTTACTCCGTTGCACTGGACCCAGCCTTGTTCTAATCTCGTCGCGCCTTGGCTGCATGTCGTCGTAGCATCTCAGGAAGATCCCTTCGGCCAAGCAGCTCCAACAGGGCGATCTCGATAATCGCGCTATTACTCACCCTGACACCGCCGGGCAGGGGCTACTAGCCACATCGCGACACGAACTAATAAATCGGATAGACCCGTTGAGGGATCCGTCGAGCGTGGACGAGCTGAGAGAGCGATTGGTTCGTGTGAGCGCGTGATGTTTCGTGTGACATTTGCAATCGCCCGCGTCGTCTTCCAGGTGTTTGGCCACAATTTCGAGGGGAGTTTTCGCATCGGTCTCCCTGCAGACTCCGAGAAGGTCGCACAATGGATCTGGACCGTGTAGAAGCCCAACATGACGTGGCCACCCCCAAACTCCATCGAGACCATCCCCGCTCTGGAGTACAACGGAAAGGCTGGCGGGTTCGCAGAATGCGACGACGCCTTGAGAACGCGCGCTTTCGGTTCACTGAAGCGCCAAGTCCCCGTGATTGGCCAGGGTACTTGGCAGATGCACGATCGCGGTCCCCGCGCTAAGCAGGTAGCCGCGGTGCTGCGGCTCGGCGTGGAGTTGGGCCTCACGCACATCGACACGGCGGAGATGTATGGGGAAGGGCGCGCCGAGGAGCTGGTGGCGGATGCCATTACAGGCTTATCGCGCGAGAAACTGTTTATCGTCTCCAAAGTGCTGCCTCAGAACGCGAGCTATGCGGGCACCATTCGGGCGTGCGAGCGTTCGCTGAGGCGGCTGAAGACGGACTATCTCGACGTCTATCTCTTGCACTGGCGTGGCAACCACCCGCTCGAAGCGACGATGAGCGCACTGGAACGGCTCGTCGATGACGGCAAGATCCGCGCGCTCGGCGTGAGCAACTTCGATGTTTCGGATCTACAGGAAGCGCAAGCAGCTCTCCGTGTCCGCTCGATCGCCTGCAACCAGGTTCTCTATCATCTGCGCGAGAGGTACGCGGAGCGCGACCTGCTCCCGTATTGCCAAGCCCACGACATCGCGCTGGTGGCATATAGCCCGTTTGGTCAGGGTGAATTTCCGAGCGGGCGTTCTGCACAAGGGCGCACGCTTGCGGAGATCGCCGCCCGCCTTGATGCGACACCCAGCCAGGTGACGCTAGCCTTTCTCACGCGGCAACCTGGTACGTTCGCCATTCCGAAGGCGGAGCAGGAGGACCACGTGCGCGACAATGCGGCCGCCGAAGACTTGCAACTTTCGGCGGCCGACGTAGCGGCGATCGACGTAGCGTTTCCACTCGGCGTGGGCGATGGCTCCCTTCCGACCAATTGAAGAAACAGCATTGCGGTTATTCGCAGATCCGGCTGATCATGAACCGCGCGGGGGATCCGCAACGGTATATGGGACGAAGGGTTTACGCAGATTCGTGGGGCGTCGCCAACTTGGTAAGGCACCAGACTTTGGAGACGCCCTTTATTTTTGGTCTTGACGGAAAAAGACGGAAGAAGAAGATAAAGTCTGGCCGTCATTTCTTGAACCCGGACTTTACGGAAGCGACCGGACCTTTGCCTAACTAGTTTGGCAACAAATTGGGCAACAAAACTAGGTCACACAATCCTCGCAATACGCGAGGCGGGGACAAAGGCGCGTTGGCCATGTGCCGGACGATGTGTCGGGTATCATCAGTGCGGAACATCACCGGGTGCAGTTCGAGACAGGTAACGAGCAACTCGGTTCCCCCCGGAATCGCTGCGCTGTCAGTGAGCAAAGCACCATCTCTGTTCGCTATGAAGCTTACGTCGCTGTTAGGATCACCCTTGGTGCTGACAGCACCACATCAAGGGCAGTTTATCGCTTCGCGATGCTCAACGAAATATGGAGCCATATCCTATCGCCTGTCCCAGTACGGAACGTTGCCGACGCGGCGGCGACGTGCACGATTGGCCGCACTAATCTGACCGTTGAGGATGCCCTCGATTTCTACGAAATGTCCGCTCTTAAGGTCTGACATGCGCGTTGGAACCTCGCAGTCCTCGGACTCACTTGAGAACCGAATCCTGAGTTGCCCTGAGACCTCTGCGAACGAAGCTACATGAGCGCCCGTCCCCAAGAAGCGTTGTAGGTCGAGCGCCGTTTCTATGTCTATCGCTTTCTCACGAGCAAACACATCCGACATTGAGGATGGGTGCGGCGGTATAAGCGTCGCTGCCAGCACCTCATCGTCCGTAAGTTCGCAGCCGCACATCGCGCCTTGAACCGCGACGGATACGGGGCTAATCATCTCACCCGTGGCGACGATGACCTGCTTGCAGCGCCAAGGAGCGGGCTGGTGATTGAACACGGAGTGGAAGCACCGTGGGCAGTATGACCTTTGAAGATCACCGTGCTCCGGATGCCTCTCGCTCAACGCTGGCCGAAAAGCCACTTCATCCACTTCCACTCTTGTTTAGCATCATAGTAGAGGACGACGGCACCGCTGATTGCGCCGACCAATCCGAGAATCTGTCTGTTGCTCATTGAACACCGAGCCTCTTACTAACCATGAGATAATGAGGCAAATGCCCAGGTTCGAACGTTCGTTCGACGCGCCCGGCGCTCCTGTAACGGCTAACCGCGGTCGTCGCCCGGAGCTGTTGGCGGCGTAGGGATCGCGGATAGAATCGAACGACGTGTTGGCGCGGCGTCCTAAAGGGAGTAAACGGGCGAAGTCGACCGTTGTCCCGCTATGTAAATTTTACCATATTGTGGCTATATATAAGTTCTGATATAATGCTTATAGGACGAAGTGGATAGAAAACCGATATTTTGGGTAGGTTCAACTTTGGGGGACCTGAGCAGTTTCCCAGATGATGTTAAGGAAGTGATGGGATACGCTCTGCATCTAGCTCAAATTGGAGATAAGCATCCTAACGCGCACAGAATGCACGGTAATTTAAGGGACGTGCACGAAGTGCGCGAGGCCTATGAGTCGGATGCTTATCGAGTGATGTATACGGTAAGCTTCCCGGAGGCCGTTTACGTACTTCACGCATTTGAGAAGAAGTCAACAAGGGGCATATCTACTCCGAAACATGAACTAGCTTTGATAGAGCGGCGCCTAAGAGAGGCGAGAAGGCATTATGAGAAACAATATCAAGAAGAACGTAAGAAATAGTACTACAGTCAAAAAGGGCAGCAACAATGTCTTTGCTGATTTGGGACTATCTAATCCTAAGGAGCGCTTGGCCAAAGCCGAGCTGGCGGCAGCTGTCTCTCACGCAATTAGACAGCTCGGCTTAACTCAAGTGGAAGCTGCAAAAAGGTTGTGTGTGGACCAACCAAGAGTGTCAGCTCTAATTAACGGACGCTTGTCTCTTTTTTCGACTGATGCGCTCATCCACTACCTTACAGCACTAGGCCGAGACGTAAACATATCAATTGGTAACAGCCACCAGAAACGCGCTGGCAAAGTAACCGTGGCCTGCGCGGCTTAAGCGACAATGCCTCCGGCTTTAAGCGACAATGCCTCCGTAGGAGTACGAACTGCTGGTGCTCTTGCGGTTGATTTGACGGGCGCTCAGATGCCGTTCGCAAGGCGATGCTCATGGACGGCGCGGATCCGTCATGTTTGGTCGGAGACACTATTCGCATCGGTGACGGATGGATAGTCAAGCGACAGCGCGCTGGTCACTACACCGAGTGGAGATATACCAAAGACATCTAGCCGCTTCGAAGCGGTTCCCCAAAAGCATTTGTTTCTGGTTTCTTGTCTTTCAGGATTTTAATCCACATGCGCCCTCGGTCCAGGTCTGATTTAGTGCCAGACTTTTCTGCCATATCATCCGCTAGGTTCAGCATACGCTCCATGAACGTGTCAATTTTGGCGTCGGAGATCAGGTTCAGCACATCAAGGGTGGGGTTGGCGGATGTGTTTCCCCCGAGGGCTTGAGCCAAGAGGGCTATGCTGTCGCCCCTGCGAGGTTTTCTACGCTTATCGCTTGCGGGCCATTGGTGCCCGTGCCTAAGGGCTGCGCTGCCTGCGTAAAGACACTCGGAAAAAGAGACTCCGTTAAACTCCGGGCCGACCTTCAGGTTGATGGCCGCCGTCATTTCTAACTCCGTCGCAAGTTTCTGAACGAACGTGTTTGAAGCAACAAGGATAGCCCCCGCATGGACAAAGGATGCGTTCCACTCACTTGCCATGTGCGTCGCGGCGTTTAGCCTGGATATAGATTCCTCAAAGGAGTTCGGTGGCGGAGGCTCCCCGGATTCGACGAGTCTCGAAGCGCCCAGCGTATCTGCCAGAGTTCGCGCATCCGTCGCGGCGTCGAATAACGAAGCGAACACCGCCCTTTGGCGCTCAACAGCCGACAGGTAGAAAAGAAACTCTGTTTCCTTCGGTTTCACCTTATCTGTTTGGCTTTTCCGGTTCAACGGACCCTCGCACCATAATATCTCGAGTTATCCGTGAAACAAACCCAAGTGGCACCCGCACCGTAAGAAGCCCGCTAAGGAATATTGGTCGCCACCTCGAACAGGAAACCCTTACAGCATAACATTGATGGGGCGTCGCCAAGTTGGTAAGGCACCAGACTTTGGATCTGGCATGCGTAGGTTCGAGTCCTACCGCCCCAGCGTTGTTAAACTAGCTGGACGGAGTCGGTGACGGCGCGCTCGGCACCTTTGTCGGACAAGGTGGTGGGGGACCCGAGCATCCCGGCTTGACCGGACACGTGCAAGCCGGCCCGTGTCGCTAAGGCTTGCATCCGTAAGGCCCCGAATTCCGTAGTACTCTTAGGCCGAGAGGAGGCAGGGTGACGACCGGAGACCGCAGCGACGACGAGATGCTGGCCGCGCTCGCGCAGCGCGACCTTTCTGCGCTCGAGGAGCTCTACGACCGCTACGGTAAGGTCGCGTTTTCCCTCGCTTACCGGATCGTAGGAGACCGCGGGACCGCAGAAGACGTCGTTCAGGACGCCTTTCTCTCGGTCTGGCGCCAGGCAACGACCTATCGGCGGGAGCGCGGGGCTCCCCGGACCTGGTTGCTCTCCATCGTCCATCACCGCTCGATCGACCGCTTGCGCAGCACCGCCTCCTCGGGCTCGACGATTCCCTACGAGGATCTCCCCGAAAACCGAGAGGACTTGGCCAAGCCGAGCATCTGGCAGCAGGCTTGGAACAACGCGCGCGGCGATATCGTGCGCCGCGCACTCGAGCGGCTTCCGATCGAGCAGAAGAAGAGCATCGAGCTTGCGTACTTTTCCGGTTACACGCAATCGGAGATCGCGGCATTGATGGGCGTGCCTTTGGGCACGGTGAAAGGACGGATGCGGATCGGGCTGCAGAAACTGCGGGCGATGCTCGCTTCCCAGGAGATCGGAGCGAACTCATGAGCGACGAGCGCCACGTCGAGGAAAGCGCGGGCGCGTACGTGCTCGGCGCCTTAACGCCGGAAGAGGCGCACGAGCTCGAAGCGCACGTGGCGACCTGCGGCGCGTGCCGGCAGGAGATCGCCGAGCTCAAAGATGTGGTGGGAGTGTTGCCGCTGGCCGCCGCGACCGTCGAGCCCTCGAGCGGTCTTCGGGCACGCATTCTGAGCGCGAGCAAAGGCGAAGATCGCGCCGAGGCGATCCTTCGCCGCACTCTCGTCTCCCAAGAAGAGCGCGCCCCGAAGCACGATTTCTGGCACCGTCCGTTACCCGCGTGGGCCGGCGTGGCGGGGTGGCTCGGCTTGGCGACCGCATGCATCGTGGTCGGCATCTTCATCGGTGTCGAGGGCGAACGCACTCGCATGCTGGCAGATCTGGCGCAGCGCGTTCGCCCGCTGCCGTTGGCCGCCGAGAATTCTTATCGGGTGTATCCAGTCACCACAGAAGCGCTGTCAAATGCGGTGGCCTTCATCGATCAATCTCAGGTCTGGGATTTCAGCATCACCAAGACAGGGAAGCGCATGCCCGTCAAGGTGATCCAGCCGCCGCATACGTCTCACGCCATGATCGTGACGGACATGCCGGCACCGGGCAAAGCTGGGATGGTTTATCAAGTTTGGCTCGTGCGGGCGGGCAAAGTGCACCGCGGCGGTATCGTGCTGCCGGGCCATGGCATGCAGACGACAATCCCGATGCGTGTGCGAACGGGCGATGTGATCGCTTTTTCGATGGAGCCAATGGGGGGCAGCGCTCTGCCCTCAGGTCCCTTCGTCATGCAAGAGACGCTGTAGGCTAACCGGCGTCCCTAGACGGTGACGTCCGCCTTGCGCTCTGCGATGGGGACGTAGCGGACTTCTTTCGCACCGACATAGTTCTCGCCCGGCCGGATAAGCTTGTTATTTGCGTACTGCTCGATCAGATGGGCACACCATCCGGCGACCCGGCTCATGGCAAATACCGGTGTGAAGTACGTGGGCGGGATGCCAAGCGTGTAATACACGGAAGCGCTGTACAAGTCCACGTTGGCATACAGCTTGCGCTGATCCCAGACGGCGCGCTCCATGCGTTCCGTCATGTCAACCCATTGCGTGGATCCGGCACGCTGGCCGGCTTCCTTTGCGATCTTCTTGAGATCGATGGCCCGCGGATCGTTCGTCTTGTACACCGCATGACCGAAGCCCATGATCTTTTCGTGGTTCGCGAGCTTGCGCTCGACCCAGCCTTCGATCGCCTCGGGTTTGCCGATCTCGAGGAGATTCGCGATGACGCCCTCGTTGGCGCCGCCATGGAGGCGCCCTTTGAGGGTGGCGACTGCTGAAGTCACAGCGCCGTACATATCCGCCTCGGTCGCCGCAGTCACGATCGCCGCGAACGTTGAGGCGTTCATGCCGTGATCGGCGTGGAGCACGAGCGCGGCGTCGAGCAGCCGCGATGCTTGCGCGTCCGGCACTTGGCCCGTGAACATGAAGAGGAAGTTCGAGGCCGTATCGAGGTCCGCGCGCGGCGCGACGATTGGCTTGTCTTGGCTCAGCCGGTAAAAAGACGCGAGGATGGTTGGGAAGACCGCGGTCAGCCGTTTGGACTTCTCGAGGGTCGCCGCGGGGGTGATGTCCTTGGCCTTGGGATCGAACAGCCCGATCGCCGAGACCGCGGTGCGCAAGATGTCCATCGGGGTCGCCGTTTTCGGAACTTCCCCGAGGATATGAAGGACGGGGTCGGGCAAGGTCCGCTGGCTCGCAAGGTCCGCGCGAAAGGCGTCGAGGTTGACGCGCGTCGGCAGCGCCTGAAACCAGAGCAGATACGCGACCTCCTCGAAGGTCGAATGGGCCGCGAGGTCGTGAATGTCGATGCCGCGGTAGATAAGATGCCCGCGCTCGCCGTCGACGTACGAGATCCGCGTATCGCCGACCACCACGCCGCGAAGGCCGGAGGAAGGCTGCGGTTGCGGCTGAGTCGTGGCTGTAGTCGTCATCGATGGCACCTCGTTGTGACCATTCGCGCAGCGGCCGAAGGTCCACTCTCAACCCCCTCAAAAAGCCATGCAGGAAAAGTCTGCTTTTGCGCGCTCGAGGTGTGTCTTCATGCGGAAAAAGGTTACCATTGTCGGGGCCGGCAACGTCGGGGCGACTGCGGCGCACTGGATCGCCGCCAAAGAGCTCGCCGACGTGGTGCTCGTGGACGTCGTCGAGGGCGTGCCGCAGGGCAAAGCGCTCGACCTGCTCCAGGCGCTTGCCGTCGAAGGCAGCGACGTCTCCGTGGTGGGCGCGAACGATTATGCCAAGACGGCGGATTCGGACATCGTCGTCATCACGGCCGGTTTCCCGCGCAAACCCGGCATGAGCCGCGACGACTTGTTGCGCGCGAACGCAGAAATCGTGGGAACGGCAACCGAGCAGGTCGTGAAGCTCTCGCCGAACACCATCCTCATCGTCGTGACGAATCCGCTCGACGCGATGTGCGAGGTCGCACGCCGCAAGAGCGGCTTCCCGCGCGAGCGCGTGCTGGGGATGGCCGGCGTGCTTGACTCCGCGCGTTTTTCGGCCTTCATCGCGGCCGAGCTGAACGTCAGCGTGGACAACGTCTCGTCCTTCGTCCTCGGCGGCCACGGCGATCAGATGGTACCGCTGCCGCGGTTCTCCACGGTGGCCGGCGTGCCCATCACGGAGCTCATGGATGCGGCCACGATCGAACGGCTCGTGAAGCGCACTGCTGGAGGCGGCGGCGAAATCGTCGCGTTGTTGAAAACCGGGAGTGCCTACTACGCCCCGTCGCGAGCGATCTGTGAGATGGTCGATGCGATCCTGAAAGACAAGCACAAGATCTTACCGTGTGCGGCGTATCTGCAAGGCGAATTCGGCATCCGCGACCTCTTCGTCGGCGTGCCCTGCAAGCTCAGCGCTAGGGGCCTTGAGAGTATTTTCCAGGTCAAACTGACTGCAGAAGAAGAGCGGGCTTTGCAGCGCAGCGCCGAAGCAGTCCGCGAGCTCGTCGGAGCCCTTGGCTAGCCGAAAAGCGGGACAAAAACGGGCGAAGGATAAAGGCCACGGCGGGCAGGCCGCCTGTCCTGTCACATCAGGATGACCGATGCTGTCATATAGCTGCTCACCCAGGTCGCTGCTCAGCTCCCCCCAGTGGAGGTACGTGTCCTTTTGAAACGCGCGGCGAAAGAAACTGAACGCGTAAGGCGCCGTTATCAACGCCGTCGCCTCAAGCTGCCCGTCAGCATCCGCACCGATGACGGGACCACGGCCGAAGGCCTTGCTTCAGATATCAGCGCGGGCGGCTTGCGCCTCTCGACGGGCGCCGACTTCTCCATCGGCACCCATGGCATCGCGCAGATCTCCATCCCCAGTGGCGAGCAGGTCCGCGCGCCCATCGAAATCGTCTGGCGCGAACCGGGTCCTGAAGGCGCGACGATCTACGGCGCGCACTTCCAAAACCTCGGCTCGAGCGAGCGTTTCTCGCTTTTCGAAGCGATCTACTCGCCCTCGAACGGGGAACAGATCTTCTCCAAGCCGATCGACGATGAGATCCGCTCGCAAGGCTCCGAACCGCTCACGCCGACGCACCACGCGTACTACATGCGCATCATCCGGCGCATCGAGCAGGCGCACAAGCTCACGCCGCTCGACACGGATAAATTGCTCTACGCTCGGCTGCACGAAGGCCGCCCGCTCAAGGAAGCGATCATCGAATCGGGGTTGACGACCGAAGAAGGGCTCGACGAGTTCCTGGGTTCCATCTTCGGCGTGCCGTATATCGACCTCGGCCGCAGCCGTCCCGACCCCAACGCCTCCGACACAATTCCCGTCAGCGTCGCGACCACTGGCTATATCGTGCCCGTGCGTTTGGACGACGACAAGCTCACCGTGGCCATGGCGGATCCGCTCGACCTGCCCACGCTCGACCTGATCTTGCTGCGAGCCAAGCATCAAGTCGAGATCCGCTTCGCGCTCATCGAAGACGTCGAGAAGGCGATCGATGAGGTCTACCATGGAACGACATTGCACTCGGTCGATCGGCTTCTTCAAGGTCTGCCGAGCGTCGCCGCCGAGGGTTTGGGCCAGGAGCACCAAGAGGTCGAAGATCTTGAGACGCTGCGCAAGATGTCGGACGCTACGCCGATCGTCTCCCTCGTGGAGTC
>JAJPHJ010000052.1 GCA_021325335.1 Pseudomonadota bacterium | reverse complement strand
GATTCAACGTCTGAACTGGAGCCGATCATGACCACCGCGAGCAACAGTCCCATGGGGACAGTGTCCGCCAATCGCCATAAAGCCGATCACGAGTCCATTCTCGGCGAGGCGATGGACTACTTCAATGAAGCGGCTGCGAACCTCGATCTCAATCCGAACATCAAGCGCATCCTCACGCATCCCTCGCGCCAGGTCATCATCTCGATCCCGTTCCAGCGCGACAACGGTGATTTTGAGGTCTTCACGGGCTATCGGGTTCAGTATAGCTTCGCTCGCGGACCGGCCAAAGGCGGCATCCGCTATCACCCCGATGTCACGCTCGACGAGGTGACCGCGCTCGCCTTTTGGATGACATGGAAGTGCGCGGTCGTCGACCTGCCTTTCGGCGGCGGGAAAGGCGGCGTGACGTGCGACCCCGCCACGCTGTCGCGCAACGAGCTGGAACGGCTCACGCGGCGCTACGCCGCAGACATCATCGAAGTGATAGGGCCGGATAAAGACGTGCCCGCGCCGGACGTCGGCACGAACCCGCAGACGATGGCGTGGATCATGGACACCGTCTCCATGCACAATCGCGCGCACACGCCGGGCGTCGTCACCGGCAAGCCGCTCAACGTCGGCGGATCGCGTGGGCGCGTGGAAGCGACCGGTCGGGGCGTCATGATCGCGATCGAGTCTGCGCTGGAAAAGATGGGCAAGTCGCTCGCCGGGCAGCGAGTAGTCGTGCAAGGCTTCGGCAACGTCGGTTCCATCTCGGCCAAGCTGCTGCACGAGCACGGAGCCATCATCATCGGGCTGAGCGATCAGTTCGGCGGTTTGTATCACAAGGCGGGGATCGACGTGGAAAACGCTATAGCCCACGTCAACGCGCCTCACAACGAGCGGCACACGCTCGAGGGCTTAGAGGGCGAACGCCTGACCAACGAGCAGCTGCTCGAACTGCCCTGCGACATCTTGATCCCAGCCGCCATCGAGAACCAAATCACCGCGGACAATGCATCGAAGATCAAAGCGCATCTCATCGCAGAAGGCGCGAACGGCCCGACGACGCCGGCTGCCGACGGCATGCTCTCGCAAGCGGGCGTGACCGTCATCCCCGACATCCTCGCCAATGCGGGCGGAGTGACGGTATCGTACTTCGAGTGGGCGCAAGACCGGATGGGATTTTATTGGAAGGAGAGCGAGGTCAACGAACGGCTGCGCGACGCGCTCAAAGAGAACTTCGATGCGGTTTGGAACATCGCGCAGAGCCGGAAAGTGACGTTGCGAACGGCGGCGTACATGCTGGCCATCCGCCGCGTCGTCGACAGCCTGCTGACTCGCGGTATCTACGCCTAGGGCAAGGACTCTTTGCGGCCCGCCGCCGCCTGAGCGCCATACGTCCGCTCGAGATATGGGATGATCACGTCGTCGTCATCGAGCACCGTCTCTCCGTCGACGAGGACCGGCACTTCGGGCTGACCCGAGATCGCGATCACTTCTTTGCGTTCGCTGTGCCGGACCGGCACCTCCACTGCTTCGTACGGCAAATGGAGCGCCTCGAGTTTTTCTCGCACGCGCCGGCAGTACCAGCACCATGACGCGTTGTACAGTTTGATCTTCGGCGCGCCGTTCGTAGCCATCTTCAAACGCTGCGTCACCAGGGCGCCGCCGCCCTTTCGGGGAAACGACAAAAGGTCATGGCCTCAAACCAAACAGCGTTGCGAAGCGTCGATACGAAGACGTTCGCAGCGAAAATTGACGAGTTCGTACGGCCCGCGACGTTCCCGGTGGCCGTGAAGTTCCTCAAGAAAGGCGAAGCGGCGCCCCCGAACGCAAAGCGTCCGCTTGCAGATATGCAGCGCCACGTGACGGTCTGCCAGGGCTGGGCAATCGCGCGGCGCTATGGCTGGACAACAGTCTTGCGCGCGGAAGACATGAAGTGTCCGCTCGGCGCGCTCGTCGCGGGATTCGCCGCCCCAAACGCCTACTATGAAGAAGGCAACCTCTGCGCCGGCATGTACACGGCAGACGAGCAAGCCGGCGCGCGGAGCGAAGCGTCGGTGGAAAAGTTCAAGCCGGGAGAGATCGACGGCATCGTCTTCGGACCGTTGGCGCGCGTCGAATTCGAACCAGCGGTCGTCATCATCTACGGCAATGCCGCCCAGGTCATGCGACTCGTAGCCGCCGCGCTGTACAAGCGCGGAGGGCGCATCGGGTCCTCGTTCGCCGCTCGCATGGACTGTTCCGATCACCTCGTCGTGCCGCTGCGCACGGACGAACCGCAGGTGATCCTGCCCTGTAACGGCGACCGGATCTTCGCCGGCGCGCAGGATGAAGAAATGGCATATACAACGCCGTGGAGCAAAGCAGCCGAGCTGGTCGAGGGGCTCGAAGGAACGCAGAAGGGCGGCATCCGCTATCCGATCCCGTCGTTTTTGACCTACGAGCCCGGGATGCCACGGAAATACGAGGAGCTCTTGGCGATGCAGCAGGAGGGGCGGCCGAAGGCGGGCTCATAACGGAAGTGGAACTCTCCTAGCCCTGGGAAAGTTAGGCTGCACGATGCACAAACGAAGCCGGCGTCTCGCGCTCATCGGGTTTTTTGTCTTCCTCGTGGCCTCGGCTGCCGTGCACTTCACCGCGGGCTCAGCCGTGGCGACCTTTTTCCCGCGCTGGAAATACGAGCCGCCTCCCGATCAAGCCATCTCCATCATCTCGCTGTCGCGCAATGCGCGCGAGCAAGCGACGCCCAAGCCGACGCCGCCGCCCCCTACGCCGAAGATTATCGCGCGCACGTCCACGCATCTCGCACCCATCAAGTATCGCGAGATCTCGAACGAGCAGCGGATCGCGCTCCGTTCCATCCGCCCGCCCGCCCGGCGCACGTCAGCCATCCACCTGGTCGGTCCGAAGCTGATCAAACCTGGTGTGAGAGAGGCGCCGGGAGTCACGAACGCGGAACAGCCGACACCCAGGCCGGGCAATGCCGGAGCGACGGTCGATACGGGCGGAAACAATAACGATGTGAACGGCGCGACGGTGTGGGGCGACGATAACCCCGTGCGCGTGTTGAAGCTCGCGGATCTCTCCATCACGACAGCTCCCGCGCGGCCGGCGCGCGTCGAGGTCGAAGTCGATCCTGACGGCAAGGTGACGGACGTGCAGCTCGTGCAGTCCAGCGGCGATGCGAACTTCGACGCCCAAGCGCTCGATGCGGCCCGCAAGACCACCTTCGCACCCGCGACCGCGAACGGGTTACCCGTGCACGGTTCGATCATCTTGGAGTATCCGCCGCCGTCCACTCCCGCAAGCACGTGAACGTCGCGTCGCGAACCCGTTCGCGACAACCGGTCGAGTCGAAATCCCGCATCGTCGCCCAGGCCAAGCAGTTGGGCTTCGATCTCGTCGGCGTCGCGTCGGCACAACCGTTCGTCAAGGAAGAGCGGATCTTCAAGGAGCGCCGCGACGCGGGGTTCTTTGAGCGCTGGCATTACGGCGACCCTATCATCGAAGCGAATTGCCGCCCTCAGCTCGCCTTACCCAATGCGCGGTCGATCGTCTGCACCGCGACGTCGTACTACGCGGACGTCAAGACCCACGATCCCACCGCCAGCGGCCTCGCCGGAGCGGTGTCGAGCTATGCGTGGGGTCTGGACTATCACAAGGTCATCGGACGCCGTCTGCGAGCGCTTGCGGATTTTATCGAAAGAGAGTTTGCCGGAAGCCTCTGCTTGAGCTGCATCGACACTGGCCCGATGGTGGATCGAGCGGCTGCCGTACGCGCGGGTATCGCCTGGTTCGGCAAGAACGGCAACGTGCTCACCAAACGGTTCGGCTCGTACGTGTTCTTAGCCGAACTCCTCACGACGCTCGAACTCGAGCCCGACGAACCGCTGCAGACGAACTGCGGGAGCTGCACCGAGTGCATCGCCCAGTGCCCGACGGGGGCCATCGGACCCGAAGGCGCGGTTGACGGACGGCGCTGTCTCTCCGACCTCACGCAGATGAAAGGCCCGATCCCGCTCGAGTACCGGAGGGCTCTTGGCAACCGTCTGTGGGGTTGCGACGATTGCCAGACGTGCTGCCCGGTCAACGGGCGTCAAGCCGCAGCCTCCCACCCAGAATTCTCGCCGCTGGCGCACATCGGCACCGCGATGGATCTTCCCTCGGTACTGCTCATGACGACCGCGCAATTCAGGCGCCGGTTCGGACCGACCGCGATGGCGTGGCGCGGCAAGGCCGTCTTGCAGCGCAATGCCGCTGTGGCGCTCGGCAACTCAAGGGATCGTCGTGCCGTCGCGCCGCTCGTGCAAGCGCTGCACGACCGCAAGCCGCTCGTGCGCGGCCACGCCGCGTGGGCGCTCGGCGAACTCGGCGGCGACCGCGCAAAAGGAGCGCTCGAGGACCTCTTGCTCGGCGAGCGTGTTGCGTGGGTCCGCGATGAAGCCGAAGATGCGCTCCATCGCCTCGCCGGGCAGGCGCCGGGCGGCACAAAGTCAGAATCTACGGGCTCGCCACTTTTTCAGAGGAGCCGTTCATGAATCTCGGATCGATCGAAATCACGTTTTGCGGACATGCGACGTTCGCCCTGAAAACCGAAGCCGGCAAACAGTGGATGATCGACCCATGGCTCGAGCAAAACCCGGCCTGTCCGACGAGGCTCAAGAACCCGCAAAAGGTCGACACGCTTCTCATCACCCACCCGCACTTCGATCACATCGGAGACGCGCTGCGCCTGGCGAACAAACACGACGCCACGGCGATCGGCATCTACGAAACCGTGGCTTGGCTGCAAAAAAAAGGCGTCAAAAAGATCGTCGGCTTCAACAAGGGCGGCACGATCGAGCACGAGGGCATCAAGGTCACCATGACTCATGCGGTGCACAGCTGCGGGATCGCCGACGGCGACGACATCCTCTACGGCGGCGAGGCGGCTGGCTACGTCGTCACCTTCGAAAACGGTCTGCGCCTCTATCACGCTGGCGACACGGCGGTGTTCTCCGACATGAAGCTCATCGGCGAGCTCTACCACCCTGACGTCGTCTGCCTGCCCATCGGCGATCACTATACGATGGATCCGGCCCAGGGCGCGCTCGCCGTGCGCATGCTCGGCAGCAAAGTCGTCATCCCCATGCACTATGGCACGTTCCCGGCCTTGAGCGGCACGCCCGAGCGGCTTCGCGCCCTCACCCAAGACATCGCGGGTCTGCAGATCATCGATCTCAAGCCCGGCGAAACGCTCGCGCGCGAACTCGAACGCCTCGTGCCCGCCTGAGGGCGGTCCGCTTCAGGTGGCTTTGACGACGATCTTTCCCAGCAGACGCCCGATCGCCGACGCGCGATCGGCGCTGTTGCTGAGGTGGCGATAGACCTCGCGCTGTTTGAGGATCGCGCGGGTATCGTCTCCATCAAAGAGCGTGACGAGAGCGTGCCGGTACTGGTCCTCGACGAGCACTTCGGAGGCCAGAATGTCGTTCGCGCAACGCCAGGTGCGCGCCGGATCGGTTCGCAGATGGTCCACGGCCTCTTTGATCCGTTGCGCCGCGCTGACGAGCACCGCTGCCATCGCCTGCATCTGCTCGGTCGGCTGCACCGCGAACAGGCCGATTTCAATGGTCGCAGTATTGATGTAGCGCAGCATGTCGTCGAGGGATTCGCCGAGGTTGTAGATATCCTGACGGTCGATCGGCGTGACGAATGCATCGCGCAGAGCTGACGTCAGGCGGTCGAGGAGACCGTGTCCATCGGTTCTGAGACGTTCGATCCGCTGGGGAAGCTCGGCGTGTCCGCCCGAGACGAAGTCTTTGAAGGAGCTCGCGGCCTCGAGGAGGATCGCCGCCTGCTCAGCCGTGAGCGCGAAGAACCGATTGACCTTTCGCGTTGAGAAGAGATCGGCGAGCCACATCGTGTCAGACTCCGTGGAACATCGGGCGCAGGACGGCCGTCGCGAGCATCCCGCACACAATCCCGGCTGGAACAGTGAGGAACCATGTGGCGATGAGGTCGCCTGCCACATGCCAGCGCACGCCGCGGGGATTGGAAGCGCCACCGACGCCGAGGATCGCGCTCGCAGTGCTTTCGGTCGTGCTGAGCGGTCCTCCTAAGGCGGACGCGGTGATCACCGTTCCCGCCGCCGCCAGCTGGAAGCACAGCGCGTGCAGCGGGCGGAT
>JAJPHJ010000123.1 GCA_021325335.1 Pseudomonadota bacterium | reverse complement strand
GGCGCCGTAGGTTCAAGCGCATAACCCCATTGCTCCACCTTGAGAGATCCATCCGATCGTTCCACGGCATGAAAGGATCCAATTCTCGAGATGTTCCCCTTTGCCACCATGCGCGGATAAAGTTGCAGGGAGCCGTCGCGGAGACGCGCGCACGCCGGATTGAGAATGCCTTCCCGCTCGTCAGCGCTGTCTTCGGGCTTGAGCACAACCCCGAGCCTGGTGAATTGCCCTCTAAGATTCAAGAAGCTTTACAGGGTGCGGAAACTACAGCGGATAGGTCGGAAAGCCGGCTATCCCCGGCCCCTGACAAGCACGTTTCTGGTCCGGGTTGACTTGACCGCCTTGGATTCCAGAATCGGCAACGAGCGCACCCTGCGGCCAATACCACACGCGGGTGTTGCTGTTATCGATCTTGTCACGAACGTGGATCTGGCCACTGGCGGTGCAGAGGTCCACGGAAACGCCGCCGTCGATCTTATCCCCGATGTCAATCCCGTTCTTGGCCCGAAAAAAGACCCTCGTCGGTTCATCCACATGTCCCACGGCTCCGCCTCCATCGATCTTGTTGCCCAACGTGATCGTACCGCCGGAAAATGCAGAAACAATGCTCGAGCCGTCGATCTTCTTGTCGCCCTCCGCCCCAACGAGACCGATATGGATGTCACCGTTAGGGGCATAGAGTATGACCCGGCTGGCTCCGTCGATCTTTCCATCAATGGTGATTGAACCATTGGTACTCGTGAGGTTCACATTACTGCCACCATCGATCTTTCCGTAGACGTGAATATCGCCGGCCACCGACTGGGTAATAGTAGTATGGTCGATGTTGCCGTTGTTGGTCCAGCCTTGAGGCGTGTCCGCGCGCACAGCGACGAAACAGAGTATGCTCGATGCAGTCGTCGCAGCGCTGACCCAAAGAAACCGATCAGTACGCCTCATGGTCCGGGCTTTCTCGATCGACGCAGATGGTGTAACCCTTCAGGGCACGTTTTGCCCAAGGCTTGCTTTGGCCCTTTGGTGGCAGGCAGCCCCGGCAGTGCCGAATCAATATTGAGCGAACGAATCGATGGCAAACGGTCCGAAACTTATCGCTTGTTGAGTCAGCGCGGATTGCCATGCAAAATACCCGTTGCCCGTTATGGTAACGCTTCCCGCTGCGATGATCGCACCGTAGAAGTTGTAACCCCTCACCGAACCATTGCCGGCGACGTTTACGGATCCTTGCGCCGTGTAGAGGGTGCCCCCGTTCCACGCGGGCTGACTTGTGTTTCCGCCACCGCTGAAATTCGCCGCAACGCCACCGCACTGGCTATCGGTCCCCAACACGACCATCACTGCGGTCGCAGACCCCTGAAGGCTTTGCTTGCCGGTGATGCTGAGACACTGCGAAACGATCCACGTTCCGCTATAAGGTCCTAAGGTGGAGTTCGAGGACAGCGAAATGCTTCCGCTCACAAAGGTCACCTGATTCGCGCCAGGCGCCGCCGTCGCCAGCTGCGATTCACTGCAACCGCTCGAACAATCGATCCATTTCACGTTCGAAGTTTGGGTCGAAAGATTTTTCCAATAATTTGAGTCGGCGAGCTGATCGATGGCGCCTTGGGAGGCCAAGAATCCGCTCACGACCGACGACGAGGCGTTCTGTTGCACGTAGGTCGGATTCGGCGTGCTCGTGCCGTCCCCGTACGCGCAAGGTGCGGGCTCCGCGCCGCTACAGCTGTAAGTGCCCCCTGAAACCACCGGAACGTCAGGTGGTGGGGTCGAGCCTGGAGGTGGGCTCGGGTCCGAACAAACCTTGAAATACTTGCCGGAGCTGCCGCTGTCGCACGTGTGGTTCCCCGGCGGGCTGATATTGTCCGATCCCGTGACCGATACGCTTTGGGCCGCGCAGATCGCGCATGAGCCCGTATTGCCTATCAGCAGTGATGCCACCGCTTCGGTTGCCACGTCGCGGCTGCCGGTGTCGGTATGCGACCAGATGACCGCTCCATACGGCGGCACGTTCACCGTGGTACAGGACGCGCAAAATTGCGTGCCGGCCAACGGGTCGGCCGTCGCTGTCGGAGACGAACTCGAATTGTACCAATAGGAATAGAAGTAAGGAACGTTCGGCACGTTGGGCAGGGGGGTCTGATCGGCGCTTGTCGGTGAAGGAATCGGACCCGGCGTCTGGTTGACGATTCCCGCAGCGGGAAGAGCCGAATCAATGTCCTTCAGGCCTCGATCGATTCCCGCTTCAGCCACGTCGTAGTACCGTTGCTTCTGATACGCGTTGCCAAAATTCTGGGAGTTTTGCGTCGTCAAGGTGAGGATCAAAAGAGCCACCATGAGGAAGAGCGCCAAAATCCCGAGGACGGTGACAAGCGCCATGCCTCTCTGCCCGTGGTATGCCTGCATGCTCAGTTCCTCGTTAGGACATCTTCAGTATACGTGGTCGCGTTGGTGCGGGCGTTGACTGTCGAAACCGCTTTGATCTGAAAGTCGACGATAAATGGCGTCGCGTCTGAATTGAGTTTCACGTCAAGCACGGCATTGCCGAAAACCGGCGGATTGGTGACTCCTTGCGCGGCGGTGATGGCGGTGTGGGCGTCGCTTGTTTGAATGTTCGAGTAATATATTTGGGGTGTGGCGAGCGGTTCGTAAATGCACTTCAGGGAGGCGTTTTGGAGAATAAAAACATCAAAGCCCTGCCAATACGGCGTTCCAAAGCCAGGCACGGTGACGAAGCGACCTCCGGGGTAGCAGCCTGAACCGGCCGCTCCGGTCTTCGCGCTTGCCACCGCAAAGGTCCTGACATCGGTCAAACTGGTCACCTGTTGGATCGGTTTTGTCGTCCCGGACACGACCGCGAAGACAGCGCGATAGTCGCTCTGGCGAACCTCTCGTTGCAGCTTGTAGAGTAATGGTACCGCATTTTGCTGGGTGTTTATCTTTGCTTGGGCGGGGCTTAAAAACGTGAGCACCGGCAGCAGCGCGCTGTAGGCAATCCCAAAGAACAAAAACAGAATGGCTATTGCAACCAGCAGTTCGGCGAGGGTGAACGCACGATTCGTGCGGTTCATAGGCGAGTCACCACGGTTTGGAGGAGGACGCTGCGGTTCGCGCTTCCGTAGGTCCACGTCACCTTAGCGGTGACGTCAAAGGAATTGCTCGTCGAGGTCAACGCGGGACTTGTCGTTGCGGAGGCAGTGAAATTGCCGGGAGAAGCAAGCTGCGGCGGAGGCGATGGAGATGCGCCCGGGGCGGGATACCCCGTCACGCCGAACGCCAACGGGTAGCCGGCATCGATGGGCGCGGTTGCGCTCGGCAGCGTCGTCGAGCCGGTGCGGATCTCTTGCCGGATTTGCTCGATATATTGCTGCCCGAACGAAACGGCCTGTAGCTCGTCGTCGCGTTCTCCGATTCTGCCGAAGGCGTACGGATATGCGGTCGTAAGCACGAGGACCGCAAGCGTCAAGATGACCATGGCCACAAAGGCCTCGACCAGGGAAAAGCCGCGTTGTCCAGGCGGGTTCGAACACCCGGTGCTCATATGGTCACTCGAATCACTTCGGATAAGGTCGTTTCGCCTTGCAGCAAGCGCGCGATCGCATCCATACGCAGGTCCTGAAAATCGGTCGTTCGCAGGTGTTCTCGCAGAAGCGCTGCATCCGATCCGTGCGTACCGATGAGGTGACGCAATTGCTCGTCAACGACGACCATTTCGTGCACCGCGCTTCGGCCGTAATAGCCGGTATCGTGACAATGCGCGCAGCCGCGCCCGCGCATCAGCGTCGCCGGAACCACCTCCAAGCCAAGGAGATCCTGGAGCACCACCACCTCGCTCGCTGGGACCTGATATGACTCTTTGCACCAACCGCAAACCTTCCTCACAAGCCGCTGGCCGACCACCGCGATGAGCGATGCTCCGATGAGCGAACCTTCGACGCCGATGTCGACAAGGCGCGTGATGGCCTGAATGGCACTGTTGGTGTGCAAGGTCGAGAAAAGGAGATGCCCGGTCAAAGCGCCACGCACGGCCAGATCCGCGGTTTCCCGGTCGCGGATCTCGCCGACGTAGATGACGTCCGGATCGCTGCGCAAGAGCGATCGGAGCACGGTCGGGAACGTAAGCCCTCTCTTAGGGTTCAGCTCCACGTGATTGATGCCGCGCACTCGATACTCGACCGGATCCTCGACCGTCATGATGTTCGTCGTGCCGTCGTGGATCTCTTGAATGCAGGCGAACAGGGTCGTCGATTTGCCGCTCCCGGTAGGCCCGCAGAACAGGATCATGCCGTACGGCCGGCGGACCAGCGGCGCAAAGAGCTGATAATTCCGCTCGCTAAAGCCAATCGAGCGAAGCGTCTTGAACGACGGGTTCTTTTCCAGTAGCCGCAAGACGACTTTTTCACCGAAGACGGTTGGTATGCACGCGACTCGCAACTCATAGTCCCTACCGCCATACCGCATCGAGAAACGTCCGTCTTGCGGCACATGACGTTCGGT
>JAJPHJ010000093.1 GCA_021325335.1 Pseudomonadota bacterium | reverse complement strand
TGGAAACTCGAGGCGTCGAATTTCTCCGACATGGTGTCGATGAGCATGAGCGCGGCCTTCATCTCGGTCGCCGGTGTCTTTTCCTTCGTTGGCGGAAATTCGAATTGACTGGCCTTCACGATCTCATCTTCGTAGTGCATCGTTTCGAGCACGATCGCCTCGCCATGCGGGCGGACGGCGGCCAGATGCTCCCTCGTCCTGATGACCACGCGGGCGATGCCCACCTTGCCCGATTTCTTGAGCGCCTCCCGCAGGAGGGCGTAGGCGTGGCGGCCCTTCTTCTCCGGCTCGAGGTAGTAGGGCGTGTCGTAGAGCATCTCGTCGATCTCTTTTTGCTGCACGAACTGCATGATGTCGACCGATTGGGTGGCCTCGACGTTCACGCGTTTGAAGTCCTCATCGGTCAGGATGACGTGCTGGCCTTTCTCGATCTCATAGCCGCGTTCGATCTCATCCCACGGGACTTTCTTGCCGCACTCGCTGCACGTGCGGACGTTCGTGATGCGTCCTTGATCTTTCTTATGAAGGAAGTGAAACGACAGCTCGTTCCCGCGTACTGCGTTGAACAGCTTTACTGGGATATTGACAAGGCCGAAGTTGATGGAGCCCGTCCAAAGCGCGTGTGCCATGACCATCCTTTTCCCGTGACGGCGGTAACACAATTATCGGCAGCCCGCGTGTCCGCCGCCTTGAGTTCCCTGGGCCTTGTGCCGCAGGGCCGAACGCCCCAATTCGTGTTGAGTGGCTGAGTCGGGGGGCCGGGATGCCGTGCTCCTTGGCCTCTCGCATGCCCTGGAGGCGAAAGGTTAAGCTTAAGATGGACGATTCAGTACACGCGGTTGACGATCGGAGAATCCCATAGTGCCGAAGGTGCGCTTCGCCATGGTCGGCGCGGGCTCAGTCGCGCAGACGTACGCGCAGGTCTTTCTCGAGAGCGAAACCGCAGAGCTCGTGGCGGTCGCCGACACCGACCTGGACGCGGGTGCGCGGATCTCGGCGCTCAGCGCGTGTCGGGTCTTCGACTCGCACGCGTCGCTGCTGCGGGCGGGCGGATTCGAAGCCGCGCTCATCTGTACGCCGCCGTCGACCCACGCCTTCATCACCCTCGATCTCCTGCGCTGCGGTATCCCCGTGCTGTGCGAAACGCCTTTGAGCGTCGATGTTGCGAGCGCCCGGCGCATGCTGCACGTCGCCGACCGGATTGGCGTGCAGCTCGCCATGGCGTCGAAATTCCGTTACCTCGATGACGTCGCGCAAACGCGCGCCTTTATCACGTCAGGCGTGTTGGGGGAGGTGCTTGCTTTTGAGAACTCTTTTGCATCGGATGTGAAGATGGCAGCCGGCTGGCATGCCAAGCGATCCGTGAGCGGCGGGGGCGTCATCATGGATTATGGTACGCACTCGGTGGACTTGTTGCGCCACCTCTGCGGTCCGGTCACCGCGGTCGCCGCGTACGAGGGTCCGCGCACACAGCGACTGGACGTCGAAGACACGGCGCACCTGGTGGCACGGACCGCGGGCGGCGTCCTCGGCAGCATCGACCTTTCCTGGTGCTGCGATCTCGACAGTGAGAATTACGTATGCATCTTCGGCACGAGTGGCGCGGTGACGCTCGGCCGAACGCGCTCGCGCTTCAGGCATGGTCTCAATTCGCGCTGGGTAAGTTTCGGCGACGGTTACGATGAGCGCGCGGTGCTTGCGGCGCAGCTCGACAACTTCTGCCGAGCGCTCGCAGGCCAAGAGCAGTTGCTCATCGGGCCCGAGGATGCGCTTGCTTCGGTGGAAGTCATCGCTGCGGCGTATCGCTCGCTGCGCCACGATCGTTGGATCGGCATAGAGAATGAAGAGACGACCGCGCGCACGGCGCCCGGTCTGACCGCGGTCGGGTCGCTGCGATAGCACGGGAAAAAATATCCGGCTGCAGAAGCACGGAGAATGACCTTTGTCGCTCGCGACACGCTCGGCCGCCCGCTTCGAGACCTCCGCATCTCCGTCACCGACCGCTGCAATTTTCGCTGCACCTACTGCATGCCGAAGGAAGTTTTTGGCAGAGATTTTCACTTCGTGCCGGCGGCCGAGCTGCTGACGTTCGAGGAGATCGAGAGACTGGCCGGGATCTTCTCGAGACTTGGCGTCGAGAAGATCCGCTTGACCGGCGGCGAGCCGCTTTTGCGGCGCGATATCGAGAAGCTCGTGGCGATGCTCGCGCGACTGCCGGGCATCCGCGACCTGACCCTCACGACAAACGGCGCCCTGCTGGCGCGCAAGGCCGCGGCGCTTGCTGCGGCGGGTCTACGCCGGATCTCGGTGAGCCTGGATTCTTTGGACGACACCGTCTTTCGCGCGATGAACGACGTCGACTTCCCGGTCGACCGCGTGCTCGAGGGCATTGCCGCGGCCCAGCGCGCCGGGCTGTCGCCTCTGAAGGTCAACGTCGTCGTCAAGCGCGGCGTCAACGAGCACACGCTCGTGGACATGGCCCGCTACTTCCAACATACGGGGTGCATCCTTCGCTTCATCGAGTACATGGACGTGGGCACGACGAATGGCTGGCGACTCGACGAGGTGGTGCCGGCAGACGAGATCGTCGCCCGCATCAACGAACGGCTGCCGCTCGAGGCGCTCGAGCCGAACTACCGAGGCGAGGTCGCGCGGCGCTACCGGTATCGCGACGGAAGCGGCGAGATCGGCGTCATCGCGTCCGTGACGCAGCCCTTCTGCGGTGACTGCACGCGCGCGAGACTGTCGTCGGACGGACGCCTGTACACCTGTTTGTTCGCGGCCACCGGATACGACGTGCGCGCGCTCCTGCGGGGCGGCCAGACCGACGCCGATATCGGCGCCGCGCTGCAGCGAGTGTGGTCGCGGCGTGCCGACCGGTATTCCGAGATCAGATCAGAGCAGACGGGCCGGCTTCCGAAGGTGGAGATGTCGCGCATCGGCGGCTAAGAGCTCAACTTCAACAACGAGGCCGACGCGACGACGTCGAGCTGCTCCATCGTGCACTGCTGGGGTGATTTGTCCGGTCGCCAACGCAGGAGTCGCGTGCCATGGCGGAAGCGCTCGTCGGTGACGTGATCGAACGTCACTTCGACGACGAGCTTGGGCACGAGGGGTTCCCATTGGTCCGTCCGCTCCGTGCTCCAGCGACTTGGTCCTCCGGGCGCTCGTCCGGTAAAACCAGGTGGCTTGATCAACGGTTTGAGCTTGGGCACGAGCGCCTTGCGCTCGTCTGCGGAAAGTCCGGACGTGAACCCGACGTGATGGAGCAGCCCGTTGCGATCGTACAGGCCGAGCAAGAGCGAACCGATCACTTTTCCTGTGCTGGCGTAACGGAAACCGCCCACAACGCAATCCGCGGTCCGGAGTTTCTTGATCTTCTGCGCACCGCTTCGCTCGCCCGAGCAATACTCGGCGTCCAGCCGCTTGGCGATGATGCCGTCGAGTGCGCCGCCGACGGTCTCGAACCAGCCGGCCACCACCCGGGATTGTTTGGTCGCCTTTGAAAGCCTGATGCCTTCGACGCGCATGAACCGACGGGCGAATGCTTCCAATTTTGGGCGGCGCTCCCGCAACGGCAGATCGACCAGTGCCTTGCCGCGCTCGTCGACGAGGAGATCGAAGACCAAAAATGTCGCCGGGTGTTCGTGCGCCAGTTTGCGCACGCGGCTCTCGGCGGGATGCAGGCGCAGCTGCAACTCCTCGAAGGAAAGCTGTTTGCCCGTGCGCACGACCAGTTCGCCGTCAAGCACGAATTTCGTTGCCGCAATGGACTTGACGTGCTCGACGACTTCCGGAAAGTAGCGCCCCAGCGGCAAACCATTCTTCGATTGCAGAAAGACGTTCTGCCCATCTTTGTAAGCGATGCAGCGAAAGCCATCCCATTTGGGCTCGTACAGCCAGCCCTCACCCGCCGGAATTTTTTCAGACGACAGCGCTTCCATGGGTGGGTAAGGCGGTTTGATCGGCAAGCGCAGGCTAGCGGCCATTACAGATACTTCCGCAGATCGAACCGGCCTCGGCGCTGCAGCAAGAGCGACCAGAGATCTCCGGCTTTGCGGACCCGCGCCGGAACGTTGTCGATTCTAAAGTCGTCGATCCTCACTCCACGGCTGACCTCGCGCCAGGCCAGCGGCGTCGACACGGGCGCACGCGGTTTGGGGCGTACGGAGTACACCGAGGCGAGCGTGCGGCCCCACGCGTTTTGGTTGTAATCGAGCAACACGCGGCCACGTGGCCGGTCCGCGGTCTTGTACACGACGGTCATCAGCTTTTGATGTTTGGGCGCCAAGCTGTGAGCGAACGCTTTGGCGAACGTCCAGACTTCTTTTTGCGTCGGCCCGCGCACGATCGGCACGTACACGTGCATGCCGCGCGAGCCCGACGTCTTGACGACGTTGGGCATGCTCAGGTCGTCGAGCGCCTCATGGACAATGAGCGCGCTCTCCCGCACCTTCTCGAAGTCCGCTCCCGGCACCGGATCCAAATCGAAGTGCACGTAGTCCGGAAGGTCGACATCGTCGCAGCGCGCGTACCACTGGTTGAGGTCGATGCAGCCGAGATTGATCACCCACAAGAGCGAGGCGAGGTCCTGGATCATCGGAAAGTCGATCACGTTTCCGGAGGAGTGCTTGATACGGCAGATCTCGATCCACGGCGGCCGAGGCGAGGGAGCGCGCTTCATGAAGAAAAAGTCCGCATATGCGCCGTTGGGATAGCGCTTCATCACCATGGCGCGGTCCTGAAGATGCGGCAGCAAGACGTCGGCGACGCTCGCGTAGTAGACCAGCAGATCGCGCTTGGTGATCCCGCTGTCGGGCCAAAACACCTTGCCGAGATTGGTGAGCTTGACTTCTTTTCGACCGAGTCGCAAGACCGCGTCGCCCGGGCCATCGGGAATCGTCACGGCGCGCGCGCTCATCGGCGATCGCTCGGGGGGAACGGTCTGGGAACCCCAGCCATGCTGGCCGAACGATGCGGCATGGACCGGCCGGATTCGACGAACGCAAAAAAAAGAACGAGCTCGGGGCGGCGATCCAATACCGCTGCGCTCGCACTGAGAGTCGTGGCGGGTCTACTCACCGTCACCGCGGTCATCGGCGGCGCCGGTTGGCTCATGGCGCGCAGATCGAAGCGGCAAGATCATTCGCCTCCTTCCGAGCCGTAAAACACAACCCAAGTCCCAAAATCTTCGCTCATGTCTTCGAAGCGGTGCGCCACGCCCGCCGGCACGAAAACTGCGTCGCCTTGCGCGCACGCGACCTGCTCTCCATCATACCTGAAGCGCGCTCGGCCTGCGGCGATGACGTAGATCTCGTCTTTGGTATGCGGTTTTTGGGGGTCGTGACCGCGCGGAGCGTAATACTCAAGGGTCATGCTCCCATGCGCGTGCAGAAGCGCCGAGATATCGCCCGGCGTGAGTGGTGCGGCTTGTGCTTGTGCCAGTGAGACGAGCTTGACCAATCCCATGTCCGTGTGCTCACACCGTTTCGCTGAGCACCGGGAACCTCATGCACGCCCTAGGCAAACCCCGTGCGGGGAGACCACCGGGTCATCAAGAAATCTTATGGCGTGCGGGAGTAGCTCAGTTGGTAGAGCATCAGCTTCCCAAGCTGAGGGTCGCGAGTTCGAACCTCGTCTCCCGCTCCAGATTTAGTGACCGAGCGCGAAGATGCCGCTGTCAAGATTGAACAGCAGATGAACGAGGATCGCGGGCACGAGGCTTCCACTGCGCTTTCGTAACTCACCCGCGCCCAAGCCGAGTATCAGTGCCCTAATAGCCACAGCTGGGCCTTCTGGAACGTGTATCAGGCAGAAAAGTGCCGCAATGACCAAGACGTCAGCCCCAACCCTTAGTCCAAGGACGTTGATGCTGCCGGAAAACGCTCGAGCGACCGTCGTTTGTAACAGACCACGAAATATCACTTCCTCTTGAACGGATGCTCCCAGTACAAAATACGACACAATGAGAACTGGGGCAAGCGTTGAGACGTCATGCGGCGGTCTTGTTGGAAATAGATGCGCAACGTATCCTATGACCAATCCAAGCAGGGCGCCAAATATGAGGGAGAAATAAACGTACTTTTGTTGCGGAAGTCGAAATCCAAATTCCGCCAAACCTCGTTCGCGCTTTGAGAGAGCAATCATGAGCGCGAGTGAAATGAAGAGCGAAATGCCGATGACCAACGGTACCGCGACCGTGATCGTCGGGCGAAGGAGAGCTTTGATCGCAAATGCGGGCAGGTAGACTGCTATGAAAAGGCATGCGGCTAGCAATACTGCCTTAACAGAACTTCTCACGTAAAGCTTTCCCTCAGCGCGACCCACTTGATGCTGGCTGCGCCACCACGAACCGGATGCCAAGCAGCGCCAGTGCATTGATGACGGCAAAGACTAATGTAAGAATAAGCCAGTGCGGCTGGCTGTGCACATAGATCAGCTCGATGAGAACGACGACCAATGACGGCCAGAGCAGTTTCTTAAAGAAGAGTCCCATTATTATCACCTCCATGAACATTCGTATTTTAAGAGAGCGGTTGTGACCAACCGCTCTCTTTGGGAGCAGAGCTCGTTGTACTATATTGTCGCGAGTTTAGACAGTCGCGAGCGTCGGGATGTTGTGGAAAGTTGAGCTAAGGACTTCGTAGCTCTTGACCTGTGGTGTTCCTTCGACAAAGTTTGCGAGAATCTTCAGCACTTCCGGATAGGTCGCGCTATTGTAGGATTCTGCATTCTCTTTCTTGTCCCAGAAAGTTATGGAGCGGATTTCAGTGCTGCTCGTCCCGACGAGGGCAAACGCATCTTTGAAGCCGCTCTGTTTGCGAAGCATGGGAAGCACTTGCTTGTCCATAGCTTCTTTGAAATCGTTGAGACGATTCGGCTTCAAGTTTAGCGTTACAATACGTGTGAACATGGCAACTCCTTTGGAGTTGGTTTTAATCAACAGTCGAGAGCATAAGTGTCAAAAGAAACTGCCCGCTTGAGAAGCACCTGGGAGGCGCCAGCATTCAGGGCAGCCTGGTTTCAATCCCTAGAGTCGCTGTAAGGGTATTATACCATACTCAGAGGGCCAGTGGGCGCCTGGCTTCACGGATTGGTACGTTAGCGCACCGATCTTTCGTCTCAGGACTCCTACTATTGTCCTAAGACGCCTGAAAATGTCACCGCCATGTGCGACCTGTGCAACGACCCTATCCAGAAGACCACTCACACCGGCTCGTGGAACGTATGCCAAGCGTGCATGCGAAACGGTACGTTGGCGCGCGCGGCTGGTTTGGAATTTCGCATAGCAAAGTTGCAGAACGCTGTTGTGGAACTCAGCTCGTCGGATCGGCAAGAGGTTCGGGGTCACGCGGCGCAAGCCAGCTTGCAACGCGTGTACGAAGCATATGCTTCGTTGACGACGGCGATGAGTGATCTTGCGATCTCCGCCGCCGGTCCGCGTCCGGTATAGCGTTCCTATAAGAAGCAGGACAAAAAATCGTTCCGGTGCGGTTGCGTACAGACCTTAGCACCGCGACTCGGTATTATCCAGGCGTGAGCGCATCGTTCGCGCGAAGCTACCAACCGCAAGCTCAATCGCTTCGTGCTGCGAGGAAAGACGTCGCGCAATTCTCGGCGCACTGCGGTTTTGCGCCTCGCGAGGTGGACGACATCGTCCTCGCGGTGGGCGAGGCGCTGAGCAACGTCGTTGAGCGCGCGGATAGTTCCGCTTTCTTTCTCGTGAGATGCGCGTTCGACGGGAAGAAGCTAGCGGTCCGGGTAGAGGACCACGGGAGAGGTTTCAATCCTCCACGCATACCGGTCGACGAGCCAGCCGTCGGATCGCGCGGTTTTGGGCTCTATCTGATGAACCGGCTCATGGATAGGGTGGATCTACAAACCAAGCCGGGCGTTGGTGCCGTCTTGGAGCTCGAAAAGCGGACAACCGGTCTGGACCACCTTACGTAACGGTCTTAGTCCGAGACGAACCGTCGGCGGCTTGACGAAGACTCAAAAGGTCGCCGAACTGACTTGTCGTCACCTTGTAACACTCGCAGGCGGTGGTCTCCAAGCCTGCTCCATCCAAAATCGTGATCATGCCTCGCGAATAGCGAATGAACCCGGCACGTTGCAAAATCGCCGCGGCGACCGTCACTCCCGACCGGCGCGAGCCTAACATGATGGCGAGAAATTCGTGGGTGAGGGGAAACGTATCGCTTCCCACTCGATCGCGCGTCATCAATAGCCAACGCGCGCATCGTTCGTAGACGCTGTGCAAGCGGTTGCACGCGGCCAGCTGGCCAAGCATGTTGACGTATGCTTGCAGATATCGGTTGATGTACTGGCGGAAGACTTGGCTGGTCGCGAGCAGGCTGCGAAATGTCGCGGCCGGCATCTTCCACGCTTTGCCCGGTACCTGGCAAAAGCTTTCGTTCGCGGTGGTTTCGCTGCCCATGACGAGCGGCACGCCGGTGGTGCCCTCCCGGCCGATCGTACCGACCTCGATCATCGCGCCATCCTTCATGCGCGCGACGACCGAAAAAACGGCGCTGAGAGGGAAATATGCATCCGTGATCCGCTCCTCTGGCCGATAGACGTTCTGGCGAACTTTGAAATCGACTATTTTGGTCGTCTGGAGAGCAAGCGCTCGATCCTTGCCTTTCAAGCACCCGAGGATGGCATTACTTGCGTAGTCAACGTTCTTCGGCATGACTTGGTCCTGGTTGGTGCGTTTGCGTACCGATAGTTTAAGAGCGACCGCCTATCATGGTGATACGAGGAATGCAGGAGTCTACCCCTTCGGGGGTCGTCGGGAAGGCTTACCAAGGAGACCGCTATCCATTTAAACTCAAGACCTGAACGTGGGGTGCGGCATGCGTAGGAAGCAATACATGCTACCCGTCAATTTCGGGTTGTTGGCCATCCACATCGGTGCCCTCGCGGCGTTTGTGCCCGCGTTTTTTTCGTGGAGCGGTCTCGCCGCCGGCCTGGTCCTGTGGTGGCTGACCGGTGCGTTCGGCATCGCGCTGTGCTTTCATCGCACGCTCACCCACCGCAGTCTCGTGATGTGGAAACCCCTTGAATATTTTTCGGCTCTGGCAGGCACGCTTGCGCTGCAAGGCGATCCGATCGAGTGGGTCGCCACCCACCGTTTGCATCACGCCCATGCAGATCGCACCGGCGATCCCCACGACGCGCACCGCGGCATGTGGTGGACGCACATCGACTGGCTCTACAAGCCGAACGACGCCCGCCCAAGCGACGAAGAAATAGCGCGCAACGCCCCCGATCTTTACGCGCAACCGTTCTATCGCTTTCTCCTCGACCGTGCACTCCTGCTCCAGGTGGTCCTGGCACTCGTGCTCTTTGCCGCCGGAGGTATCTCATGGGTGGTTTGGGGTGTCTTTGTGCGGCTGGTTTTTGTGTACCATGTGACCTGGTTTGTCAACAGCGCGGCGCACCGGTTCGGTTACCGAACGTATAAGACCACAGATCTATCGACCAACTGCTGGTGGGTAGCACTCCTCACGTGGGGCGAAGGTTGGCACAACAACCATCACGCGTTCCCATTCTCGGCCCGCCACGGGCTGCGATGGTTTGAATTCGACCCGACCTGGCTACAGATCAAGATTCTTGGCGCCCTGCGGATCGTGCGCAATGCCAAGTTGCCCACGACCGTCATGATGGAGCGAGCGAAGGTTCGCGGAGTCTAGTTCGAGCGCGGCAACGGTCTAGGCGGTCGAAGGACGTTCCCCCTCCGCTTTGCCGACCGTGCTATGCGCGCGGCTGTAGGCGAAATAGATAACGAAGCCAATGAGCAGCCATACGACGAAGCCGAGCCACGGCGCCGGAATGCCGAACCACAGCGGACTGCCGAACGCAAGGGAGACCATGAGGCCGAAAGCCGTCA
>JAJPHJ010000041.1 GCA_021325335.1 Pseudomonadota bacterium | reverse complement strand
CGACCGAGGCGAGAACTTGGTAGCGGCCGCCGAGAAACTTCTTAAGGGTCCGGGCCTTGGCGGGCGACTCGACGATGATGAGGGACTTGGACAAACTGGCCTTTCCGCTTGAGACTGCGTTGCGGGACGAGCCACCGGCAGTTCAAACGTCCCCTACTATACACTATGCCGTCAAGGCCCGTCAAAAATGGGACACGCAAGCGAGCGAAACCCTGTAGCGGCGAACCCTGTAGCGGCGGACCCTGTAGCGGCGGACCCTGTAGCGGCGGACCTTTAGGTCCGCCCCGGCCCGTGTCGTAGCGGCGGACCCATGTAGCGGCGGACCCTGTAGCGGCGGACCTTTAGGTCCGCCCGGCGCGTGTCGTAGCGGCGGACCTTTAGGTCCGCCCGGCGCGTGTCGTAGCGGCGGACCTTTAGGTCCGCCTTGACCCGAATTATTCGTAACGTGAGGGTTAGTGAGTGATAAGGACGTCACGCCCTCCTCGACTTCCCAACTTTGACTACAGCTCCGAGCGCTCGTATTTTGTTACGATGTGCGTGAAGAACCGTGAGCCGGTTTTTAGCAACAAGCACATCGGCACTGCTGCTGTGGACGTGATCATGCGTCAGCGCCGGCAGGGGCGATACTACCTGCACGCCTACTGCGTCATGCCCGACCACATTCACTTGCTGCTGAAGTTGCGAGAGCACGGCGGTTCACTTCCCGTCGTCGTTGCAGTCATCAAAGCTGGCATCCGCCATGCTGCAATGCCACACGGCGTCGTCACCTGGATGAGAGGCTTCCACGAACGCGTGAAACGAGAGTACGAGCGCGCGGATGAGTACGTCAAGTACATCCTATTGAACCCCGTGCGCGCTGGACTTGTGCGAGAGGCCGCCGACTATCCCTACGTCGGGTCTGTTGATCCGTACTAGGATTGGGCGGACCTAAAGGTCCGCCGCTACATACGGACGAGGCGGACCTAAAGGTCCGCCGCTACATACGGACGAGGCGGACCTAAAGGTCCGCCGCTACATAGGGACGGGGCGGACCTAAAGGTCCGCCGCTACATAGGGACGGGGCGGACCTAAAGGTCCGCCGCTACATACGGAGTGGGCGGACCTAAAGGTCCGCCGCTACAAAGGACCGCTGGGCACATCAAGCGGGATTTGGGGTGGTTGGGTCGGCGGCGAGGTTGTGGATGGCCGGAGCGGCGCCACGAACCTGCGGCTGCGCTCCGCCCAGCTCTTGCACTTTATGGCACGCCACCTGGTGCCCGTTGTAGCTCAAGAGCTCCGGGACTTCGGTGATGCAGCGGTCGTACGCGATCGGACAGCGGGTGTGGAAACGGCAGCCGCTCGGCGGGTTGAGCGGCGAGGGAATGTCGCCCTGGAGGATGATCCGTTCGCGCCGAGCCTCGATGCGGGGATCGGGGATCGGGATCGCCGACAACAACGCCTGGGTGTAGGGGTGGAGCGGCCGTTCGTAGAGCTCCCCGCGATCGGCCACCTCGACAAGCTTTCCCACGTACATCACCGCGACGCGATCGGAGATGTGGCGCACCACGGAGAGGTCGTGTGCGATGAACAGGTACGTCAGCTCGAGCCGCTCTTGCAGGTCTTGCAGCAAGTTCACCACTTGGGCTTGGATGGAGACGTCGAGCGCGGACACCGGTTCGTCGGCGACGATGAATTTCGGATCGACCGCAAGCGCGCGCGCCACGCCGATGCGCTGGCGTTGGCCGCCCGAGAACTCGTGCGGGTAGCGGTTCGCGTGGTATGGGGACAGACCGACCGTACGCAAGAGCTCGTGAACGCGAGCGTCGATCTCTTTGCCGCGGGCGAGGTGGTGGATCACGAGCGGTTCCGCGACGATATCGCCCACCGTCATCCGCGGATTGAGACTCGCGTACGGATCCTGAAAGATGATCTGCATCTGCTTGCGCAGGGAGCGCATGACCCTGCGCGGCACGTGCGTGATATCCTCGCCCTCGAAGAACACCTGTCCGCTCGTCGGCTCGAGCAAGCGCAGGACGCACCGTCCCAGGGTCGTCTTGCCGGAGCCGGACTCACCGACCAGCCCAAGCGTCTCACCCCGCTTGATCGTGAGGCTGACCCCGTCCACGGCTTTGACGTCGGCCACGTGGCGCGAGAACACTCCGTGGGTGACCGGAAAGTATTTGGTCAGGTCGTTGACCTCGACGAACCGGGTGGCAGGCTCAGCCACGTTGGCCCGCGTTCGGGAGGCTCAGCTCGCGCAAGTCGAGTCCGCGATCTTCCTTATATAGGACGCATCGCGCGACGTGCCCGTTGCCGAAATCGATGAGGGGTGGAGGGTTCGTGGCGCATTCCGGGAGCGCGTAGCGGCAGCGGGCCGCAAAGGCGCAACCGGCCGGCAAGCGCAGCAGGTTTGGTGGCTGACCGTCGATAGGGACGAGCCGCCTGCGACCGGATTCATCGAGCCGGGGCAGCGACTGCAACAGGCCCCACGTGTAGGGGTGCTTCGGTTCGCGGAAGATCTGGTCGACCGTCCCATATTCCACCATGTTGCCCGCATACATGACGAGCACGCGTTCGCAGATCTCCGCCACGACGCCCAGATCGTGCGTGATCATGATGATCGCCGAGTTGAGGCGCTGCTGCAGCGCCCGCATGAGATCGAGGATCTGCGCTTGGATCGTGACGTCCAGAGCGGTCGTCGGTTCGTCCGCGATGAGCAGCTGCGGGTCGCAGGCCAGCGCCATTGCGATCATCACGCGTTGGCGCATGCCACCCGAGAACTGGTGCGGATAGTTGTTGATGCGGCGCTCTGCTTCGGGGATGCGCACGATCTTGAGCATGTCGAGCGCCCGCTCCATCGCCTCTCTTTTATTGCGGTGCTGGTGGAGCATGATCGTCTCGGCGACCTGGTCGCCGACGGTGAGCACGGGATTGAGGCTCGTCATGGGGTCCTGGAAGATCATTGAGATTTTGTTGCCGCGGATCTGACGCATCTGCGGCTCGCCGAGCTGGAGGAGATCCCGACCGTCGAATTCGATCGAACCGGCTTCGATACGGCCCGGCGGCATCGCGATGAGGCGCATGATGGAAAGCGCGGTGACGCTCTTGCCGGATCCAGACTCGCCCACGATGCCGAGCGTCTCACCGGCGTTCAAACTGAAGGACAGCCCGTTGACTGCGCGGACGATGCCGTCTTCGGTCTTGAAGGTGACTGCAAGATCCTTGACACTAAGTAACATAGGGTCCGTCTAAGCCACCCCGCTCTAGAAGTGTGCCGGTCATTCCGATTGTCGGTCGAGTTTTCCTAGCGTTTAGCGGGTGACCAAGAAATAGGCGATCGCGAGCACGACATATGCCGACGCGATGCTGCCTGTGAGTCGCGTCAGCTGTTGGTCGAATCCCAGGCGGCCGCGATAGGCAGATTCCGATCTGCCGCCGATGCTTCCTGAGAGACCCTCGTTCTTCGTGGTCTGCATGGACATGAGCACGATCAGGACCACGGACACCAAGATGAAGAGCGCCTGGATGATCGTGAGCACGAACGGGTGCTGAGCGCCGAAGGTGACCGGCGTGAACTGAAAACTCGTAGGCACGGCAGCGGGCGCGACCGTGGGAACGGCGGCGGCCGGCGTGGCGGCCAGGAAGAGCGCGGAGAGCATCGTTGCGCTTTCGCGCGGGCGCAGTTGCCCCCCTCCGGCGGCTCCCGTGCAGCATACGACCTCTCATGCTTCGCGAGCGTGGAGAAACCGGACGATGTCCTCGCTCACGGTGTCGAGATACGGAGGAATGGTGAGCAGGTGACGGGCGCCTGGATAGATGCGAACCTCCTTCACCTGGCTCGCCACGTGCGCCGCGATGAAGCGCGCATTGGCAACCGGGGCGGTCTGATCTCCGGTGCTGTGCAAGACGAGCAGCGGAGCGTGCACGCGCGGCAGCTCGCGGCGAACCTGTTTGAGAACCGAAAGGAGCACGCCGAGCGAACGCATCGGTGTCGTCTTGTAGCCCACCACCTCGCCGCGCCATGCGGCATAGTTGCTGATCACGTGCCTGTTAGGAACCCAGCGGACCAAGAGCGGCACCGAAAAGCTGACGAACCTCCCCATGAAAACCGGCGTCGAGATCGTCACCACTGCTGCCACGGGGTGTCGGGCAGCGATATGCAGCCCGAGCGCGCCTCCCAACGACAGCCCGACGACGTAGACGCGCTCGTGCGCGGCGGCCGCTTCGCAATAGGCCGCCTCTGCCGCCGCGAAAAAATCATTTGCCGTTGCTTTGGCGAGATGACCGGGCGACAGACCGTGCCCGGCGAGCGCCGGCGCGAAGACGCTGTAGCCTTGGTCATGCAAACGGTGTCCGAGCGCGCGGATCTCTGAGACGCTTCCGGAAAACCCATGCAGCAAGACGACGGCGCCGCGTTCGCCCCTGACGGAAAAGGGCTCGGCGCCCGGCAGATAGGCGGGCGAGTTCACGCGGCGAGGTTCGGCTGTGCTATAATGGTGCGGATGCGCGACGAGTTTCGGCCGCAAAATCCCGCGTTTGAAGCGCGCGAGCACAAACTCGGCCAACCCGATGTCGTCGTCATCCGCGAGCACCGCGCAGTCGTGGAATTTGCGCGCAGCCTGTCCACGATTTTCAACCCGTTCATCTGTGCGACCGCTTTGTTCGTCATCGTTGCCAGAGCGTTCTCCTCATCGACATTCCACTTCTGGGAGCTGTCGATCGCCGGACTCTTCTTCTTCACGATCGCGCCCATGCTCTGCGTCTTCTACCTGTACCTGTCGGGGCGAATCGGCGACTTCGACATGTCAGACCGTCTCGAGCGCAGCCGCGCGTTCATCGCCCTCGTGATCGTGTACGCGAGTGCGGCGCTCTTCCTCATGGTCGTGCGCGCCCCGACCGTTCTCGTCGCCATCACGTGGGGCTACGTCGGCGCAACGGTCGCGATCATGATCGTCACTCGATGGTGGAAGATCAGCACCCATGCATTCGGCGTCACCGGCCCATTCGCCGTGATGTTCCTGCTCTTCGGGCTGCAGCCGTTACCGTACGTCGCGATCGTGCCGCTCGTCTGCTGGGCGCGGTGCTACCTGCGTGCGCACAGCGTCGCGCAGGTGCTCGCAGGAGTGGCGCTTGCGGTCGTCTCCACGCTAGCGGTGTTCCGGCTGTTTCACCTCGTCTGAAAAATCGACCGCGCGAACGCGCGCGGAGGCGGCGATCGGACCCGCGAGGTCCGTGGCGTGGCGCACGAACGGCTCCACCTCGCCCGAAACCAAGAAGGTCAACGACCCGTCACCCGATGCGTTGTCCGCAAGCAGAGCGGCCGCGCGCTGCGCGCAGATGAATGCAGGGTCGACCATGCTCACCCCGGGCCCGAGGGCGTTCTCAAACGCGGGGCGCAGCAGCGGAAAGTGCGTGCAACCGAGGACGACTGCGTCGCATCCGGCTTCCCCGAAGGCAGTGCAGTAACCGGCGACGACCGCGTCGGCGTCAGCTTGCAGCCAATTCCCCGCCTCGATGAGCGGTACGAGCTTCGGAGCGCCGACCGAGGTGACCCGCGCCTGCGGCAGCAGCTCGCGGATCTTGCGCTCGAAAATACCGCTGCGCACCGTGGCCGCGGTTGCAATGACGCCCACGCGCCCGATCTTCGTCGCCTGCGCCGCCGCAACGACCCCGCAGTCGACGATCGGCAAAAGCGTCACCACACTGGGCGGGTAGCCGAGCGCGTCGAAAGCGGAGCAACTCGTGCCGCACGCGATGACGATGAGGCTTGGTTCGTACGTCAAGAGATGCGCGATGATGTCGCGCGCAAATTCGCCCACTTGTTCCAGAGGTCTGTCCCCATAAGGCACGCGGGCGGTGTCGGCCGCGTAGATGATCTCCGCATCGGGGATCTGGCGCCGGAGTTGCGCGAGCACGGTCAACCCCCCAAGACCCGAATCGAACATCGCGATGCGGCGTTTTGGTGCGGTCATCGCGGCGGTGGGCCGCCGGTGAAGGTCGCGACTCCTTGGGCGATGTCGTCGGCGACCCGATCCAAGAACCACTGTTGGGCGAGCAACTGCGCGTCGTGACTGTTGCTGAGATACGCAGCTTCGACCAAAACGCCGGGCATCATCGTGTGATGGATGACGTAGAAGTTGTTGCGGATGACCCCATCGCTGCGAAGACCGGTGCCTGCGGCCAGCGCGTTTTGAACGGCGCCGGCGAACGCTCGCGCGTCGTCACGCCAGAAATAGGTCGTCACCCCGTTTGGATCGCCCGAGACCGACGCGTTGATGTGCACGCTGATAAAAAGCCTGGCGCCGCCGGCGTTGGCGATATCACAGCGCGCTTGCAACTCTTGCTTGTCGTTCCCGCCGGGATCGCCGACCTCGTAGTCCCCGTCTCGCGTGAGCGCCACGTGCCAGCCGGCGCGTTGCAAGTCCGTTTTGAGACGCTTCGAAATCGTCAGCGTCAAATTCTTTTCGGTCAGACCCGCCGCTTCGTTGATAGCTCCGGGATCGTTACCGCCGTGGCCGGGGTCGATCACGATGAGCCGCGGATCCGTGGGCACGTAGGTGGAGTATGCGATCGGGGTTGGGGTCGGCGCTATTGCGCCGGCGAGCGACCCGACGCCACTGGCAGGCGCGTCGGGGGCCGGCGTGCTCGAGCGTATGTCGATCCCGAGCACATTGGGCGATCCAGCGATTGCGCCGATGTTCACATCGATGGGTTGGGTCGGATCGATGGACACGCGCACCACATGATTCGGCGTGAGCTCGTTCTGGCTTACCGTGACGCCGCGAATGGTGGGCAGCTTCACCGTCAGGCTTTGCGAAGGGCCTACGAGCTCCGCTTGCGAGATGTCGACCCAAAACCGGTTGTCGGGGTCTGCCAGGCGGTGCCATTCGAACGTGACGGGCGCGCTCACCGTGAGGGCGATCCGGCTCACGCCTGCTGCATCTGTCTCCCCGACTTGCAAGATCTTTGCGAGCGGCGGCGGGCTCGCGTTTGGCGAGGCTCCCGATCCGAACGGGAGCGGAGAGAGGCTCGCGGATGGCGAGGCATTCGACTCCGTCACTTCAGGCGCCGGCACGGCTGTTGGAACGAGCGCGGACGGTGGAATGCTTGCGGGGCTTGGCGCGGGTGTCATACTAGGCTGTGCGATGAGCGATGTGGTCGGACCGACGCGCACGGAGGAAGCCGGTGCGACTGCAGTCTGCAGCGCTAGATCTTTGTCGTCGCGCGCCAATACGAGATCCATCGCGACGCTCGAGGTCCGGTGCACCGCGAATTTGACTCCCTGCAATGCGTCGATCGCTATCGAGCTGATGGGGTAACCAGGCGGTCCCTGCTGCGCGATGGTCGCGGCGCGTGCTTCGCGTCCGCCCAGGGAGACCCGGGATCCCGCGCTATTGGAGAAACCCGGAAAGGTGAGCACGAGAGACGGTTTCTTGCGGTCGCCGCCGTACGCGGCGTGCCATGAGAGCGGAGCGGTCGCCTGGACTTCGACGATCGTACGGCGCTGACCGACGCGTCGCGTGACCGAGACGAGTTCCGGGGCAAAGGCGTAGGCGCTTGGGAACGTCCGAACGCTTAGACCGAGAGCCTGCGAGAGCGCGAGAAGCGGTATGTAGAGGCGATCCCCCTGGATGAACGGAGCCGAACCGATACCTTGCGACGCGTCATCGACCGTCACCGCGTTGCTGCCCACCGTGAACGTCACGAGTTTTCCGTCAGCGCGCGTGCACACGACAAAGCGCGTCCCCGGCTGGTACTGCAACTGCGCCCCGACGAGCGAGAGAAAGGTCTGCAGGCCGCCGTCGCCGGCCGCCACGAAAGGCGAGCCGTTGACGTCGACGAGATGATCGAATCCGATCAAGCGGCCGGCGAGATATATCTGGGTGCGCTCGGGCACGGCGGCGACGTTGATCTGCTGGGCTTGGACAACTCCGGCCGTCGCCGCGAGCAGCGCGACGAGCATGCCCACCCGCGCCGCGTGTTTCACTGCGCGAACATCGCCCTCGTGAGAGGCTCGTCCAGCTCGAACTGGCCCCCTGGCAACGATGCCACGCTGCGGCCTGCAAGCAAGACCTGCACGCGATCGATCCCCGGCAACCCCGTCAACGTGTAGGTGAGCGATTTGAACATACCGGCTTCATCGCTGCCGCCGCTTTGAAACGAGCGCTCGATCGGGCCCTTGAGATCGACGATCGCCGTGTTTCCGCGGACGTCGACCGAGGCGCTCGTGCCGCGAGGAAACAACGCGAACGTATCCGCACCGACAGACGGTCCCGCGAGGAGCTGGTTGACGGCGACGGTCGCAAGCGCGGCTCTCGTCAGTTTCGGATCCGCGCTGAACGGGACGCGGACGAGCTCGTCAGTACCAGCCTTGCAATAATAGATGGTCGCTTGCTGGGGCGGGGATACCACGACGTGCCGGTTGCAACCGGCGAGAACCACCGCGGCCAAGAACGGGATCACGCGGACGCGGATGGACGATTCCCCCTTCGAATCGGTCGTGACCGGCTGCCCGCCGGCCACAAAAAGCGCAATTCACTTTTCAAAGAGACGGCTCGCAAACCCTGCGCTAGAGCGCGAGCAATCGCTCGATCGTGTTCCAGGTGCGGGTCGTGATGTTCTTTCCAAAACGTCGTTCGAGGATCTTCATCGCTTCGGGTCCGCCGAAACGCTCATCCGCAGTGATGACGCACAACACTTCGCTCCGCGTCGATGTAATGATGCGCATATTCTTGTGAAGCGCCGGCTCTTTGGAGCCGCCCTTTAGCCCGGCTGTCTCCCCGTCGCTGAACAACGTGATCCATAGTCGCGTCGCCGGCGTCACGCGGACCCGGCCGAAGGGCCGAGACGCGACGAGCTCCTCCAGGGATCGCGCCGAGCGCACGATGGTGCCGACGCGGAAACCGAAGTGTTTCTCCAGTGCGGGCGCGATCGTGGTCGCGAGCTTCTTCGGATCGGTTGGCGGCGCGTAAAAGGACACATTGCCGCTGGCGATGAGGGTCTTGACCTGCTCGAAACCCAATGCGGCGAAGACGTCGCGAAGCGCAGCCATCGTGACCGTCCGGCCGCCGAGATTGATGCCGCGCAAGAACGCGAGGTAGCGAGTGGACGAGGCTTTTGGCATAGCCCTGGAACAGCTCATCTCGACAAAAGGCTGGTGGAGGCGACCGGAGTTGAACCGGTGTCCGAGAAGACTCCCACGAGAGCGTCTACAGGCTTAGCTCGAGATTTTCACTCGCCGCGCGTACTCCCTCGAGCGGGATT
>JAJPHJ010000137.1 GCA_021325335.1 Pseudomonadota bacterium | reverse complement strand
TGCGTTTCTTCGAAGGAGGCTTTATGCCGTCGAAAAGCATCAACCATCTTGCCGTCTGGATCGCGGCGATCGTGTTCTTCGTCTGGGGTTACGTCTGGTACAACCTGCTCTTCAAGTCCGCGACCGAAGCGATGATGATGCAAGGCGCGCCGGCGCCTGGGCCCACGACCTACATCATCGGGTTTCTCATGGCACTCGTGCTCGGATATGGAACCGCCATTGCGTTGAGCAAAGGCGAAGAACCAAGCGTCGCTCATGGCATTTCGTTCGGGCTCTTCATGGGCGTGATTTTCTACGCCAGCACCACCTTGACGCAGACCCTCTTCGGCGGAAGACCGATTTCGGGCTGGTTGCTGGAGATCGGTTGGGCGCTCATCGGTTTCGCCCTCGTCGGCGCGATCGTGGGGGGCATGAGCCGCCGCTAGAAACGCGCAAATAAATTTGCGCGCGCTACATCACAACGCGCAAATAAATTTGCGCGCGCTACATGAACAATGCGCAAATAGATTTGCGCGCGCTACATAACCGGTTTGGCAGCTGCGGTGGCGCGCGCCAAGAGCGTTTCGCGGGAGAGGCCGTGGGCTGGGTAGGCGCTCACGCCGATCGTGACGTGGCGAAAAGCTCTCGCAAGCTGCTTCTCGGTCTTGGTGTCCTTCACGGCCCTGCGAATGCGGTGCGCGAAGCGGGTCGCGACCGCGGCGATATCGGGCTCCCGCGCTTCGGACACGATCAGGAGCAAGCTTTCGCGACCTTGCGCGATCGCGTCGCTCGTGCGCACCACGGTCTTTGCGATCTCTCGCAGGCCGCTCAGCGTGCGCTCGATGCCGGCCGGCTGGCCGTGCGACTTCGCGGGCACGATCGCGAGGACCAAACCGAATCCGCTCGCGCTCGCCGCCGCCCACGCGATCTCGTCTTCGAGCGCGGCGAGCGGGTCGAGACGATCGTCTGAAAAACCCGCGCTGCCCAACTCCCGCTGTGCGCGCGCGGCGAGACTTTTCAACCTGCGTTTCGCCACGCCGGCGTGCTCGAACGTCTCTGCCGGCGTGCGTACGAGCCGCGTCGAGTCGTCTTCTGCGGTCGGTGGCGCAGGCGTCGCCCTTGGTGCGCTGATCCACTCGGTAGGGAAAGCATGGTGTTGCCAATCCAGGGCTGGGATGACGGTAAAACCGCTCGGGATGTCCGCACTGTCGAGGACGCCCGCGTGCGCGACGAGGCCGACGCGCGTCTTCGCGAGCAAAGAGGCGCTCGCGTCCACGACCGAGCGTTCTTGGTCGCCAACCGGCAGAACGCAAGCGTCGAACCCGTAGCGCCCCACCATGGCCGCGCGCAGCGCGTCGTACCGCGACGTCTGCGTCACCACGTGGCCGGCCGCCCGTAACGCCCGGCTGATCGCGCGGCAGGAGAGGCAGGGACGAGCGGGAGCGCAGTCCACGCAGGTGAGATTGACCGACGCCATGTGTACGAGTCGGCGAAGGCGAAACGGAGCCCTGCAATATCACTGGACGCCAGCATGGAGACCGCCATGAACTTCTCTTCTCAAGCCGTCGCCGACATCAATGACTACCTGGATCGCGTGAATCGGGCGCTCGCACTGCCGCCTTCGACCAGGATGCCGATCGTCGACCGGCTCTACCGCCAAATCGCAGGTGCTTGCGAGACCAAAGCGCACCAGCAGAACCGGCTCGAGGTGGGCGCCGATCTGGTGGAAGCGGAGCTGAGCGCGCTCGGTTCGCCCGAATCGCTTGCGGCGCGGTTGACCGAGGATCACTTGCGCTGGTCGCCCGAAGCGTTCGGTTTCGATCGCGCGCAGTTCGGCGAACGCGCAAGCGCGTTTGCGAAGGCCGCCGCGGAGCGTGGCGAGCACGTCTTCTTCGCTTCCATCGAAACGGCGGCGAACGCGCTCGACCTCGCTGCGCAAAAACTGCGAGAAGCGGTGGATAAGTTCAAGACCAAGACGTAGCGCAGGCGAGCCCGCGCCAGACCTCAAAGCGTCACGCCATGGGCAACTCCCTCGTGCGCCGCGTGGCGCTTGTCGCCCTTATGGCGGGGGCGCTTGCGGCTGTGCTCGTGCTTGCCGATCGCTATCGCTTTGAAGCGCGCAACCGCAGCGTCGAGATCACGATGGACCAGCAAGATCTCGCCGATTTCGCCCACGCCTTCGGTTACAACATGGACGAACTGCTGCGCGAGATGCGGCGCGCCGGCCTGACCTCGGTCGCGGTCTACGAGGAGCAAGGCCAACGCGTCAACGACGGCAGCCACGCCTTGGCCCTCTCCGGGCAGCAGCTCATCGACAACGCCCGGATCTCACCTTTGCGCGACCCGCAGCTCGCCGCCATGTCGCGCGCTCGCGCCATCGATCCGAACAGCGTCTATCTCATCGTCTACGACCGGCCCACGCTCGCGCGCTATCTCACGGTGTTGCGCAATCAGGTCGAACCACAAAACGTCCGCCTCGTGCGCGGCACGCTGCCCGGCATCATCGCGGTCAAGACGCAGATCGATTTCTTCAACAGCCTGGGCTTGGGAATCCCGGACGACATCGCAGCGCAAATACGGCGCGACGGCCTGCTCGTGGATCCTCGGGTGCAAAACAACGAGCGCATGGGACCGGATCGCATCGACGCGACGTTCGCGCAGATGCTCGGCGGCGGGCGCATCGGCACCGTGATCTTCTTCGGCTTGGGCAATCAGGTGCTGGGCTATCCTTATAATCTGGACGCCACGGCTGACGCGTTCAAGGCGTCCGGGGTCAACTTCGGAGACATCGAAGCCTATAGCCAAGATCAAATCCAAAAAGGCAGCATCACCCTGGCGCGCAAGGTCGTCAATCAGACGGTGCGCGTGCAGGCCATCACCAAAGTCGAACTCGACAAGCTCGATCTCGACACCGTGATCGCGCGATATCTGCTGGGAGTGCGCGAGCGCAACATCCGCGTCATCTACCTGCGCCCGTTTCCGCACGTCATCCAGCACACGGCCGCCGACGGCACGCTCATCACGGAATCTGCCGAGGCCACCAACCTTGAGATGTTGAGCCGCTTGCGCGAGGGGCTGGCGGCCAACGGCTTTCGCACGGGCCGTGCGGAGGGTTTTGTCAATTTCAAAGGCGTCGTGCTCGAGGTGCTCTACGGCATCGTCGCCCTCGGCGTGACCGGTGCGTTTCTGCTCTTGCTGGATCTCTACGGGTGCGCTCGGCCGTGGATCGCATGGACCAGCTTCGCCATCACGGTTCTGGCCTATGCCGCCGGGGTGGCGCTGGCGCACGACAGCATCGTGCGCCAAGCGTGGGCGCTTGGCGGCGCGCTCAGCTTTGCGATCCTCGCGGGCTCCGCGCTTGCGCCGTACTTCGCTCGCCCCGCTGCGCGCGCTGCGTCGTCGTTTTGGGATGACGCGCGTGACGGAGCCATATGCCTCGGGAGATCCGCGGGGGTCGCCATCCTCGGCGGGGTGTTCGTCGCAGGCTTGCTCTCCCAAGCGACGTTCATGATCGAAGTGCAGCAGTTCATCGGCACGAAGCTGCTCTTGGCCGCACCTGCTCTCGTGCTGCTGTGCCTGTATGCGTTCTCCGCATACTTCGGGGCGGCGCGCACTCCGGCCGAGGTCGGCAACGCGCCGCTGCGCGCCTGGCAATTCGCTGCGATCATCCTGTTTGGTGCCGCGGCCGCCTTGCTCTTGATCCGCTCCGGCAATCAGCCGGATATCGGCGTGTCCGGTTTTGAGACGCATCTGCGCGGCGTGCTCACGACGCTGTTCGGCGCCCGGCCTCGCTTCAAAGAATTCTTGCTCGGTTTTCCGGCGATCGTGTTGCTGCCGGCACTTTCCGTCGCACACCGGCGCGCGGTGGGCTGGCTCATCGTGCTGGCCGCCGGCATCTCGCTCGCCGACGTCATCGATACGTTCTCCCACATCCACACGCCGCTCGCCGTCACGCTGCTGCGGGTCTTCCTCGGCCTTCTCTTCGGCTTGGTCTTCGGCATCGTGGCGCAGCGGATCTATCGCAGCTTCTGGCCGAGGCGCGCCGCCGCGGCATGACCAGCGGGAGCGCGCGGCTGCTGCTCTCGGGCTACTACGGCTTCGACAACTTCGGCGACGAAGCGATTTTGCGCGTCTTCGTGGAGCAATGGCGCCGTCGCCGGCCGGCAGACAGCATCACGGTCCTGTCCGCGACTCCGGCGCGAACGGCCGCCGCATACGAGGTCGAAAGCGTGCCGCGCATGGCGCATGCGCTCGTCGCGAAGGCGATCGCCGCGTCGGACGTCTTCGTGAGCGGCGGCGGCGGGTTGCTGCAGTCGAGCACGAGCTTGCGCAGCCTGCTGTACTACACGGGGTTGATCCACGAAGCCAAGAGCGCGGGCCGCCGCGCTGCGATCTTCGCGCAAGGCATCGGCCCATTGGGGTTTACGGCGAAGCACGTCGTGCGGCGCGCGTGCGCGCGTGTGGATCTTGCGATCGTGCGCGATGCCGCATCCGCGAGCCTGCTCCAAGAGCTGCTCCCGCGCGTCGAAGTCCGCATCGGCGCCGATCCCGTGTTCCTGGCGGACCTCGAGGTCGGCGCGCCGGCCGAACGGACCCTCGCAGCGGAGGGCATTTCGGGCGCCGGAGCGCTCGTGGCAGTCGTCGTGCGGCCTTCGCGCACGCTCGAGCGGATCGCATCCGAGATCGCGAGAGCGGTCGATCTGATCGCGACTAAGTACGGCGCGCAGGTCGTCTTCGTGCCCTTCCAGCGGCCCGACGATGTCGAAGCGGCGGTCTCGATCATCCGGCGTTGCCGCACCGCGCCGCTGTTGCTCGGTGGCGGCTACGATCTCGCCACCATGAGCGCGCTGCTCGCGCGCTGCACGGCGATTATCGGGATGCGCTTGCACTCGCTCATCCTCGCCGCCAAACTGGCAGTCCCGTTCATCGCCGTTGCCTACGATCCGAAGATCACGGCGCTGTGCGAGAACCTCGGCTATCCGCTCGCGCCGCTCTCGCCCGGCACGTCGCAAGAAGCGCTCGCGCAGGTGTGGTCGACGCACGATGCGCTCGCAGCGCGCTTGAGCGAAGGCGCTGCGCGCCAAGCGGCTTTGGCCGCGCAATCCTTCGATTGGCTTGCGGGCTTTGTGGAAGGTCCCAAATCGTGACGGCGGAAACAAGCTAGCACATGCGTTTTCGCTGGACCTGGAACGTGGGGCGGGTCGCCGGCATCACGATCAGCATC
>JAJPHJ010000128.1 GCA_021325335.1 Pseudomonadota bacterium | reverse complement strand
TGACCCGGGATCAGCGTGAGGTAGTTGCTCTGCAAGAGCGCAAAGTTGCAGGGGGGGAACGGAGACGAGAAGCTCGCGCCGCACGCATTGAAAGGATCGCTCGAGATTTGGACGTCGCCGTTGTTGGCAGCGTAGGGAGAGAACTGCGGCGCGGCGAGATAGTTGAAGTCGAACGTCTCGGCGCTGATATTCGCCAGATACTGGACCTCGTTTTGATTGTCGTGTCCGAAATGGTAGAACAAGTTGAGGACGTCGTCGTTGAGATGGGTGAACACGGTCTGGCCGACCTCGAGCGGCAAGAGCGTCGTTCGATCGCCGTAATCCGACGCATCGTGGGACCCGCCGAACGAGAGGTAGTAGCTGAAGCGATTGTCCGGCGTCGCCGCGCCCCAATCGAAGGAGAGCTCGTGCCCGTAGGTCGGCCCGTTCAGCCGCAGCGTCGCTTGCCCAGCCGGTGGATAGCTGCCGCGCTTGATGACCTCGTTGATGACGCCCGAGTTGGTGTTGCCGTTGCTGACGTCATATCCGCCCGTCGACAACTGGACGCTGCGCGCGCCGTTCAGGGTGAGCGCGTTGAGGAATTCCCCCGTGCCGATCTCGGTGTTGTCGATGCCGTCCAGCTCGTAGCCGACGTCGTTCTCGGCACCCGCGCGAATGGTGGGATAGCCGGCGTTGTCGGTGGTCACGCCCGGCAATGAATTGAACGCCTGAAATCCGTTCAGATCTTGCGGCGTGCCGTTGAGGTTGGAAAGCCGGTTCTGGTTGACGACGTACGTGTCGGCTGTGACCGTGGGTTGGATGAGCGAAGTCGAGCTGCGCACGGTGATGCGTCCGAGCGACTTGACGCCGGTTTGCAGATGCATGTTGATGCGGTTGACTTGATCTTGCGTGATGGTGAGGCCGCGAACGATCGCCGGCTCGTACCCATCCTTGTTGAACGACAAGGTGTAGGTGTCGAGCGGCAGTCCGTTGAGAGAATAGAACCCATTCGTCCCCGTCGCGGTCGAGAAATGACCCGAAGGCGATGACGCCGAGATGGCGACGCCGGAGATCGGGTGACCGCCTGCATCGGTCACATAGCCTTGCACGCCGCCGGTCGTGCCGGCCCAAGCCGCATGCGCGCCGACCCAACTCAAGAATGCAATGAGAAATCCAGCCAATGAAAGACGCAACAGCGATCGGCAGATCACGGCGTTCAACCCCCCACCAAAAGATGTGCAAAGCTTCGCTCGGGGTGTGGGAAACCCTAGACCGCATGAGAAAAATGAGAATGAATGAACGATGCGCGGTTAGACGACCACTGCGGCGGTTATGATGCGCGGCGCTTCGTGGCCGAGTTCTATGACGACATCCCGATGTACGCGCGCAGGCCGGATGCGCCGTTCTACCTCGACCTCGCCAAAAAAGCAAGCGGCCCTATCCTCGAGCTCGGCTGCGGCACGGGCCGCCTGCTCATCGCGATCGCGCGCGCCGGATTTTCTATCGACGGCATCGATCTCTCGGATTCGATGCTAGCGCGCTGCGAATCCAAATTGCGCGACGAACCGCCTGCAGTACGCGAGCACGCGACCATCCGCAAAGCGGACATGACCGCCTTCGACCTGGGCAAGCAGTACGCGCTCTGCATCGCGCCGTTCAGGTGCTTCGCGCACCTCATCGGTGTCGAAGAGCAGCTCGCCTGCCTGGCCGCCGTGCGCCGGCACTTGCGGCCGGGCGGCACGTTCGTGCTCGATCTCTTCAATCCGGATCCGGCCCGTATGCACGACTCCGCGTTCACCGAGGAGGCCGTCGAGTTCGACGGTCTCAACCTTTCCGACGGACGGGTTCTCGCCCGCTCCAGCCGGATTGCGGCGTTCCACCCAGCCGCGCAATACAACGATACCGAGCTGATCTATCACGTCACGCATCCTGACGGCCGAACGGAGCGCTTGGTGCACTCGTTCCCCACCCGCTTGCTCTTCCGCTATGAAGTGGAGCATCTGCTCGCGCGACAGGGTTTTGCAATACGGGAGTGCTTCGGCGATTACGACCGATCGCCGTACGGCGACCGCTCTCCGGAGATGATCGTGGTGGCGGAAAAAAGCTGAAAGTTAACATGCAAGGTCTGTTAGCGCAGAAACTTCGGGCGCTCGTGGCTGTATATTCAGACAGCATGGATGTCGCCGCATGTGGGAAGATGCTGCGTTTCGCGCCGTTCGGCGCGCTCATCGTGTTGCTGTGGGGGTTTGCTAGCCTTGCGGATACGGCCCAGACCGCGTTCGCGATCACCGTCCCCAAGCTCGATGGGCCGCCGTCCATGAACGGCGTCATCGACGCGTCTTGGGCCAAGGCCGTGCAGGTGCCCGTGAACTTCGATTTCACCTATCAGCGACCCGGCGAAGAGACGATCGCCTACATCGCACAGGATGCTAGCGCGCTCGACGTCGCCTTCGTGGTGACGCAGAAGACGCCGCTCACCGCGAACGAACAGACCAACGGCTCCGGCGTCATGAGCGACGACAGCGTCGGTATCGTGCTGTTCCCGCAAGGCACGCAGGGATTCCAATACGAGTTCATCGCCAACCCCAAGGGCGCGCGCGACCAGACCTCGAGCGAGAACACGTCGTACGAGCCGCAATGGACGGCGGTCGCGCGCAAGACCCCGACCGGCTATGTGGTCACGATGCGCATCCCGTTCGACATCATCCGCAGCGGTCACTCATCGCAGTGGCGCGCGCAGATGTATCGGATGGTGGTCGCGACCAACAGCATGCTCGTGTGGTCGCATACAGCCGGCCAGCGCCAGGCGACCGATGCCGCCTTTGCGGGAACCCTCGATGGGATCGCAAGTTCCGATAGTTCGCTGCGGCCGAAGCCCCGGCTGCAGATCTACGGATTAGGAGAGCTGACCACGAAAGCCAATGGTGGCGACACCTCGCGGATCGGCGCAGATATCGCTTTGCCGGTCACCGCGACCTCGTCGCTCCTCGCGACGCTGCATCCGGACTATTCGAACCTAGAGACCGACCAGCAGACGATCGCGCCGAACGCCTACGCCCGGCGCTACAATGAGGTGCGTCCTTTCTTCACCCAAGCCACGGCGAACTACAATTACAACTTCAGTTGCACGAACTGTCCGACGACGCTGTACACGCCGGCGATTCCGACCTTCAGCGAAGGATACGCGTACGAAGGAGCGCAGGGGCCGTTCACCTTCGGCGCCTTCAACGCGGTCGGCACCGGGCGCAGCGACAGCGGAGAAGCGCTCAATTACAACGTTTCTAACGCGCGGGCGGCCTACGGCGTCAACCTGCAAAACGTCGCCGTGAACGCGCCGGGACTGCACGACGTCACCGCGACGCAACAGTCCGGATATCTCAACCAGCACACCCACTTCTTCGTCTACTTCAACAGCGGCACGGATCGCGGCACGAACGTGACGGATCCCGCGCTCGGGGATTATTTCGAATACGGGGGCGGGTATGTCAGCCAGCTGACGACGGCAGGCATCACGCTGCAGAAGATCGGCGAGCAGTTCGCTCCGGCGGACGGGTACGTCGCTCAGACCGATATCGCAGGGTACGCGCCTTTCTTCAAGCGGACCTACAATTTCGCCGCAACCGCGCCGCTGCGCGACATGGTCGTGGATCTTTTCTACGCGCGATTTCACGACCACCACGGTGACACCGCGCAGACCGATGGCTCTGCGCAGCTCACCCTCGATTTTCGCGATCTGCTCTCGCTGCAGCTCTTCACGAACGCAAGCGGCGTGCGCACGACCTATAGCGACGAGTTTTTGCCCTACGATCAGAACGGCTTTCAGTTGGGATACAAGACCGACACGACCACCCCGACGACCGTCAGCTACAACGGTGGCTTGTACCACCACGGGCACCTGACGTCGTGGTCGTACATCACCACGCAACCGCTCGTGCCTGCGCTGAATCTGTCGCTGGAAGCGGACGAGAGCCTTTACGCGCCGCACAACGCGGTGCCCGAGCCGGTCGCGCAGCAATGGCTCGAGCGCGCGAGCTTGGACTGGCAATTCAGCCGCGATGCGTCGATCGTGGTCGGAGCCCGGCGGATCATCGGGCGTAACCTCCCCAATTCATTCCAAGCGCCGGATATCTCCGCCGGCGCTCCGTGCGGCACGACGAACGGGTTTAGCCCGTTCGATTGCGTGAATGCGGGCAACGTCAGTTTCGCGTTCCATCTGCTGCGCCCGCGCGACGAGTACTACGTCGTGTATGGCAACCCGAACGCGCTCGCGACCACCCCGGCGCTCTACGTCAAGTGGATCCGCTACATCGGGGCAGAAAAAGGGACCTAAAACAACGAGAGCCGTCCTACCAGCGGGTCTATGGCTCGGCGGCAGACCTGCGACGCTTGCGCAGGGTGAGCCACGTGATGGCGACGACGATCAAGATGAAGACAGCGATGCCTGCCAGGATCGCTGCCAGATAAGGATGCAAAAACGCGAGGATGATCCCGCCGACGGCCGTGGCGTCCTCTCCCACGCTGATCGGCGTGTTGGCGGTGCCGAGCGTGCCGACGGTCGATGCGGCTCGTGCGGCCGCCGAGGAGCTGTGCACGACGAGCGCGTTTAAGGCTCCGAGCGCCATCAGTGTGTACAGCATGCCGGGGTTATCCGTGTGGATCGTGCCGCCGACCAGAATCGCGCCGGCGAGCGGCCGGACCGCGAAGGAAACCAGGTGCAGCGCATGATCGACCGCCGGCACTTTATCCGCCAGCAGTTCGAGCAACGCGAAGACGCCGAGGATGACGGTCGTCGCGTCGGAGCCGAGCCATGCGAAGCCGCCGGACGGATGGATCCAACCGTAGTGCGCAGCGACCGAGGCGGCAAAGAGCGTCAAAAAGCCGCGCAAGCCTGCGGTGGTCGTCAGCGCGTATGCGAGGGCGAACTGCGCCGAGGGATCCATCATCGTATGATAGCACGAACGGGCGCCGGCAGGCGACTAGCGCAGATAGCGATCGAACCAGCCGACCCAGCGGCGATAGATGTCCTCCGCCGAGACCGGGTCGCTCGGGAAGTGGTCGCGCGTGACGTATGCCACGAACTCGACGGGCACGTTGCGATCTTTCAACGCGTGGTAGAGCTCGTACGAATGGACGATCGGCACGGTGGTGTCGCCGGTCGAGGCCATGATGAGGGTGGGGATCGTGATGTTCCAGGCGAACGTGAGCGGCGACTGTTCGACATAGACGGCGTGGGCCTTCTTGGACGACCACAACGCGTCGCCGTAGAAATAGCGGTCGAGCACGTTGTAATTGCCGATCGCGTAATCGGCGGCCAGGTCCGTCGGTGCGCCACCGGTCATCGCCGCTTTCCAGCGGTGGTCTTGCGTGATGAGCCATGCGGCCAAGAGTCCGCCGTAAGACCATCCGGAGACGCCGATCCGCCGCCGGTCGACGATCCCGAGGCGTTCGACCGCAGCGATGCCGGCGATGATATCCCGCGCGGGCCCCGCGACCGTGTCGCGGAAGATCGCGGATTCGAAGGTGTTGCCCGCGTTGTCGCTGCCGCGATAGTTGGGTTCGAAGACGAGATAGCCGTGCGCCGCGAGCAGCTGGGTCAATCCTGGATAGTCGGTGTCGAACGCCTGTTGCGATGCGTACTGCGGCCAGCCGTGTATCTGCAGCACGAGCGGATAGGTTCGCCCAGCGACAAAATCGGGTGGATACGTCAACACGCCGGTCTCCCGGAACCCGTCCTGCGTCCAGTCGAGCTGCCGTACCGCGCCGAGGTGCAGAGTCCAAAAGGAACGATTGTACGACGTCAGCCGCCGCGGGGCGGCAGCAGCGTTCGACAGCACGTACAATTCGGTCGGCATCTGCGCGCTCGATGCGACGAAGGCGATCGCGCCGCTCGCGCTCACGCTCGCCCCGCTGGCCGATAAGCCTCCGATCGGCAGTGCGCGGGCGACACCATCGAGCCCGACCTGCCACATGCGCTCGCGCGTGCCGTCGTGCGCGAGCACCAACAGCGAAAGACCGTCCGGCATCCAGCGGACGACCCACGGGCTGCGATCGAGCGCGCGCGTCACGTCAAGCCCGTTTGGTCCTCGCGCGGAAGCCGCGGTGACGAAGATCGCGCTCGCATTTATGCCTTGGCCCGCGCTTGGATACCAGTACGCCAGCTTGGAACCGTCGGCTGACAGGTCGCAGCCCGCTTCGAGACCGGCGTGGCTCGTGAGCCGGACCAGGCGACCCGGGCTGCCCGCAGGCGCCGACACGTCGAGCACTTGCATCACCGAACGGTCCGCGTGACTGATGTAGGCGTCGGGCATCTGGGTGAACGCGATGTGCTGTCCGTCGGGATACCAGCAGAAGAAGACGTTCGGCATGTGTTGGGGCGTGATCAGAGCATTGAGATACGGTTGCGAGAGACTCGAGCTGCCCGGCGGCAAGCTCCACGCCCCGGAGGTCAGACGCTGCGCCGCGGGCGGCTGGGTCGCAACACGCGCGTTGCCGACACCGACGAGCCATAGGTGCGACGGCAAAGGCGCAGCCGTGGTCAGATAGTCGTTGTCGCCGACGGTGAAACTCGTGTGGAATCGCGCCAAGCCGGTCGCGGGCGCAGGCCCATCGCTGCGGACGAAGGCGATCGCCTTGCCGTCCGGCCGCCAGGCGAAATATTCGACGTCTCGCGCTCCGTCGCTGAGGCGGCGTAGGCCTGACCCGTTCGAGGAGCTGACGTACAACTGCGTCGCACCGCCGCGGTTCGCGAGAAACGCGATCGTCCGTCCGTCGGGTGACCAGCGCACGCTTTCGATGTCGGTGAACGGGAACGGAAGCGTTCGGACCTTCCCGGTCGCCACGTCTACCATGTCGACTCGGATCGGCACCGCATTGCGTTTGAAATCGTTCGTGCCGACGAGCACGGCGATCTGCGAGCCGCTCGGAGCGATCTGCGGGTCGGCGAGGGTGACCTCGCGGCGCAGGTCGGAGAGCGCGAGCTTTCGCGCGGCCGCGGGAACCGCGCACGCCAAAAAAACGACCGCCACGAGGGCGGTCAAGGCAGCTCGTTTCCGGTCCGGCATTAAGCCTGGGTTTTCGCGCGAGCGTTTGAGCGCCTGCAGCACACCTCCAGACGGTTGCCTTCCGGATCCTCGAAAAAAACGGCGTAATAAGGAAGGCCGTAGCTGCGGCACTCGTGCGGTCCTTCGATGGCATGGCCTCCGGCTCGCTTCACCACCCGGGCGATGCGGTCGACCTCATTCTTGCTGTCCGCCGCAAAGGCGACGCGCGACAGGCTGGGCCGGCTGGAGACGGCCTGCACGAGCCACAAGAAAGGCAAGTGACGCGACGCCTGCGCGTATGTCCGTGCGGTCTTGTCCCCGTGCACTTTTGAAAAGCCGAGCGCGGGCATGAGGCTGTCGTAAAAAGCCCGCACGCTCTTCAGGTCGCGCACGCGGAAGTCGACGTGATCGTACGCCCCCGCTGCGCCGTTCGTGCGCCCGGCTTGCTTCGTCAAATGCGCACGCCCCATCCGCCGAACAGCTCCGTCGCCACGCCCTTCGGCACGCGCACGAGCGTCGTCCGGGACTGGATCAGCGTGTCGCTGGCCGCTTCCGTCAAAACTGCTGCTTTTTGCACTAACATCATTACACCTGACTTTCTGTCCCCAGTATAAACCCAGGAACGTAACTTGTCAACATACTTTACTAGTTACCACCAATGTCGCAGAGCGGGACCATAACCGTTGCGGATAACCCCTTATTGGGCTATAATGGTGCCAATCAGCATGAAACGAGCCGCCGCCCCCGAATTATCGCCGCGCGAGCCTCCTCCCACCCTTGAGCTCGTGCGGGACTTCATCAACACGCTGCACACGGACACGGGATTGCGCGAGGATGCGATCGATTCGCCCCAAGCATTGAGCCGCTGGCTCGCAGAGCACAAGCTCCTGGCCGGGCGGCAGCATCTCACCCAAGCCGACGTCCACCACGCGGCGAGCGTGCGCGAGGCCTTCCGGGAGCTGCTCGAGGCAAACGACGGGCACCCTGCGGACAAGGCCGCGCTCGAAATCCTCAGCCGCGCCGCGCGGAGCGCCCAGTTGTTCGTCGATTTCGGATCCGGCGATCGAGCTCGGCTACGCCCGGCGGCCCATGGCGTCGATGCCGCTCTCGGAACGCTCCTCGCCTATGCCTTCGAAGCCATGAGCGACGGCTCGTGGCGCCGGCTCAAAGCCTGTAACGAGCACGACTGTCGTTGGGCGTTCTACGACCGCTCGAAAAACCAGACCGGCAGCTGGTGCTCCATGCGATCGTGTGGGAACCGCGCCAAGGCACGGCGTTTTCGCGCAAAACACACAGCGGCGGTCGATTAAAGAGCGGAGAGTCCCCGTTCGAGGTCGGCGATTGTATCGGCCGGGTCTTCCAGGCCGGTCGAAAGGCGCAAGAAGCCTTCGTGGATGCCGAGCGCCGCTCGCGCCTGCGGCGACAAGCCGCGATGCGAAGACGTGGCAGGGTGGGATAGCGTCGTCTGCGCGCCCCCGAAGGAAAGCACGAGCCGCACGGCCTGCAATGCCGCGAGCATCCGGTTCACGGCATCGCGGTTCGCGACGACTTCAAAGGAAAGCATCGGTCCGAACCCGTTGCGCAGCGTGTGGGTCGCTTGGGCGGTCACATCCAGGCCGGGATAATGGACCGCGCTCACCTTAGGATGTGCGGCAAGCCAGCGGGCGATCGCGAGCGCGCTGTGACTCGAACGCGCCATGCGGAGCTCGAGCGTAGCGATGGAGCGCACGCCCATCCACACCTCGTGCACCGACGCGACGAGCCCCGTCCTCGAAGCCAGCGCGCGCATCGGCTCGATGAGCGAGCGGCTGCCTGCGATACAGCCGAGCACGAGGTCATAGTGGCCGCCGAGAAACTTCGTGGCGCTCTCGATGGTCAGGTCGGCGCCAAGCTCGAGCGGACGGCAATGATAGGGCGATGCGAGACTGTTGTCGACGAGCAGCAAGGCTCCGGCGTCGTGCGACGCGCGCGCGAGCTCCGCCAGATCGGCAACCCGAATGCGCGGGTTTGAGATCGACTCGGCGATCAGGAGCGCCGCCGGGCTGCGCAACGCGCCGCGAACGGCATCGAGATCGGCGATGTCGACGAGCTCGTGGATGACCCCGAAGCGTTCGAGGTCGACGAGCAGTTTCGTCGTGTTGCCGTAGAGATCGTGGGCGGCGACGATGCGCTGCTTCGCCGCTGCGAGATGCAGTAGCGCGACCGTGAACGCAGACATCCCGGCAGCCGTGGCCAGCGCGGCCTGTGCGCCGTGAAGCGAGGCGATCAGCGCTTCGAAAGCCTCGTGGTTCGGCACCCCGGAGCCGCCGTAGACCGTGCCCGGCAGCCTCCCTTCGTAGATCGCGTCCACCTCGTCGAGAGAACGGAACACCCAACCCGCCGAGGCGAAGATCGGCAACACCGCCGGGCTGTTGACGGGCGCGGTTGCGATCCCATCGCGCACCGCCTTCGTCGCGAATGATGGTTCGGACATCACGCTTTTCTCCAGTTCGTCGGGATATAAAGAAGGGGTGCTGCTCTTTGGCAACGCCCCCTTTGGACATCTGTGTCAACCGGAGATTGTCTCTCGGTTATTTCTTCTTGGCCTTCTTCGCCTTTTTCTTTGCCACGATGTTAGGGTCACCTCCCCCCTGGACTTTCGGTGCGCGCGAGGCGTTGCTGTACGCC
>JAJPHJ010000141.1 GCA_021325335.1 Pseudomonadota bacterium | reverse complement strand
TAGATGTGCGATGGATCCTTATAGTTGGGTCCCAGCACCGCTTCGGGCGTGCCGCTGATGATGAGCGGCGTGCGCGCCTCGTCGATGAGGATGGAGTCCACTTCGTCCACGATGGCGTAGTTGAGCTCGCGTTGCACGCAATAGGCGATGTGCGGCGCCATGTTGTCGCGCAGGTAGTCGAACCCGGCTTCGTTGTTCGTCACGTAGGTCACGTCGCTCGCATACGCCACGCGGCGCTCGGGCGGCGGCAAGAAGTGCTGGATGACGCCGACCGACAGGCCGAGGAAGCGGTAGATCGGGCCCATCCATTCGGCGTCACGCTTGGCGAGATAGTCGTTGACGGTGACGAGATGGACGCCTTTGCCTGCGAGCGCGTTTAGGTACACGGGCAGCGTCGCGACGAGAGTCTTTCCCTCGCCGGTCCGCATCTCGGCGACCTTGCCCTCGTGAAGGACCATGCCGCCGATGAGTTGCACGTCGAAGTGCCGCATGCCGAGCGTGCGTCTGGCCGCTTCTCGGCAGACGGCAAAGGCGGGCACTAAGAGCTCGTCGAGCGAGGCGCCGGCGGCCAGCTGTTCGCGAAACGCGGGCGTCTTGGCCGCAAGCTCGCTGTCCGAAAGCTTCATCAAGGCGGGCTCGAGCTCGGTGATCTTCGCGGCGATCTTGCGCAGACGCGCGACCTCGCGGTCGTTCCCGTCCACCCACGAGCGCACGCTTTGGAAAAGAGACAAGTTTGTTGACCTCAGACGGAGATTTCGATAAGGCCCAGCTGACCTCCGCGCCTCTTATAAAGAACGTTGACGGCCCCGGTCAGGTTGTTTTGAAAGAGGAAAAAGTCGTGGCCGAGCAGCTCCATCTGCAGCGCGGCCTCCTGCGGGTCCATCTTGCGGATTTCGATCTGCTTCCGGCGCACGATGCGCGGTTCTTTGTCTGAGCCGTCCGCGTCGTCGGACGGCGCCGCGCTCTTGCGCGCGCTGGGACGCGACCGCGTGCCCATCCGCCCGTTAGATTTGAGGTGGTGGGCGAAGTGCTTGGTCTTGAACTTGCGGATCTGTTGCTCGAGCCGGTCGCGCACGAGGTCGATTGAGGCGTGCATGTCGGGCGATCGCTCTTCGGCCTTTATGAGGTGATGCGGCAGCGTCAGGACCACATCAACGATGGAAACCGTGCGCTCGGCGCGCAGGGTGACATGTGCCTCTTGGATCTGGTCGAGATAGTGAGCCAGGTGACCGATTTTTTCCATGACGTAGGACCGCAAGATCGGGCTCACCTTGAGATTGCGGCCTTTGAGGGTGATCTTCATACAAGCTTCGATGGGTTCGTGATGGACGGTCGCCATTCGTGCGCGATGCCTGACGCCTCCTGCCGTATAGCGTATGGGCCGGGCACGCCGAGCGCGTGGCCTTGATGTGACTTGAAGAACTCGAACGCGGCAAGCGCGAGCGCGAGGAGCACGACGATCGCGAGTATGTAGCGCGCCACCACATAGGGCCGCTGCGACCGGGTCTTGATGATCTGTCTTTTCGGCGGTTGCATGCTATGGGCTCACCGCCACGCGCAGCGGATCGTTGATAGCGCCGAGCGGCAGGCGCGCTTGCAGCTCGCGCAGCGTCACGAAGGTGAAACCGGCAGCGCGGTACGCTCGCACGATGCGCGGCAGCGCTTCGATCGTCGCCTCTTTGCCGTTGTGCAGCAAGATCACGGCGGGCGATCGCGCATGCGTGGTGACGCTCGCGACGATTTGGTCTGCGTCCATCGAGCGCCAATCGCCCGGATCCACGTCCCACAAAGCCATGGTCTCGTCAGCGGCGCGCGCCGCATCGATGGTTTCCGCGTCGTAGTTTCCGTGGGGCGGCCGGAAATAGGCAGGTCTTGTCCTTGTGACGTCGGCGATGGCCGCCGCGCCGCCCGCGATCTCGGCTCGTTGCGCGTCTTCGCCGAGCGAGCTCAACTCGGGATGGGTGAGCGTGTGATTGCCGATCTCGATACCGGCCGGCGCGATGCGCTGCGCGATCGCGGGCTGGGCCCGCACGTCTTGGCCGATCATGAAGAACGCCGCCGGAACGCCGAGCGCGTGCAGTTGGGCGAGTAGCAACGGGGTGAGCACGGGAAAAGGTCCATCATCGAAGGTGAGGACGGCAAGCCGCGGCCGCTGCGGCGGGAAAAGCGTCTCCTTGGCTTCGACGACCATGCGCGCTGCAATCGCGCCCGCAGGCGGATGGATGATGTCGTGAGCGGGGATGTCCGGCGGCACGATGACCGGGATGGCTTCGAGCTGCGCGTGGTGGATCCAACGGCGCAGGAAAATGACAGCGGCTGCGACGGCCACGAGCAGCACCCAGGTGATTGGGCGGCGCCACCACGGGGTTTTCAACCCTTCCTAGATGCGGTAATCGCGACCGACAACGATGACGACGTCGACGCCGTCCACGCGCGCGACGTCTATATGCGGATTTTTGATGGGGAGCGCTTTGGCGACCTCACCTGCGACCTTCTGATCCGCGGTCTCGATCGTCGTGGTCGGGTGATTGAAAGTGGACGCGTTGCCGGTGTCGACCACATCGAAGCCGCGCTGGCGCAAGAAGTCCGCCAGGGCGGAAGCGGCGCCTGGCGTACCAGAGCCGTTTTCGATCCGCACGTGGACGTTGGAGGGGTCGAACTGCGTGCCGTAGCCGGCGACGAGGTATTGGTGGACGACCTTCGAGGCATCGCCCGTGGCGAAGAGCACCGACTCGCCGTTGGTCCAACCGATCTCCACCGGCAGCACCGAACTGTGGACCGCCTGTGGGCTTACGCCACGCATGGCGAGCGCGAGATCGTAGAGCTTGCCAAAGGGCATGTCGGTCCGGATATTATTTTTGATGACGGCCAAAAGGGCGGGCAGATGGAGTGCGATGCTCGGATCGCGGAAGCGTCTGGCCAAGAGCTGGACGACTTGCCGTTGGCGGCGCATCCGTCCGAAGTCTCCCTCGGGATCGTGTCGGAAACGGATGTAGCCCACCGTCTGCTCGCCGTTGAGGTGCTGCATGCCCTTGCGAAGATGGATGTGCAGCTGACCCCAGCTGTCGTCGTAGTCCATGTCCTTCTCGACGTTGACGTCGAGACCGCCGATGGCGTTGATGATGTTCTTCGTCGCGTCGAGCCGCAAGACCACATAGTAATCGAAGGCCGGCACGTCCAGGTTCTTGACCACCGTCGCTTCGGTGCGCTGCGGTCCGCCGTCGCCGTAGGCCTCGTTGACCTTGCCGTAGCCGTCTTTGGGGATGTAGACCCACAGGTCGCGAGGGATAGACAGCACGCTGATCTGCTTATCCGCAAGATTCACGTTCACGCCGATGAGGGTGTCGGTGCGCGACCCCGCGGTGTAGACTTCATCGTTGTCTGTCCAATTGTCGTCCAGACCCATGACGAGCACGCGCAAGTTGGGCTTGCCGAAGACCGCGACGAGATTGGGCGCCGGTAAAAACGGGGCGAGGGCGTTGCCGAATCCACCCTTCTCACGGACGTACGCCGAGGTCAACATAGCGCCGACCACGAGTGCGATGAGCACCGCACCCGATAGCATGAGGACGCCTTTTCGGCCGTTGTGCTGCGCTGCGGGTTCGGGCGACGGTTGGAAACTGCCGGTCGTGTCAGTGAGATCGGCCACCGCATATCCTCCGCTTGAGAAGGCGTTCGAGATGTCTCTAATTATCGGTAGTTGACGAACTGTACCGCAAAGTCGAGCGGCATTCCCTTGACGAGCGCTATCGCTTTTTGCAGGTCATCCTTAGATTTGCCTGAGACGCGCACTTGGCCGTCTTGGATCTGGCTCGTCACCTTAAGCTTCGCACCCTTGAGCGCTTCGGTGATGCGTTTGGCCTGGTCGCGGTCGATGCCCTGGAGACAGGTCACCGTTTGTCGCAGCGTGCCGCCGGCCGCCGGTTCGGGTTTGTCGAACTTCAGGGACAGCAGGGACACGCCGCGCTTGACGCAGCGGCCTTGGAAAATATCCACCACGTTGCGCAACTTGAGGTCGTCGTCCGCCACGATCGTGACGGTGAGGTCCGCGAGTTCGATCGACGACTTCGAATTCTTCAGATCGAAGCGCGTGGAGATCTCCCGCTGTGCTTGATTCACCGCGTCGGCGAGGCTTTGACGATCTACGCGAGAGACGATATCGAAGGAGAAATCACTCATGCGCACCGGTCAGTTGATCGGAGGGCGTCTTTGCAGCGAAGACGCGGTCCTGGACCTGACCGGCTGTTCCAAGCTTGCCGAGGTCTTTCCCGTCGAAGTTGGCGACGACGCCGCCCGCATTCCCAGCACGCAACGTGATCTCATGCGCGCCGTGAAATGCGCGGACGGTGCCGGCGGGCAAGGTCTCGTACACAACGCGCTTTCCGTCCACCGTAATCGATAACCAGCTCGGCTCCGTCAACTGCAGACGCAGATCGACGCCGTTCTCATTCTGCGCAGCGGCCGACGCTTGCAACGTGTTCGAGGAGTTCGTTTCGATGGACGACGCGCTCGGCGCTTGCACGTTGGGACTCGTCGCGACGTTCTTGCCCGAGAGGAAGAGCATGCCGAAGACGCCGATGGCTACGTTTGCGACCAAAACCGCAGCGATCACGGTGAGCGCGCCGAGCACCCATGGATACCATCTGCTCGCGCGCACGCCGCGATGCGAATAGCCGGCGACCGCGTCGAGCGCCTGCGACGGATCGGCCGGCTGCACGATGACGCTCTGATTCTCGGGCAGCAGTTCGACGAGCGGCTCCGGATCCAAGCCCAAGAGCTTCGCGTAATTGCGCAGGAACCCGCGCACGTAGACCGGCGCTCCGAGCGTGCGCCAGTCTTCGCGTTCCATCGCATCGACGAACGAGACGCGGATGCGCAAGCGCGCCGCAACCACGGCGGGGGTGAGCCCGAGTTTCGTGCGCGTCGTCCGGAGATGTTCTCCTAGTGCTTCCATGGACTAAAACTCGTCTGGGATACAGCGAAAGTGAGGCTCGTTCGGGGCCGAACGGATATCCGCGGCCCCCGGAAAGGCAAAGAAAAGGGGATGCTGTTGGAAGGAATTGGAAAGGCTTGCGTGCAGTCCTTTCGTGGACCGTTCGCCCCAGCAACCGATCATGCAGCTTGTGATGACCGACAACCCCTCGCGCCGGACGTGGCCGGGCTCGCCCGCGACCGCGGGCCGCTGCGTGGCCGCGATGAGCGGCGGCGTCGACAGCTCGGTCGCTGCGCTGCTCCTAGCGGAGCGGGGGCTCGATGTCTTCGGCATCACCATGCGCCTGTGGAGCCCTGGCACGGGACCGCTCAGCGAAAAAGTCCGCCAATGCTGCGGTCCGACCGCTTATGACGACGCGCGAAGCGCCGCTGAGGCAGCCCGGATACCTCATTATATCGTCAATTTTGAAGCCGCATTCAGCCGAGCGGTGATCGAGTACTTCTGCGACGAGTACCTGGCCGGGCGAACCCCCAATCCATGCGTCGCTTGCAACAATCTTGTGAAGTTCGGGGCGCTCTTAGGCTTCATGCGGGCGCTCGGCGGCGTGACCTTGGTCACGGGGCATTACGCGCGCGTGCACCAGGATGAATTCGGCCCGCATTTGTGGCGCGCGGTGGACCGCGCGAAAGACCAGTCGTACATGCTTGCGGGATTGCGCCGCGAGCAGCTTGCTTCGGTAGTCATGCCGCTCGGCGAATACACAAAGCCGCAAACCCGGGCAGCCGCGCGGGCGCGCGGCTTGGACGTCGCGGAGAAGCCCGACTCCGTCGATCTGTGTTTCGTCGACGGGGACTATCGCTCGTTCATCGCGGCGCGTTTCCCGGAGAGCATCGCTCCGGGCCCGGTGATGACGCTCGACGACAAGATCGTCGGCACGCACGACGGCTTGGTCGGATATACGGTCGGACAACGGCGCGGACTGCCCGACGGCCTGCCTGACGGGCCGTGGTATGTCGTGCGCACGGATCGCAGCGCGAACGCCGTCGTGATCGGCAGCCGCGAGGCGCTGCGTAAGGACAGCGCGCGGTGCAGCGCCGTCAACGTGCTGCGGCCGGATCTTTTCGCCGGCGGTTGGGTCGAGGGGCTCGCCGTCGCTCGGTATCGCAGCGCCGGCGTCGCGGCGCGAGCGCGGGTCGATAGCCAGGGCGGTTTGGCGGTGGAATTCGAGCAAGGCGTGCCGCTGCTCACACCCGGCCAGCTCCTGGTTCTGTACGACAACGCCGACCTGGAAGTGCTCGCTTCTGGTATCATCGAGCCATGAAGGACCTGAAACGGGCTCGCCGCAGGCCGATGATTAAGAGTGTAGCCTGGATGGCCGTGGTGTGCTGTCTTGCGCTTGCGGCGTGCTCGCCGCGCGCGCCCAGCTCCAACGGGTACCGCCCAGAGGTCGTGCCTGGAATCACAAAAGAGCGCTGCGTGCAATTGATCGGAAAGCCACAAGACGCCCAGACGTTCTCGCTGCCGAGCACGATCGTGCAAGCAGATGTCCTCAGTTATCCGTTCGGACAGGTGCTCGTGCAAAACGGCGTGGTGGTCGCGGTCTCGTTGGACGATGAGCCGGCATTTGTCGGGCCGTTTGGAGTCAAGCTCGGGATGTCCGCGGACGACTTGCACGCCGCGCTTTCACACGGCAAGCACTCGGGACATCTGGATTCCTATGACGCCATCGGCAAGAGCAGCGACACGCGCACGAAGGATCTCTATGACGACACGGATCACATGATGATCGAGCTGACGGCTGCGAACGCGAACGATCCCCTCGCCCCGTTCAACGTGGCGCAGGTGACGCTCGCAAACACCGACGGGTTGCGCTTGCTCGCAGCATTCACCAAGGCGCGCGTCGGTGGGCTCTACCCCGACGTGCATGTCGATAACTTCATCTCTACCCCCTGGCAGGGCGGTCGCAAGATATGACGGACGACGCGCTCCCCGCAGCCGAGGCGCAGACGGAGGACGAGTACTTCGGCGTGACCATGCCGCCGAACGCACGCATCGGCACGCTTGTATTTGAAATGCGGGATCGCACCGTGCACGTCGCGCTCGCGGACGGCGGAGAAGAGCGCATCGTCAACGCGCACGACCTCCGTTCGTTCTTCGGCGCGCGGATCAGACACGTCTCGGTCAGCCGCGTGCCGCCGAAATCGCAGGGGATCGCGCTCACCGAGACCTCACTCAAGGCGACTGGCGGGCTACCGCAGTCCGCGCTCAATCCGAGCCAGCGGACGGGCACGGAAGTCGTGCGCGAAGACTACAACTACGCCATCGCCATTCGGGTCGAGAAGCTGCCGGAGCTGTGGTACCTAAACGCCAGTTCGTTCAACTTCCGCAAAGCGCTCGGCGAAAATGCCACCTATTCCACCGAGATCAACTTGCGCGCGCTCGTCCGCCGCTTGAGCCAGTTCGCTCCGGACGCGGTGCGCGATGGATTTTTCACCGCCGTGCTGCAGAGCTCGCCCTTGCCGCCACCCCTCGAGAGTTTACTCGAATTCTTCCGGCTCGTCGCGCGATAAGCAGACGACGAACGTCAGGCCGGCGTCGCGAGCGGGTAATCGCGGCGTTGAAAGTACGTGTCGCGCACCTGCGGGATGTAGCCCGCTTGGCGGATAGCGCGCTCGATGTCCGCGCGCGTGGCGTGATTCGAGCTGCCCGCAAGCGTCACCACGCGTTCTTCCAAGATCGTGCCGCCCATGTCGTCTGCGCCGTGGAGCAGCGCGAGCTGCCCGAGCTTGAGTCCGGGGGTGAGCCATGAGGCTTGGATGTGCGCGAAGTTGTCTAGATAGAGCCGACTGATGGCGATGACCCGCAGATACTCGATGCCCGTCGCCTCCCGGCCGCGCAGGGGCGTCTTGTGGGGCACGTAGTACCAGGGGATGAAGGCCAAGAACCCGTGGGTTTCGTCTTGGAGCTCGCGCAGCACGTCGAGATGCGTGATCCGTTCCGCGTCCGTCTCAATGGATCCGAACATCATGGTCGCCGTCGTCGGCATGCCGAGCCCCTGCGCGATGCGCATGACCTCGAGCCAACGATCGTCGTCGATCTTGCGCGCGGAAATGCGCTTGCGCACTCGCTCGACGAGGATCTCCGCGCCCGCACCCGGCAGCGAGCGCAGCCCGGCCGCCCGCAAGGTCCGCAACACCGCTTCGACCGACATGTTCTCGCGCTTGGCGATGCCGCAGATCTCGCTCGTGGAGAGCGAGTGGATGTCGACATCGGGAAACCGCTCGCCGATGGCGCGGAAGAGCTCCACGTAATAGCCGATGGCGAGGTCCGGATTGACGCCGCCCTGGACCATGATCTGGGTCGCACCCTGCTCGGCCGCCCAGGCGACGCGCGCCAGCACCTCGTCGTGGGTCATCGTGTAGCCCTCGGCGTGACCCTCGGGCCGGAAGAAAGCGCAAAACGTGCAGTGGACGTTGCAGATGTTCGTGTAGTTGATGGTCGTATCGATGACGTAGGAAACGTCGCGACCCGGATGCATTTCGCTCCGCCGAGCGTGCGCGGCGGCGCCGAGGTCGTGCAGCGACGCTTCGCGGTAGAGCGCAAGACCTTGCTCGCGAGACAACCGCTCTCCGCGCGCCGCTTGGGCTAGCAGCCGTTCGACCTCAGACACCCTGTGCCACCGGTTCGAAGAATCGAAGAGCGGGCGCTTGCGAGAATACGCCGGCAGCATGGCCTTTTGCGAAGAACGTGGCCAGCGCAGCGCACGCTTCCTCGTTAAGCGTGAAGTTGAGATCGCGATAGTACTCGGTGTAGAAGCCATCGCGGTGCGGATGCACGACCTGCGCGCGGCGCGCGATCTCGGCGATGTTCTCCAAGCCCCAGGCGAGCGACGCCCCCAGCGCGCCTGCAACGGCGGCGGTCGCCTCCGGTGACCTGCGCGCATATTCCGTCCTGACCGCCCACACGGCGAACACCGTGCCGCAGCCTGCAAGCGCTCGCCACAGCTCGCCTAGATCGTAGACGTTTCCCGGGGGCACCGATTCCGCGGCGTCGACCGCTTTGTCTCCGATGAGCAAGCATGGCGAGCCGTCCGTCACGTACGCCGCCAGCGGATCGTCGCTCTCGATGAGCGTGGGGTCGAAGCCGTACCACACGCGGCAGATGATGCGCATGAGCGTTCGCGCGCTGAGCGATTCTCGCGTCACGGCGATCGGTTTATCTCGAAGCGCCGGCAGCTCGCGCGCCGAAATGCAAAAGATGCTGCGGATGGGTCCGGGCGCGCCGACGCAGATGCCCGGAAGCAGTAAGAGCTCGTCCGCGTGATCGGGATACAGCGCTGACGAGATCGGGCTGATGTCGAGCTCGGCCGCGAGCATCGCGCGATTGAGCGCCGCAGGCACGTCTGCGACGAGCGTACCCGGAAACGTGAGCACGCCATCGTCGAACGCGGCGTAGACGGGCAGGTCGTTCGTGTAGGAGATGCGCCCGCAGCGGGGGAGTTGCGCGTCCACGCCGCTCTTCACGCCGGCTCCAAGACTCGGTAGAGCAAGTTGCGCCGCGTCGACGCGAATCCGGCTTCCTCGATGGCGCGGCGCAGTTCGAGGATCGGCGTGCTTTGATCGGTCGTGCTTCCGGCGTCGCGATAGATCTGCTGCTCGTTATGCACCGTTCCATCGATGTCGTCCGCGCCGAAGTGCAGTCCGAGTTGTGCCATCTTGATCCCGTACGAGATCCAGTAGGCTTTGATGTGGTCGATGTTGTGGAGCATCAGCCGCGAGACGGCGATCGTGCGCAGATCGTCGATGCCGCCCGTCCACCCGTACTCGGAGAGATCGTTGCCGTCGGGATGAAATGCCAGAGGCACGAAACATTTGAAACCACCGGTTTCGGCCTGGAGCTCGCGCAGCGCGACGAGATGCTCGACGCGCTCTTCGATCGTCTCGACGTGTCCGTACAGCATGGTGCAATTGGTCATGATGCCCAACCGGTGCGCGACTCGGTGCACCTCGAGCCACTCCTCGACGCTCGCCTTGTGCGGACAGATGATATCGCGCACTCGCTTCACGAGGATTTCCGCGCCGCCGCCGTTGAGAGAGGTGAGTCCGGCATCCCGCAGCCGGCGCAGGCCGTCTTCATAGCTGCACCGTTCGCGCTTGCACATGTAGTCGATCTCAGCCGCGGTGAAGAGCGCGAGTTGCACGTGCGGGATGCGCGCGTGGAGTTCGCGGATCGCCGGTATCCAGAACGCCAAGCTCGTCTGTTTGGGGTCGTGGCCGCCGACGATGTGCAGCTCGTCGTAATCGTCCGGCGGCGCGCAAGCTTTTTCGAGGATGGTCTCAAGCGACATCCGTGCGGCGCGCGGCTCTTTCTCATGCGCCGCGAACGAGCAGAACTTGCAGGCGGCATAGCACACATTGGTCGTGTTGAGATAGCGTTTGACGACGTAATACGCGCGGTCGCCGTTGCGCGCGGTCCGCAGTTCGTGCGCGAGCTTGCCGACCGCATGGAACGGCGCGTCCGCGTACAGAAATACGCCATCCGCGCGGCTCAGAGGCTCGCCCGCTCGCACTTTCTCGGCGATGGCATCGAAACTGCTGTGCGCGACCATGTTCGGGCGCGGTTCGTCGCGGCTTTCGGTGAGTCCCGCGGCGAGCCGTGACGGACGCTTGCGCTTCGTCGCAGCTAGAGGAGCGGTTGTTGCTCGCCGCGCGGCGCGAGCATGTCGGCCACGTGATCCATGTCGCCCGAACCGACGAGGATCTTGCGAGGTTTGGTTCCTTCGGTCGGTCCGACCACCCGGAACTCCTCGAGGATCTTCATGAGGCGCACCGCGCGCGGATGACCCACCTTGAGTTCGGCTTGCAGCAGCGCCACGGACGCCATCTGGCGTTCGACGATGATCTTGGCGGCTTCAAATGCCAAGTCGTCACCCGGTCCGCGTCCATCTTCTTCCACTTCGGAAACCGTCAGATCGAGCCGGTTGGCGGGGTCTTCTTGGTCGCGCCAAAATTCGCAGAGGCGCTCGAGCTCGTCGCCGGTGACGAGCGCGCCTTGCACGCGGATGGGCTTCGGCGCATCGATCGGCAAGAACAACATGTCGCCGCGGCCGAGCAGCCGCTCTGCGCCGGCCATGTCGATGATCGTGCGCGAGTCCACTTGGCTCGAAACCGCGAACGCGATACGCGAAGGGATGTTCGCTTTTATGAGACCGGTGATGACGTCGACCGACGGCCGTTGCGTCGCGACGACCAGGTGGATACCGGTCGCTCGCGCGAGTTGGGCGATGCGGCAGATGCTCGTCTCCACGCGCGTCGGCGCTACGAGCATGAGATCGGCGAGCTCGTCGATGACGACCACGATGTAGGGCAACCGTTCCTCGGGATTGCTGACGTTGTACTCCTCGATCTTGCGCACGCCCGCGCGCGCGAAGAGCTCGTAGCGCGTGTCCATCTCCCGCGTGAGTTCGAAGAGCGCGCCGGCGGCGAGCTTAGGGTCGGTGATGCAATCGCGGATGAGGTGGGGGATGCCGTCGTACGAGGTCAACTCGACGCGCTTGGGGTCGATGAGCATGAGCTGGACTTGGTCGGGCGTGCACGTGGCCAGGATCGACGTGATGATGACGTTGAGGCAGACGCTCTTGCCGGCGCCGGTCGCCCCGGCGACGAGCAGGTGCGGCATGCGCGTGAGATCGCCGACGACGGGCCGGCCCGTGATGTCTTTCCCGAGCGCGAAGAAGAGCTTGCCCTCTCCGCGCGGCAGGTAGTCGAGGATCTCGCGGATGCTGACGGTGGACACCGCGCTGTTCGGCACCTCGATGCCGACCGCGGCCTTGCCCGGTATCGGCGCCTCTATGCGGATGCTCTGCGCCGCCAACGTGAGTTGGACGTTGTCTGCGAGCGATTTGATGGCGCTGACTTTGACGCCCTTCGCCGGAGTGAGCTCGTAACGGGTCACGCTCGGGCCGCGTTCGATGTGCGTGACCTTGGCGATGACGCCGAACGAGGCGAGCGTCTCCTCGAGCAAGAGCGCGGCCGAGGCCTCGTCTTGCACGCGCTTTTCGGGCGGGTTGAAAAGAGCGAAATCCGGTAAGCGATACTGGCTGTGGAAGCCGGCGCCCGTCTCGGACCCGGGCGAGACGCGGCGTTCGCGGCGCCGGTCGGGAACCGCCGCCTGCGCTGGCGACGCCGGCGGCCCATTTGGAACGATCGGCTGCACTACTTCCGCGGGCTCGCTTACGACTTGCGCCGGTGCAGCTTCGATGACGACCGGCGGAGAGAATTGCTCCACCGGCGGCGGCTGCGGTGCAAGCGCTGGGCCAGCGAACTGCGCAAGCGATGCATTCGATCGAGCTGCGCGCGCGGCGCTGGTCGCCAACGCCCGAACTTTCGGACTCACGCTTTTCCACGCCGTAGCGCTCGAGCGGCCTGCGCTTGCGAGCATCGCCTTGAGCGATAGTCCGGTGGGCGCAAGGACAAACGCAAGCGCACCAACCGCGAACACGATGTGAGCTCCGGCGTCGCCCAGCAACCACGCGACCCCCACGCCGATCGCGTTGCCGATGACGCCGCCGTGCTTCGTCAAGCCAAGCCATCCGTCGATGACGAGAAATTCGCCCAGCGCGCAGAGCGCGAACAGCGTCAGACGGCGGTAGGCGTGCAGCTCGAGGAAGACGATGACCCCGACGACGGCGAGCAGAACGATCGCAAGCCACGCGGCGGCTCCAAACCCTCCCCGCAAGAAAGCGACGACGATCGGGCCGAGCGAGCCCGTACGGCCTTGCGGCAATAGGAGCGCGAGCGCCAGCAGCAGCGCCGCGGCAAAGAGAACGACCCCGAGGATCTCGAGGTTGAGCGTCAGGCCCGGAAGCGAATCAACCCGGCGGGAACGTGCCGCCTTCGTCTGCTTCATGCTAGCGTACAGGCGTTCGATATGGCAACGCTCGGGGCCTTGGCTTCACTCGGCGCGCGGGTCGAGCGCGTCGCGCAATCCGTCGCCGAGCAAGTTGAAGCCGAGCACGGTCAGCGAGATCGCTAAGCCTGGGAAGAGCAAGGCCCACGGCGCGTTGAGCCAGTAGTCGCGCGCGTCGTCGAGCATGGATCCCCACTCAGGCGTCGGTGGTTGGATGCCAAGACCGAGATACGAAAGACCCGCGGAGTCGAGCTCCGCAGTTCCAATGCCGAGCGTGGCCTGCACGACGAGCGGCGCTAAGATGTTCGGCATGACGTGCTTGACGATGAGACCGAACGAATTGTTGCCCATGGCGCGAGCCGCCTCGACGAATTCTTGTTCCTTCACGGCAAGCACCGACGAACGCGCGATCCGAGCGTAGATGGGGATCGCGACGATGCCGATGGCGAGGATGAGCTTCACGACGTCGCTCACCCGCTGATCCAAGATCGCCGAGATCGCTATGGCGAGGATGATGGTGGGAAACGCGAGCATGACGTCCATGAATCCCATGAGGGTGACGTCGAGCGAACGGCCCCAAAACCCGGAGATGACGCCGATCACCGTGCCCACGAGGAGCGCGACGCCGACCGAGATGAGCCCGATCTCGACGGACAGCCGTGCCCCGAACAACAGGCGCGTGAAGATATCTCTTCCCAGCTTGTCCGTACCCGCGAGATGGTGCCACGATGGCGCGAGGGTAGGCTGCGTCAAGTTTTGCGCGAGCGGATCGGTATGCCCGGATATCTGCGGAGCAAGCGTCGCACCGACGGCGAGCAAGAAGATCGTCGTGAGTCCGATGAGCGCTGAAGGGCTGCGCCGGAAGCGCCGCCACGTGTTGCCCCACACGGAGGTATAGGCGTCCCGCTCCAGGTCAAAGGACTGACCCTCGAAACCGATGGTTCCGGTGTTATCCAACGTCCCCGCGCTCCACGAGTCGCAGGATTCAACCGTCAGGAACGAACGCCTGTGTGGCTCAGACCTCCATCACGACGGGGACGATCATCGGGCGGCGTTTGGTCCGGTCGTAGATGAACTTCTGCAGACCTTTGTGGACGTGTTCGCGGATGGCGGTCCATTCGGTGAGCCCCTCTTTGGCGCCCCGTTCCATGATATTTACCGCCTCTTTGCGGACATCGTCGAGCACGCCGTCGCCGTCGGTGGGCCCGTGCGTGAAACCGCGCGAGGTGATGTCGGGACCGGCGAGCACCTTGCCGTCTTCGCTGTCGATCGTCACCGTCACGACGATCATGCCGTCGCCCGACAGATGCCTGCGATCGCGCAACACGACGTTGCCGACGTCCCCAACGCCCAAACCATCCACATAGACGGGAGCGCCCGATATCTTCCCCCCGACCCGCGCGCCGGCCGGCGTGATCTCAAGCGCCTCGCCGTTTTCGCACACGAAGATGTTCTCGGGTCGGATGCCCACGCGTTCGGCGAGCCGCGCGTGTTGCACGAGCATGCGATACTCCCCGTGCACGGGCAGAAAATATTTCGGGCGCGTGAGGTTGAGCATGAGCAGCAGCTCTTCTTGACGGCCGTGCCCGGAGACGTGTGCCAAGCGCTGCTGCCCGTAGATCACGTTGATGCCCAGCTTGAAGAGATTGTTGATGGTCCGCCCCACGCTGCGCTCGTTGCCGGGGATGGGCGTTGCCGAAATGATGACGGTATCGCCGCGTTTGAGCTTAACGCGTTTGTAGTCGTTCGCGGCCATGCGGACGAGCGCCGACATCGGTTCGCCCTGCGATCCGGTCGTACAGATCACGAGTTGGTCGTCGCGAAAGTTCTCGAGTTCGTGGTCGCGGATCTGCACCCCGTGGGGGATCTCGAGATAGCCGTGCTCGAGCGCGATCGAGCTGACGTTTTGCATGCTGCGGCCGACGAAGCAGACTTTACGACCGTAGCGGCTGGCCGCGTCGACGGTCTGTTGCAGCCGCGGCACGTTCGACGCGAACATCGTGATGATGATGCGCCCGGAGCACTGCGCGAAGAGATCGTTGAAGGTATCGCCGACGACCCGTTCGGACAAGGTGTGTCCAGGCAGCTCGGCATTGGTCGAATCCGATGCCAGCAGCAGCACGCCTTCGCGGCCGTATTCGGTGAGCAGCGCCATGTCGGTCGGCCGGCCGTCGATGGGCGTCTGATCGAATTTGAAGTCGCCCGTGTGGACCACGGTGCCGAGCGGCGTCCGTAACGCGACGCAACACGAACCGGACACGCTGTGGGTGACCGAGATGAATCCGACCTCGATCGAGCCCACGCGCACGCGCTCGCCCGGGTCGACCACCCGGAGATCCGCTCGCTCGAGCAGCTTATGCTCCCGAAGCTTGCCGCGCAGTAACGCCAAGGTGACGTCCGTGCCGTAGACCGGCACGTTGAGTTGGGCCAAGAAGAACGGCACGCCGCCGATATGGTCCTCGTGGGCGTGGGTGAGGACGAGGCCACGGACCTTGGCGCGCCGTTCCAGGAGATAGGAGATGTCGTTGATGACGAGATCGACCCCGAGCATCTCTTCTTCCGGGAATTGCACGCCCGCATCCACGACCACGATGTCTTCATGCGTCTCGTAGACGGTTGTGTTGCGGCCGATCTCCCCGCAACCGCCGAGCGGAATAACCCGCAGATACGGACCGCGAGGGTCGGTGAGAGGCTCGAGGCCATCGCTTTTGGATGCTGGGAAAAACTCGTGCAGCATGCACGATGTCATTTAGACCGACCGCGCGTTTGGCCTGCCGGTCAGAGCGGCATGGTGCTCCAGGTCAACGATCGCGGCGACAAGTCATCCGGGCACAGCAGTTCCACCGTACGCGTCTCGCGGCCGTGCAGGAAGACGACGGCGCTCGCGCCGCTTTGCGTCCCTGCCGCGGATTGGAGCGTCGCTGAGAGCAAGAACGATGCGTCTGCATCGCCCAGGTTTGTGACGCGAGCTCTGATGATGGGACTGCCGACAAAATCCCGCGTCACCACGACCGGACCGACGGTGATCCCGCGATCCAGCCGGTAGGCACGAGGATCCGAGAACTGCGGCTGCTCGGTGCTCGCGCGGATGATGAAGTCCCGCAGCAATGCTTCTCGCCGCTGCAGGATGCGCAGGCGCAGGCAGCGCGCCGCCGTGGCGCTCGCGCGCACGCGAACGTGCCTCCGGCGATCCACCGGAGGGGCCGCAGCGTACCATGGTGCGCTTGCGCGCACGCGCGCGGGCACCGTTGACGTTGGCTGCCGGCAAACTTCTGGAACCGCCGCGATTGCGGCGGCGACGATGATTGGAAGAAACATGGAGCTTCTTCCCGCGGCCGGCGGCACGCGACAAGACCCGCTTGACAAAGGCCGGTCTGAACCGTATACTTGTATTAAATACTTAGGACAATAGGACAGGAAAGACGGCTGCGATATTTCACGTCAATGACTCAAGCGGGATCCCCGTCTACTTGCAGTTGAGGGAGCAGGTCTTGCACGCCATATCCACCGGTTCGCTTCGCCCCGGAGACCAGTTGCCGACCGTGCGAGAAGTCGCCACCGATCTCGCGATCAACCCGAACACCGTCAACCGCGCGTATGCCGAGCTCGAGAAGGACGGAACGCTGTCGAGCCGGCGAGGCAAGGGAACCTTCGTGGCCGACTTGGGCGCTCAAGCGCGCGTCAAGAAAGTGGATCGCTTGGCGGACATCGCCAAGCGCGCCCTGGCCGAATGCCGCGCCTTTGGATTCACCACCGATGATCTGATCGGCGCGCTCAAGCGCCAAAGGGAGGTCTGATATGCCTGTGGTCACCGTCTCCGCGCCCCCCAGCGGCCCTTCGAGTGCC
>JAJPHJ010000051.1 GCA_021325335.1 Pseudomonadota bacterium | reverse complement strand
GCGCTGCTCCATACCTTCAACCTGCATCCACGCACGCGCGATTGGTTTCCCGAAGTGGGTGACCTCGAGCGCTTGCCGCGCTATTCCGTGTGGACCGAGAAGCGCAAAGTGTCGGCATCCTCGATCTGGTCGCACGCGCCGTGCCTGCGGGCGCGTCCTTCCGTCCTCGTGGCGCTGCATCGCCGAGACTCATCCCACGGGCCGGTCGCGCGCCCTATGGAAGGTCGCGACACCCTTGCCACGCTGCTGCGCCAGACGGTCATACCGAGCGATCCGGCGACGGCGCGTCCGATCGTCGCAACGGTCGCGGGCGCGGCGAGCCGGCTCTGCGGCATCGCCGTCGAGATCGCCACGGATGCCTACCGGCATCCCGCCATGCTCGACGAGCTCGAGGCGATCGTGCGAGGCGCAGCGTGAACTCCGCAAGTGTCATCGTCCCAGCATACAACGCCGATGCGACGATCGGCGACATGCTGCGCGCGCTGCTTGGACAAGTCCAGCCGCCCGCGGCGCTCGAGATCATCGTCGTGGACAACGCGTCGACAGATCGCACGGCCGACGTGGTACGCGGTTTTCCCGGCGTCAGGCTGCTATCGGAAACCAAGCGCGGTCCAGCTGCTGCGCGCAACACCGGCCTACACGACGCGCGCAACGAGATCGTCGTCCATCTAGACGCGGACACCCTGCCGACGCGCACGTGGTTGCGCAACATCCTTGCGCCGTTCTCGTCGCCCAGCACGGTGCTTGCCGCAGGACAGACCCTCTGTTTTTATCCGCAAACGCCCGTCGAGCGGTACATCGCCGGCGCGGGCGTGTACGACACCGAACGCGCCATCAGCCGCCTGCCCTTTCCTTTTGCACCCTCGCTGAACATGGCGGTGCGCAGAAGCGCGGCGCTCGACGTCGGGGGTTGGACCGAGGAGCTCATGACAGCGGAAGATGTGGATTTCTCGCATCGGGTACTCAAACGGTTTGGAACGCCGATCGCGTTTGCGCGCGACGCCGTTCTGCTGCACCGGGTCCGCTCGACGCCGGCGCAACTCGCCGCCATGGCGCGGTCCTACGGTCAGGGCGTCGCCTGCATGTACCTGCGCTACCGCGATGAGGTCCAATGGGACGCGCTCAAGACTGCGAAGACGACGGGCCGTCTCGCCGCCCGAGCCGCCGCGGCCGGCATGCTGCGCGTCGGGCAGGCGCTGGCGCTGACAAAGCAAGCAGATGCGGAATTTGCCCAGCTGCACTATGTCTGGTCGCGCAACTTCGCCTCGGGATTCTATGAGGCGTACTACGGTGCGGCTCGCGGCGGCCCGGGATGACGCGCGCGAGCATCGTCGTGCCCGCCTTCAACGCCGAGGCCACGCTCGGTGAGTGTCTGGCCGCGCTGCGCGGGCAAAATTTTGCAGCACCGGAGTACGAGATCATCGTCGTCGACGACGGCTCGAAGGATCGAACCGCGCAGGTCGCTCTGCCTTTCGGCGTCCAGTTGATCCGCCAGCATAACCGCGGAGCCGCCGCCGCCCGCAACGCGGGCTGGCGACAGGCGCAGGGAGAGTGGATCGCCTTCACCGACGCCGATTGCGTGCCGTCGCGCTCCTGGCTGCGGGCGCTCGTCGAGACGGCGGACCGCGCCCGCGCGGTCGGCGCCGCCGGCAAGACGATCGGTTTGGGTTCGCGGTCCCCCGCCGCGCGTTTTTGCGACCTTGACGGGGCGCTGGACGCCGGCCGCTATCTCCAGCATCCGAAGTTCCCCTTCGCTCCCTCGAGCAACCTCATGTATCGTCGCGCGGCGCTCGCGCGGGTCGGCGGCTTCGACGAGCGTTATTCTTCCTACGAGGCCTGCGACTTGCACCAACGCATCTTGCGCGTGCACGAGCAGCCCTTCGTCTACGAACCGCGCGCTGTGATTTTGCACCGGCATCGCGAGGGATGGAAGGCGTTTTGGCGGCAACAGTATTCGTACGGCATCGGATACGCGCAGTTCATGATCCACCATCGCGACGAATGCGAGTGGACCGCCGCGCACGAGCTGCGGGCCTGGAGTCAGATCGGGTTGCTCAGTCTGAAGGCGCTCTTGCCGCCGCGCACCGACGCCCAGCTTTACGAGCGCGGGCTTTTCGTGAAGCGCTTCGCTCAGCGTCTGGGTTATCTGCGCACGCGTCTGAACGGCCGGGAATGGGCGAGATGGTGACGGACACCCTCGCTTCTAAATGGACGCCGCGTGGTTTCGCGCAGCGCGTGCGCCGCGTTTTTCGCGAACCGTCGGATCCGTGGTTTGCCGCGTCTATCGGCATCTTCATGTGGCGCGCGCCCGGGATGCTGCACCGCCGCCACCTCAAGACGTTCTTGCTCGACCTGCGCGCCCAGCGCCGTCCGCGCGCGGCCAATCCCGCGGCCAGCCTGGAGCGGATTCAACGGTTGCGCCAGTTGTGTTTACGATTGCCCTTCATGCGCTCGCGCGACAATTGTTACGTACGCGCGCTGACGCTTTACCGCTTTCTCGATGCCGGTCGCGACGCTGTGACCATCCACTTCGGCATCGAGTTAAAAGAACGCGCGGAACGGCTGCGCGGTCATGCCTGGGTGTCTCTCAACGGCCGCATCTTCGAAGGGCCGCCCGATCTCATCATCGATCAGGTCAAAGAAGTGCCGCTCGTCGCGCTCGGTGCGACGCGGTGAAGGAGCCGGTGCGCGACGAGCGCGGCGGCTTTGCCGCGCTGCTCGATGCGGCGACGGCGGTCGAGGGCGGGCGGACAGCGGCGCTTGACGCGATCCTGCGGCGTACCCCTACGGGGGTGCTACTGCGCAGCGCCGCTCGTCACCGTTGCCTGGGCTACCTGCGCCGAAGCATTGTGGACTTGAAGATGCGTAGCGAGCCGGCTCGTGCCATCATCACCGCGCTGCGCGAGTACGCGGCGAAGGCGGCCGTGCAGTCATACGCGACGCGCGGCCAGATTTTCCGGATGGTCCGAACTCTCGATCGAGCTGGGGTTTCGTTCGCGTTGCTCAAGGGTGCGGCGCGGCTCTTCCGTGGCGACCGTGAAGCCGAAGACACCGCCATGTACGACTTGGATCTCCTCGTGCCGGAGGGAGACGGCCCGCGCGCGGTCGAGGCGTTGCAGCGCGAAGGATACCGCCCCAGAGCCGTGGGGAACGCGCAACGGTATTGGCTGCGACACCATCATCTCGTGCCGCTCGAGCCGCCGGACGCGGGTCTTCCGGTCGAACTGCACCTCCAGCTCGCGCCGCAGGCCATGCTCTCGACCGCCACCGATTGGAAGGCGTTCGAGCGCTATTGCGAACCTCTCGAGCGCGGCGGCGTGCGCGCGCTTGCATTCAACCCGTTGGGGACGGCACTCCACCTGACGATCCATGGCGCGGGAGTCAAGCGGCTGCATGACGCGATCGTGCTGGCGCGTATCCTCGCAAGCGATCCGGCCATGCTAGGCCGGCTCAACGAGGCGTTCGCCGGCGAGCGCTGGCAGCCGATCCCGTTGCGCGCGACCCTTGCGGTCGCGGCAAACATTGCAGGCGTCGGCTACGATCTCTCGCCGGCGGTCGCGAGGTACCTCATGTGGATGCGGCGCCGTGAAGACCTCGCGCCCTACGTGCGCGAGCGCTCCCAATTCGCCGACGCGTGGTACGGGAACGGGGGCAAGCTCTTCGGAGCGGCGACGCGGCTCGCGCTGCCGGACCGGGATACAGACGACAACCCGGTGACCGCATCCGCGCGCTTCGCCTACCGTCTCGTCGGCCGGATCGTCACGAGCGCGGTCGCGGTTGCGGCATCTCGATGAAGATCGCACACTCCGAGAACCCGACGATCGCGCAGAACAGCCTGCGAACGTTCGTTGCCCGCCTCGTCGCGATGCTCTTGTCCGTCTTGACGGGGATCGTGGTCGCGAAATTCCTCGGGCCTGCGGGCAAAGGTGTCTACAGCGGCACGCTCATGGCGATTTCAATCGTGATGTTCGCGCCGGCGGGGATCGCGACCGCGTTCATCTACGCGCTCACGAGGCAGGGCCGCAGCCTCGACGATTTGCTGCCGGCGGCCGGTCGTCTGTTGGTTTGGCTGTGCGCGTTCGGGGTGGCCGGCACCATCGTCTGGGGCGCGTTGCGCGGTTTCAGCCTGCCGGTGTGGATCTTTCTCGCCGCCATACCGCCCTCGGTCGTGCTCGCATGGCAGGGAAGCTTGTACATCGGTTTGGGCCGCATGCGCAATCTCAACGTGCAATCGGTCGGGATCGCGGTCGCGACCTTAGGAGCGGTGACCGTCGCAACGATCGTGCTGCATCTGGGCGCCTCCGGCGCGCTCTTCGGTTGGCTCGGCAGTCTGTACGCAGCCGCGTTCGTGGTGGTCTTCCATGCGCTGCGTCTCGGCCGCCCTTCACGACGAAGCGACGTCGGAGCAACCGTGCGGGGACTCGTCAAGTTCGGAACGCCTTCGGGCATCAATCTGCTCTTGGGCACGCTCAACTATCGGATCGATTCGATCATCCTCATCGCCTTGCTGGGGATCGCCTCGTTCGGGGTCTATTCGCTTGCGGTCAGCTTCGGCGAGCTGCTCTTCATGTTGACGCGCCCGATCACGGCGGCGGCGACGCGCGACATCGGCGTACGCGACCTGGTCGCTTCGGGCGAGATCACGGCCAAGGTGATCCGCGTGTGCACCGCGATCGCCGCCCTCGCATCCATCGTCGCGTTCACGCTCGGACCGTGGGCCATCCACGCGATTTACGGCGCGCGCTTCTTGAGCGGGGCACTGCCGCTGCGCATTCTGCTGCCGGGTATCGTGGCGTTTGCCACCGCCGGCACCTTCGCCGCGTTCTTCATCGTCCAACTCGGAAAGCCGCAGGTCGTCACGGTGATCAACGTCGCGATGATCGGGTTGCAAGCGCTCGCCTGCCTTGTGCTCGTTCCGCGGCTGGGCATGGCAGGGGCAGCGCTCGCGTCGACCTTGACCTACGTCGCCGGAGCGAGCATGAACACGATTTGGTTCTGCCGCGTGACCGGCGTGTCGCCGCGGGATGTCTGGGTGATCAAACCTGCAGACGTCAGAATCGTCTGGCACGAGTCGCGGATGATGCTGCACGCACCGCGCAACGTGCGCGTCGCGAACCTCAGCTCTAACGGATAGATAAGGAAGACCTCGCAGCACGGATGGCCGCGAGGTCTTTGTGGGTGTTCATGGGTGTCTCCCGCTTAGAGCTTGATCCCCCAGCCTCCGAAGATCGACGTGTCGACGAACTTGGGCGCGCGGACGAGGCGGCTGCGATTGTCGGTGTCGTTCTCATCTTCGATTTGGGGCTTGTCGGCTCGTGCTCTGGCTTCCATGATATCGGCTCCTTCTGGCGTTTGGAGGGCCGGCGAACTGCGACCGCTTCCAAGCACTATGGTAGCGGACGGGCTCGCGAGCCGAATCCGTGGCAACACGGAAGATCGTAGGCTCCGTGTACGGAGAAACGCCGCGGCGGTACGGAAATGGAGAGCTCCGCCGCCCGCCCAAGTCTAGAATCCATGGCGCGTACGGCAATGCGGCGATTCATCGCACCCCCCGGCAAGAAGGTGAGACTCAAAGAGATAGACCCGGACGCGGCGGGTCCCCAGAAGTCACATCGCAAAGCGCTCGCCGAGCTGCAGGACGCGCGCAAGCACATCGACACCCTGCAATCGCGGATGTGGGCGGAACGAAAGCACTCCTTGCTCGTCGTGCTCCAAGGCCGCGATGCGGCCGGCAAGGACAGCGTCGTCCGGCACGTCATGACCGGCATGAATCCCGCGGGTTGCATGGTCACGGGTTTCAAGCAGCCGACGCCCCAAGAGTCGGAGCATGACTTCCTTTGGCGCGTGCATCCGCACGCCCCAGCACGCGGCATGGTGGCCGTCTTCAACCGCTCGCACTATGAGGATGTGCTCGTCGCCCGCGTGCACCGGCTCGTCCCGAAGAAGGTGTGGAAAGCACGCTACCGCGAGATCGCCGAGTTCGAGCACCTGTTGCATCGCGACAACGGCACGACCATACTCAAGTTCTTCTTGCACATCTCCAAGGAAGAGCAGCTGAAGCGCTTCGCGGAGAGGCTGGACGACCCGGAACACAACTGGAAGATCAGCGAGGCCGATTACACCGAGCGCGAGCTTTGGGGCGATTACACCGACGCGTTCGAGGAGGCGATCGAAGAGACGAGCACCCATCACGCGCCCTGGTTCATCATCCCCGCGAACCGCAAGTGGTCGGCTCACCTGAACATCGCGCACATCTTGATCGAAGCTCTTCGTGATATGGCGATCAAGCTGCCCGCGCCCAGCGTCGATCTCGAGCAGATCCGGCGCGAGTATCACGCGGCGGCCGGCTCGCGCCGCGCATGAACGTGCGACCGCAACGGTTGTGGACCGGGGTGTTCGCGCTGATCCCGTTCGTGGCGCTCTCGCTTGCGATCCCGTTCGTCAACCGGGTTGAACCGCGGCTGTTCGGATTGCCGTTCTTGCTCGCGTGGATCGTGGTGTGGATGCTGCTCACGCCCGCTTTTCTTTTCGTGTCGTATCGATTGGACCAGAAAGGGTGAGCGAGGCCGCCGTCGCGCTTTCGATCGTCGCGTTGGTCGTCTGCGCAGTGATCATCCTGGGATCGCTCGCCGGGCGCGGGATCGTCATGGATCCGGAGCAATACATGCTCGGAGGCCGGTCGTTTGGGGTGCTGTTCTTGTGGCTGCTCATGGCGGGCGAGATCTACACGACCTTCACCTTCCTGGGAGCCGCGGGCTGGGCATACGGCAAGGGCGCGCCCGTCTTTTACATCTTGTGCTATGGCCCGCTCGCCTACATCATCTCGTACTACCTGCTCCCGCCGCTGTGGCGAGTGGGCAAACATTACGGCCTGCTCACCGGCCCCGACTTTTTCGCGAATCGCTATCAAAGCCGCACCCTCGGCATCATCGTCGCGCTCGCGGGTTTCGTCTTCCTGATCCCGTACGTGACGCTGCAGCTCACCGGCCTACAGATCTTGCTCGGCATCGCGGGCTACGGCAGCGTGAGCACCTTTTGGGCCGTCGCACTTGCGTTCATGCTCACGGCCGCGTTCGTCTATGCGGCAGGCATGCGCGGACTTGCGTGGGCGAGCGTCGCCAAGGACGTGCTCGTTCTCGCCGCCGTCATCTTTGCAGGCGTCATCTTACCGCTGCATTTCTTCCGCTCGCCGGCCGAGGTGGTCTCGCGGGTGCTCGCGGTCCATCCTCATTGGATGAGCCTCGTCGGCGGCGGGGATCAGTATGGAACCCGCTGGTTCGTCTCCACCGTCTTGCTCACTGCGGGAGGTTTCTTCATGTGGCCGCAGTCGATGGCAGGCGCGTACGCGGCGAAAAATGCGCAGACGCTGCGGCGCAACGCGGTGCTCATGCCGCTGTACAACGTCATGCTCCTGCTCGTCATCTTCGCCGGATTCACCGCGCTGCTCGTCGCTCCGGGTTTGCACGGACAAGACACGGATCGGGCGTTCATGCTCGTCGTGCAGCAGCACTTTCCGGCATGGGTGTTGGGCAGCGTCGCGGCAGCGGGGTGCTTGGCCGCACTCGTGCCTGCTTCCGGGCAACTTCTTGGGGCGTCGAGCATCATCGTGAAGAACGTGTTGGGCGATTGGATGCACCTGGCGACGAGCGACCGCTCGCGCACCTTGGCGACCCGCGTCATGGTGCTCGTCGTCGCCGTGCTCGCCCTGTGGTTTTGGGCCGAGGAACAAAAGACGCTCGTCGATCTCTTGCTGATCGGCTACAATGGCATTGCTCAGTTCCTTCCGGGAACGGTGCTCGCGTTCGGCTGGCGGCGCACGACCGGCGCCGGCGTGGGCGCCGGGATCGTCGCCGGTCTGATTGCTCTCGCTTTCCTCGCGGCGAAGGGGATGCCGACCGTGGCTGGTCTCAACAACGGCCTCGTGGCGCTTGCCATCAACACCGCGGTCTGCGTCTGTGTCAGCCTGCTCACGCGCGCTCCATTGGAGGCGCATCTTGATGAGTTCGCGGACGCGGCTCGAGAACCGCGGCCGTCGTGAATCCGGCCGATCCCGCTGGGGCACGTCCGGCTCAAAGCGGCAGGCTCGTCGTTTGTCCGACGCCGCTCGGCAATCTCGAAGACATCACCTTGCGTTGCTTGCGCGAGCTGCGTGAAGCGCAGGTGATCATCGCCGAGGACACGCGCGTCACGCGCACGCTGCTCGCGCGCAACGACATCACGACGCCGCTGCTTTCGTTTCATGCGGGCAATGCTGCCCGCAGGGCGCGCGAGGTCGCCGAGCGATTGCGCCAAGGGCAGGTCGTCGCGGTCGTGAGCGACGCGGGCATGCCGGGGATTTCGGATCCGGGCGTTGAGCTCGTCCGGGAAGCGCGCGCGCTCGGCGCGATCGTGGAGGTGCTGCCCGGTCCAAGCGCCGTGCCTGCTGCGGCCGTGCTGTCCGGATTCGACGTGAGCTCGTTCCGCTTCGACGGATTTCCCCCACGCAAGCCGGGCGAGCGCCGTGCCTATCTGGAGGGATTGCGCGCAGAGCGGTCGGCCGTGGTCTGGTTCGAGGCGCCCACCCGCATCGCGCAGCTGCTGCGCGCGGTGCAGGCCGCGCTCCCGGAGCGGCGGCTCTTCATCGTGCGCGAATATACGAAGAAGTTCGAAGAGCAGTTCGTCGGGACTGCCAGCGAGCTCGTGCAACGCGTCGGGAGCGCGCCCCGCGGCGAGTTCACGATCGTGCTCGAAGGCGCGCGCACGGCGTCGCCGGCGGCGAGCGGCGATCTCGCGGCGTCGATCGCCTTTCTGCGCGCCGCCGGGCTGAGCGCGAAGGATGCAGCCGAAGCCGTGCGCCTCGCAAGCGGCGCGCCGCGCAACGAACTGTATCGCTTGGCGCTCGCGCACAAGCGACGGCCATAGCAGGCTTCCTTTGACGCTCTTCATAAAACGACACTCGGCATGGCAAAAGACACGTTCTATCTGACGACGCCGCTCTATTACACGAACAGCACGCCGCACATCGGCCACGCGTACAGCACGATCGCGG
>JAJPHJ010000054.1 GCA_021325335.1 Pseudomonadota bacterium | reverse complement strand
TTTCTTCTTCTGATCGGCTAGAAGTGATTTGGCGTTATTTCTTTTTCTTGGTCTTCTTCGCTGCCTTCTTCTTCTTTGCCATTATTTACCACCTCCATTCTGCGGAGTAAATGGGGTGACTCGCTCACGATATGAGCATGTCGCGTGTAGTTGCGCATCGCGCGCGAATATTCCTTCAGGCGTGAATGTGCTCTTCGACGCGCGCGATGAGCGGCGAACCGGAGCGATGATATTTCGCCGCGAGCATTTCTGCGAGTATCGCGACTGCGATCTCTTCTGGTGACTGCGCACCGATGTCGAGACCGATAGGTCCGCGCAAGCGCGCGATCGCATCCGGCGCGATGCCTGCGTCTGCAAGACGCTTGCGCCGCGATGCCTGCGTTTTTTTCGATCCGATCGCGCCGATGTAGCGGACGTTCGCCGGCAGCACGCGCAACAATGTCGGATCGTCGAACTTCTCATCGTGCGTCAACACCGCGACGTAGGTGCGGTCGTCGAGCGCCATGTTCGAGAGCGCATCGTCGGGCCACTCGACGATCAACTGGGCCGCATCGGGAAAGCGCTCGCGATTGCACAAGCTCGGGCGCGGGTCGATCACCGTGACCGAGAAGCCGGCGAGCGCGGCCATCTTGCACAGGGCGGCGGCGATGTGAACCGCCCCGATGATGAGCAGGCGCGGATGCGGGAGATTGACGTCCACGAAGACTTCGTATTGGTCCAGCGACACGGTGCGTGCGTGCCCAGCCTCCATGAGACCGAGCGCCGCTTCTTTGGCCCGCCGTTCCAGTGCCGGGTCGCCTAGCGACCCTTGCGTCCGCCCGCCCTCGTCGACGAAAAGCTTGCGCCCCACGCCCCCGGGGCCGCGCACGATCGTGCAGATGGCCGAGGCCTGGCGCGCCGTGGACGGCAGCGCATCGGGGAGCGGCTCGATGAACACCTCGATCTCCCCACCACACGAAAGGCCGACATCCCACATCATCGTCTTGTTGATGCCGTAGCGAGCGATCGCCGGCGTGCCCGTTGCGAGCACCTCCAGCGCGGCTTCGGCGACGGCCGACTCCACGCAACCGCCGCTCACCGAGCCTGCGATCCGCCCATCCTGGGCGATGGCCATTTTTGCGCCCTCGTCGCGCGGCGCCGACCCATCTACTTTGATGACCGTCGCCAGCGCCACTTTGGAGCCGTCGTCGCGCCAGCGGCGGATCGTGTCAGAGAATTCGTCCATGGAGGGCTCTTCGCCGTGCGCGCATCATCCCGCTTCCGGCACCTGTCCGCGTACCGGCCGGCGGCGGTCGACGGCACGCAATGCGACGACGAGCTGCACGAGGCTTTTCAAATTGTGCGCGGGCAGGAGGTCGTCGATGAAGGGCAACGCGGCCTGCATGCCGAGCGTCTGCGGCCGATAACCTTTGGCCCCCAACAGCGGGTTTAGCCAGATCAGGCGATACGAGGAGCGCTGCAGGCGGCGCATCTCTCGGGCCAGCAGGCCGATGTCGCCGCGATCCCAGCCGTCGCTGATGATGATGACGATCGCGCCGCGAGCCAGGACGCGCCGCGCCCAACGGACGTTGAATTCGCGCAAACACTCGCCGATGCGCGTGCCGCCTCCCCAATCCGCCACGCTCGCGGCGACCGAACGCTGTGCCTCGTTGAAGTTCGGCTGGCGCAGCGCGCGAGTGATACGCGTCAGACGCGTGCCGAACACGAATGCTTCGACGCTGCCGATGGCGTGGCGCATGACGTGCACGAACTGCAGGAGCAGCCGGGAGTAGCGGTCCATGGAGCCCGAGATGTCGCACAGCAAGACCACATCGCGATGGCGGAGACGCGCCTCGCGCGTGCGCAACGGTAGTGGCTCTCCGTACTGCCGCAGGCTCGCGCGCAAGGTGCGGCGCGGATCGAAGGCGCCCCCGCGACCGGGCATCGTGCGCCGCGAGCGGCGCATGCCAAGCTCCAGCCGCGGCCGCCGGGCGAGCTCGTGCGCGAGCTCGATCTCGTCAGCGTCGAGCTGCGAGAATTCTTTGCGCGCGAGCGCCTCCGCAAAGCTGTAGGTGAAGCTGCGATCGCCGTCGTGGATGAGCCGGGCGCCCTGGGGCAGCTGAGCGTGCGATTCCGGCGCGGCGCGGTTCGCTGTCGCCGGCGCCGCAACAGCGCCTTGCGCCGGCTCCCCGGCGTGGGTTTTGTCGCCGTGGTCGCGCGCACTGGACTCCCCCGATTCATCGTTCGATTGCGTTTGCGAAAGGCCGGGCGCAGCCGCCGACCAAAAGGCATCGAAAGCATAGTCGAAACGCCTGCGTTCGTCGGGAGAGCGCACAAACGCGCAGCGACCCGCCTCTTTCACATCCTCGCGCGACGCGAAGCCGATGCGCTCGAGAGCTCGCTCGAAGAGCAGCACGCGATCCGGTTGCGCCCCTAGTCCCAGGCCGCGCAACACCCTGCCGAAGATGATGCAATTGAGCCCGATGGCGGATGCCATCAGGCTATCGCCGCTTTGCGCGCTTCCGTCACCCGGGCTGCCAAGTCATGGCGCACGCGCTTGGTGTCTTCCTGATACTTGAGCAGCGCGCCGATGGTCGTCGCCACGGTCGCTTCGTCGAGCGTCTCCCGGCCGAGGGCGACGAGCGCGGCGGCCCAGTCGATCGTCTCCGCGATGCCGGGTTGCTTGTAAAATGCGTCGCTGCGCAGCGAAGCGACGAAGGCGGCAGCCTCGCGTGCGAGCGTGCGCGAGATGCCCGGCACCCGCGCTTCGGTGATCTGCGCTTCGCGCGCCAAATCCGGATAGTCGATCCAATGGTAGAGGCAGCGGCGCTTGAGGGCGTCGTGGACCTCGCGCGTGCGATTGCTCGTCAAGATCACGGCCGGCGGGTGCTGCGCGGTGAAGGTGCCGATCTCGGGGACCGTGATCGCATAGTCGGAGAGCAGCTCGAGCAGATATGCTTCGAATTCTTCGTCGGCTCGGTCGATCTCATCGATCAGCAAGACGCACGGCCCGTGTTCCGAATCATCGATCGCTTGAAGCAATGGGCGCTTAATGAGGAATTCGGGGCCGAAGATCTCGCGTTCCGTCGCATCGGAAGCGAGAGCGCCGCGCGCTTCGGCCAAACGGATGTGCAGGATCTGGCGCGCGTAGTCCCACTCGTACACGGCATGGTTGACGTCGAGACCCTCGTAGCATTGCAACCGGATGAGCCGCCGCCGCAAGCCTGACGCCAGCACCTTGGCCACCTCGGTCTTGCCCACGCCTGCTTCGCCTTCGAGGAAGAGCGGTTTGTGCAGTTGCAGGCTCAAGAAGATCGAGACGGCAAGCGAGCGGTCCGCCACGTAGCGATGCTCTGCCAAGATCCGGCTGATGTCGTCGATCGACGCGGGCTGCTGTGCGTCCATGGGTGGACGGACGTATTCGGTGCGGGAGAGAGTCGTGCCCTCGCGCGAATCTCGCCGCCACGAGGCAAACTGCGTGGATCTTGATCTTCGCGATCGCGTTGCAATCGTCGCGGCATCGAGCAGCGGGCTCGGCCGTGCCTGCGCGCTTGGTCTGGCGGCAGAGGGCGCGCGCGTCGTCGTCTCCGGACGCGACCTCGAGCGGGCGCAAGCGACGGCGGACGACATCGCCAAGCGGACGGACGCGCCGACCGTCGCTTTTGCTTGCGACCTTGCGACGGCGGAAGGTCCCGCATCGCTCGTCGAGCGCAGCGTCGCGCATTTCGGCCGGCTGGATGTCCTCGTGACCAATGCGGGCGGGCCGCCTGGCGGCACCTTCGCTGACTTCGACGACGCGGCGTGGGAACGAGCCTTCGCCCTCACGCTCATGTCGGTCGTGCGCCTCATACGTGCCGCCTTGCCGCATCTCAAAGCGAGCGGCCGCGGACGCATCGTCAACCTCTCCTCGACGTCGGTCAAAGAGCCGATCGATCACCTCTTGCTCAGCAACAGCCTTCGTCCGGGCGTCATCGGTTTAGCGCGATCGCTGGCGCGAGAGCTCGCGCCGCTCGGCATCACCGTGAACAACGTCTGTCCGGGGCGCATTCGCACGAACCGGTTGTTGTCGCTCTACGGATCCGAAGAAGCGCTCCACAAAGCCGCCGGGCAGATCCCGATGGGGCGTTTGGGTGAACCCGAGGATTTTTCACCGGCGGTCGTCTTTTTGGCGGGGAAGCCTGCCGGTTACATCACCGGACAAACGCTCTGCGTCGACGGCGGTCTGACGCGCACGCTCATGTGAACGTGGCCCCGATGTCGCGACTTTTGTCGCCTCGTCCCCGCAAACGCCTGAATTGAAGGGCGCTTTGCGCCGCGTCGCAAACAAGCGAACGTGTCTCGTTGGTTTCTCGGCGGCCTTGCGGTGGTCGCCGTTGTCGTCCTCGTCGCCGCCTTTTATCCCAATGCGAACCGTTCCGACCGAGGACCGCTGGAGATGGTCGGCGCTCGGCTGCCAGGCGTGACGCTGCCCGGCCTGCGCGGTGGTCCCGCGCTCAATACCGTGTCGCTGAGCGGCCGTCCGATGCTCGTCAACATCTGGGCGACGTGGTGCGGACCGTGTCGCCGGGAGATGCCCGCGCTGACGTTGCTCTCGCACCGGATGCGTCCGGCGCTCGGCGTCATCGCCATCGATCAGGGGGAAGATGCGCAGGTGGTGAACGCCTACACGAAGCAGTTCGGCGTCGACTTTCCCATCTATCTCGACCGCGATCAACGCATGGGGACCATGCTCCATCTGGTCGGCCTACCGAGTTCGTTTTTTATCGATCGGAACGGCGTCGTCAAGGATGCAGTGGATGGAGAGATGACGTATCAGATGATGAGCGACAAAGCGCGCCGGCTCGTGGCCGGCGGATAGTTGGACAAGACGGAGCATCGCGTGAACAGCTTTCGATCGGCATGGACGCCCCGTCTCAAGGGCTTAGGCCTGGCAGCGCTTGCCGTGGTCTGCGTGGCGGTGGCCACCGGTGGATGCAAGAGCACGTCTTCCTCCTCGCCCACGTCCTCACCGTCGCCCACGGTCGCGCCCTCCGGATCTCCGACCGCGTCGCCGTCCCCCACGCCGACCGCCAATTACTTCGTGGCGATGGATTATCCGAGCGTCGCACCCACCACGGATCCCGTGTACGGCGAGATCCAAGGCTACGCGCAGCTTGCGGCAGCACCGGTGCAATCGCCCTCGCCGTCGCCCATCCCCACCATCAGCTCGCAACTCGTCACCGTGCACTGCAACCAGAACATCGAGTTCTACAATCTCGACCATACTTCAGCGCATACGGCATCGCTGTTGGGAGCCGCCAATGGCATGAACTGGCCGGCGACCTTCAACAACCCCAATGGCACCGTTGCAAGCCCGTTGCTCACGGCCATCTCCTATCCGGCGTTCTCATCCGGATCCGAGAGCGCGTTCTTGTCCGGCGGCTGGTTCTCGCTCGTGTATTCCACCGGCAACGTGGCGGGTTCGTACTACTTCGGCGATGCGTTCGACTATAAGCCCATCTTCCCGGGCAATCCGCAGATGAGGACCGTCATCACCGTTCTCTGCCCGTAGGTTCTTCCGCTCAGATTTTCAGGTTCGTTTCAGTCCTGCGTTCAGCACCGTTTCATCGCTCGGTTGTATCGTTGGCCTAGCGGGTGGGGCGCTGCGCCCTGTCGCCTCGCCCGCACGGGCGCAGCGTGCTGCTCGGGGCAAGAAGGATTTCGGGTGCGATGAATTTTCATATTCGACAGACTCGGCATGCGGCGCTCGCCTTGTCGGTCCTAGCCGCAACGATCGTCGCCGCATGCGGCGGCTATGGAGGAGGCGGCGGGCTCGCGGGGTGCCTCGGCTATGGAGGCGGCGGTGGCGGCGGGCTCGGAGGGAGCGGTTCGTGCTCCGGCAATCCTGCGCCGGGCCCTACAGCCGATGGCGCGGCTCAGGCGGTCGCCATGCTTCTCACGGGTGAAAGCGCGACAACCGTTCCCACGTTCGGAGAGGTGCTCGGTTACAACCTCGGCAATTCACCTGCCGCCTTTGCGTCAGGTTCGAACGTGATCAATCTGACCGCGAACCAGCCGGTGCAATTCTACAACGTCGAAGCGGCAGGCGGCAATCCGCACACCGCATCGGGCTTGGGCGCGTGGAGCGGGTCTTTTCCGAGCGCGGGGCCGCCGTCGGCCGCGCAAAACGCTTCTGCGGCAGGAACGGCGATCAACGCCGCGGGGTTTAGCACCGGCCGCATCAATCCCGGACAGCTCTCGCTTGTCTACAGCAGCGGCACTCCCGGCATGACCGTCATCGGGTGCTACTATCATTACCTCTCGAACGGCGTGCGCACGGTCGCGATCGTCATGTAGAGAGGTTTTTAGATCTTGGCGGACACGTTTTGGAAGTTGGCGGCGAGAGCGTCGTAATCGGCTGAGTGGTATTCTTCGATTCGGCCCTCGTCGCAAAGCGCGGTGAGCGACGAGTCGATGGGGAGCTCGGCGAGCAACGGCGCCCCGCTTTCGACGACGAGACTGACGCCTTTGGAAGGGCCGAACAGATCGAAGCGTCTTCCGCTTTCCGGGTCCCGGTAGTACGACATGTTCTCGACGATGCCGAGGATGGGCGCATGCAGCTGTTGGACGAGCTTGATCGCCTTGCTCACGATCATCGTCGCAAGTCCCTGCGGCGTGGAGACGAGCACGACTCCTGACACCGGCAGCGCTTGCAAGACGGTGAGCGGCGCGTCCGACGTCCCTGGCGGCAGGTCGATCAAGAGATAGTCCAGTTCGCCCCATTCGAGATCTGCGTAGAACTGCTGGATCGCGCGCGAGACCATGGGCCCGCGCCAGATCACCGCATCGGTCTCCTTGTCGGTGAGCAGATTCATGGACATGATCGCGATGCCGCTCTTCGATGCGGGCGGATGCGGTTTGCCGTCTGCTCCCTGGTACGGCCGGGCGCTCACGCCGAACAGCCGCGCCATGCTCGGACCCGTGATGTCGGCATCGAGGATGCCGACCCGCAAGCCTTGCCGCTGGAGCGCGACGGCGAGCAGCCCCGTCACGAGAGACTTGCCCACGCCGCCTTTGCCGGACATGATTGCGACGACATGCTTGATGCCGGCTTTGAGCTCGCGTTTCTGCGGACCGGGCGGGTGCGCGGCCGGCCGCTCGCGCGGCGGCGGCACGGTGCCGTCGGCGACGAAACGGTTGAGATCGGCGAGCAATGCGTCGAGATCCAAACGATGCGCTCCGGCACCTTGTCTTATCGTCTCGTGCGTCGACACGTGACAGCCGGCGCATGGTAGACCGTGCGCGGCGAACACCCGCTCAGCTCCCGGGTGCTGGTCGACCGTTTCGCGGATCGTCACGTCCGGCGAGATCGTCGTTTGCATCGTCAGGTTATTTTCGCCACGTCGCCGTGCAAATACCGCTCGCGCGGCGCTCGATGCTCGAGCGTCCTCCGACAAAGGTCAGCTGCCGCCGGCGTGTGAACGTGAGGCTGCATGAGCATCCGGACCATACTGTTCGTGGGTCTTGCCATTTCCGCGGTCATCCTCATCGCGGCCTGGGCTCCGGCCATGCGCAAGCGCGGGATCTCGCTTCCCGGAGCGCTCGAGGTCGGCATCGGTTTCGTCACAAATTTCTTCGACACGCTCGGCATCGGGTCGTTCGCGCCGACCACCTCGTTGTTCAAGTTCTTCCGTCTCGTGCCCGACGAGCAGATCCCGGGGACGCTCAATGTGGGCCACACCCTGCCGACGGTGCTCGAGGCTTTCGCCTTCATCGCGATCGTGGACGTCGCTCCGTTGACGCTCGTCTCGCTCATCATCGCAGCCATCGCGGGCGCGTGGCTCGGCTCGGGTGTGGTGGCGCGCTGGCCGCGCCGCAACGTCCAGATCGGGATGGGTCTCACGCTCATCGTGGCCGCAACTTTGTTCCTCATGACGAATCTTCACGTGCTTCCCGGTGGAGGCGACGCGCTCGGGCTTGCGGGTCCGAAGCTGTGGTTCGCCATCATCGCGCTCTTCTGCCTCGGCGCGCTCATGACGATCGGGCTCGGATTGTACGCGCCGGCCATGATCCTCGTCGCGCTCTTGGGCATGAATCCGAAAGCCGCGTTCCCGATCATGATGGGTTCGTGCGCGTTTCTCATGCCCTTCGCAAGCGTGCGTTTCATCCGTTATGACTCGTACTCGCTCAAGGCCGCGCTCGGGCTCACCATCGGCGGTCTGCCCGGCGTGGCGATCGCAGCCTTCATCGTCAAGTCCCTCCCCATCGCGGACGTGCGCTGGCTGGTCGTCGCCGTCGTCTTATACGCGGCCATCACCATGCTTCGCTCCGCGCAGGCCGAACGGCGGGCGACGAACGCGGCGCCTCTCGCACCGGAAGGCTAAGGCTGTCGTACTATCTCGTCAGGAAGCCGAGGGCGAAGGCGACGGGATGATCGCCGGACTGGGAGACGGCGAGGGGATGACCTGCACGAGTTTCATCACGTAGTCGTTGTCCTCCGAGCCGTACGAGATCCAGACGTTGTGGGTGTGCGGATCGATCGCGAGCGTGTGCGCGTGACGAGGCACCGTGATGTCGCCGAGCGGCGTGATGCCGGAGTCGGTCTCCGCGACGACCGACAGCAAACCCGTGCCGCTCGCGCAATAGACCCGTTTCAAGACCGGGTCGAAGGCGATCTGATCCACGCCCGGCGCGATGTCGGCGGTCGCGAAGATTGCGCCCGTCGTGGTGTCGATCGCATCGAGCTTGCCGTTGGCGCCTGCCACGAAGAGCCGGTGCGTGGGACCGTCCACGGCAAGTCCGCGCAACGCCTGCGCCGGCGCCGCGGGCCAGGTCGCCACCACCGTGTTTTTTGCCGGATCGATGACGGCGACTTGGTTGCTTGCCGTGACGTTCTGATAGATGCGATCGGAGACGGGATCGTAGAGGATGTACTCCAGACGGTCGCCGACTTGGATATTGGCAAGCATCCTGTGCGTCTTCGCATCGATGACGACGATCTGGCCCGTGTCGGATCGGTCTGCATAGACGGCCCCGTTCTTCGTATCGAAGGCGACCGCGTCGATCGGGCCCGGCATCGGCACGTCGTTTTGCTTGACCATGAATTTGCGCTGGACGTCGACGACGAGCGAAGGCCTGCCGCTGCCCACGAAATAGCGCCCGTCTTTGATGTCGATGGCGATGCCGTGGGCCTCGCCTACGAGGACCTGGCGCGCGAGCGAATCATTCGTCAGATCGATCACGTCCAGCGTCCGGCTTGCGGTGTGGGCCACGAGCAAGCGCCGGTATTGATCGTCCACCTGCATGTAATCGAAGTACCCGGGCGCTCTGGGGATGAGGATGGGCGCCCGCGGCGCAAGCGTCGGGCCCTCGGCACCGGAGGCGAGATAGGCGACGCCGAGGCAGGCAGCAGCCACACAGGTCATGAGCAGGGCAACACGCGACATTTCTTGGCCTCCTAGCGGATTCTGGTCGCGACGCCGACGCCGTCACCCACGGGTATGATCGTGGCGAGCAGTTGGGAATGCCCTAAGAATTCTTCGTTGAACGTGCGAATCGCTTTGACGGAATCGGCATCCGAGCCGCTCGGCTGCATCGACGCCCGATGGCCCCACAGCAGGTTGTCGACGAGCACCATTCCAGCCATCTTGAGCAAGGGCACCGCCAGGCGCAGGTAGCCCGAATACTCTTCTTTCAGCGCGTCGATGAAGATGACGTCGAAACTTTTTTCAGGAAGCTCCGCGAGCACGTCGAGCGCAGGAGCGTTGCGGATCTCGATGCGGTCCGCCACGCCCGCGCGTTGGAAAAAACCGTGGGCGATCTGCGTGCGCTCGCGGTCCGGGTCGATGGTCACGATCCGAGCGCCGGGCGCCAGCGCTTTGGCCATCCAAACGGTTGAATAGCCGTAGGCCGTACCGAGCTCCAAGACGCGCTGGGCGCTCTTCGCCGCCACAAGAACCTCGAGCAGGCGCCCCGTCTCCCGGTCGACGATCGGGATCTCTTCCAAGCGTCCGGAGCGTTCGAGATCGGCCAGCACTGGGTCGGGCGACCCTGCGATCCGATCCAGGTAGTCGAGATCGCGCTCGTAAGCGGAATCCATTCCCGCCTCGTCGGCGGTGGCCGCGCCGGCGAGCTTTTCGACCAAGCCGGACGCCTTGCGCGCAGCCTCCATGATGAGCGAAAATGCGGCGCGGTTGTCCTCGCTCTCGCCGTTGCGATGAACGTGCAGGTCGGCAGATGCCAAAATCACCCCGAGGGCGCCGTTGAGATCGTGAGCGTGGGTCCGGACATCTTGACGCATCATGCTTCCTATCTAGAGAGGTTCGAGAAAAGACAGCTGGTCGCGGTCTTCAGCGGCGGCGGCACGCGCCTGGGCGGGCACGAGATCCCCGAAGCGTCCGACGAAATCCGCCACCCGCCGCACGAGATAGTCGCGGTCCTCATCGTGGGCGTATTGGTCGAGCAAGGCGAGCTCGCCGCCGACGCGCTGATAGATGCGCGCCTTGTCGCCGACCGTGAGCCCGCGCTCGGTGAGTGCCCGCGCAAGCCTGCGATTGGCGGGCGCACCGAACGTCTTCGACGTGATGGACTCGCGACGCGCGAATTCCTCGGGCGGCAATCTTCGGTCCAGGATCGCTTCGACCGTCTCGCGCACGAGGTCGGCGATCTCGCTCGCCCGGTCCTCGATGAGCAGTTTGGCGATCGAAGCGACGAGCGCCCGGCCGAAGGGCTCGTCGCGGCTGGAACGCAGCGCTGATCCCCGGATCACGAGCTCGCCCGACTCCCGCTTGAGCACGTAGTTCTTCGCCTTGACCGAAAGCATCGCGGGATAGCGCTCTTCTGCGATCAAACGGAGGTCGTCGCCAAGCAGCTGACCGACCGATGACACGACCGCGTCGGCGCGCCCGTCGGGGGCCACGAAATACGCGCCGTCCGTGTCGGCTTCGATGACCGTGCACTCGCGCGCGCGCAGACCCTCCACGATCGTCGCCATGGCGGCCCGCCCGGCTTCGGTCACCCGTCCGCCCGCCACCGGGTCGTTGAAGTGCAGTCCGTGCGTGCCCAAAAACCCGAAAAACGAATTGATGAGGATCTTGAACGCGTTTTGCAATCCGTCGGCGGCCAACTCGTCCTCGTTGCGTCCTTCCGCGGCGGCGCGCTCCGCCGCGCGTTTGGCCTCGAGGCGCCGCTGGCGCAAGCCCGCGAGCATCGGCAAGAAGAAACCGAGGTCATCGTCCCATGGCGCGATGCCTCGCGCCAGCATGAGCGACGGATACAAACTCTCAACATCGCACTTCGTCACGTCGTGAAAGATGCCGGTGAGGAACGCGGCGGTGAACGCGCCCTCAATGGGCGTCGTCGGGCGAGGTCGGGGGATCGACCAGCGCTCGCGAAGGTAGGCGCGCACCATCAAGCGCTCGATGCGGCTGCCGATGCCGACGCTTGCGATGCTCTGTATGGTTTCCGGGACCATCTGCGCCTGATAGAACTCGTTGGGTGTCACGAGCGCGGACAAGCGATCGGTGTCGCGCGCGTCATCGAGGCAATAGGCTTTAAGCTTCGCGCGCATGTCGGGATCCGACCACAGCGCGCGCATGTTGGCGGCGTCGACAAGCGTGCGATCCTCGTCGCCGATGCCGAGATGGCGGACGATGTGCTTGAGCTTGTAGTTGGGCAGCTTGCGGCCGACGTCCCAGCGCACCGCGCTGATGAAGGTGTCGACGATCTGCCGCCCTTCGATGCGGTAATACTTGACGAGCATGCCCGACTGGGTCGCGCGGCGCAGGTTGTCGTCGAGCCACATGGCGGTGCGCCCATCGCGACCCATGACGAGCTCGACGCCGAAGCGCCGCGCCCGGCCCGCCAGGTACCACAGATCGAAGTTGAAGACGTTGTGGCCCTCGAGCACGTCCGGATCGCGTTCGCGCACGAGCCGCGCAAAAGTCTCGATCATCGCGCCTTCGCTGTCAAAGCGGTCGAGCGAAAGCACTTCCTCGAATCCGGTATTGTCGCGCAGGGCGATGATCACGATTGGAGCGTCATCGCGGTCGGGGTCGATGTCAAGCGTCTCGATGTCGAACTGCAACCGCCGCAGTTGCGAAAAACGCAGGTCTTTGAAGAACGTGTCGCCGGTCGCGACGAGATGTCCCGTGATGGGATCGAGATAGGCGAGACGCTGATCTTGCGCGAGCGCGCGGGCGCGGTCGGCGATCGCTTTGGCTTGCGATCCCAACATGAGATGACGGAGCTCGTGCGGACCGGCGAGTTCGATGCTTCCCGGCTGCGCCTTGCGCGCCAAGAGCCAGCCCCACAGCGGCACGACATCGCGTTCCGTGCGCTCCCCGATGCGGCGGTAGAGCGTTGCCGTGCCCGAGCCCGGATGCGGCTCGACGCTGACGATGCCCGTCCGGTAGCCATGGCCGAAGATGAGCTCGGCGGTTGTGGGCACTCCTACGGATATCGCGACGGCGTTGGTGTCGGCGTCGGCGGAGCGGGCGGCGACGCCACCGGTTGGTCGCTGCTCTGCGGGATCGGGATCGGGGGCAAGCTTACCTCGGGAAGAGCGCTGGGGTACGGCGTCACGGGCGCCATGGGCGGTGGGATGAATTCTGTATTCGTCGCCGCCGGGCTTGTCACCGGCCGCGGCTCGGCCGTGGAGTATATCGAGGTATCGGGGGCCATCGTGTTGCCGAGATACGCGGAAGCCGGTACGAATCCAACCGTTCCGGCATAGACCGGAATGCCGGGGACGTAGTGCACGAGCTTGATCGCGACGCTGACGTCGAGCGAATAGCTTCCCGTCCTGTCCTTCATCTTTGCATTGCCGTGGCTGAAGGCAGACACCGTCATGCCAAGCAGCAGCCGGTTTTGCGTCTCGACAAAGCTCTGGCTCGTCGCTCCTCCGCCACCGCGCAGCGACGCGGCGCCGAAACCTTTGACGCGCAGCTTCCATTGCAGCTCGCAGCCGCCGGTCGAGGAGATCTGCACGACGGTTCCTTGATTTCCGGCCGGTTGATCTACCATGTTGTTCATTTCAAGCGTCAGAGCGCCGAATCTCAAGGGCAGCGCGCTCTTGCTGAACCAGGGCTTGCCGATGTCCGGCATGTCTGCGGGCAGGCTTGCGAGCAGAAACGTCGCCGCGCCCAGCGCTCCCATCGGTCCGCCTGCTCCGCCCGCGCCCAGCGCGTCGAGCGTGGGGCTTGATTGCGGAGACGGCGTGGCGACCGCATTCATCGTGGGCGAGGGCGAAGGACTCGCGGATGCGGTCGAGACGGGGGCGGCCGTGCTCACGCCGAGGATGGGCCCGCCTCCGGAGGCGATGCCCTCGATGGTCCATGCGACGCTGTCGCGATCGGCTTGACGAAACGTTTGGCTCTGCAGACTGCCCCCAGCGTCGCGGTAGCGCACGGTCAGCGTCGCGGTACGCTGCACGACGTAGACTTGCTGCTCGCCGATGCCGAAGACATGCCCCGCCACATAGTAATACGTTTTTTGCGCGGGATTCTGACTATCGGGATTCGCGACGCCCGCAGCCAGCAACGCGAGCAGCACCGCGATGCAGCCCGCCGCCCGCACTTGGGTCTTGGTTTGCGCCGTCACAAGCCCAGCATCGGCGTCGGGCTCTCGTCCGGAACCGGCGCCAGGGGCGACGATGTATCGAGCGGCGAGGGCGCGGCGCTCGCGAGTGGCGCAGGCGAGGCATGCGTCCAGCTGTCGAGGACCACGTCAAAGGCCGACGAGTAGTCGTCGTGCATCGAGGGAATGGCCGGCTGCACGATCAGGAGCGTGCGAAATGCTTCGCCGATGAGCATGCGGTTGCGATCGTCGTAATACGTCGTGCCCCCTACGGTGATGGTGCCTGATGCCGGCTGGCCGTCGGCCGTGCGCAGCAGCGAACCGTTGCCCACCGACTGCAGGGTATAGGCCGCGAAGCCCTGATACCTCGTCCGGCCGACGACCGTGCGCTTCACGTCCAAAGTGAGGAACGAGGTCTTGGCGGCGTTGGTCCAGCTCTTGCCGACGGCGAGCGTTTCGTGGCGCGCGATCTCGCCGCTCGTCGTGTTGGCGGCGCCGAACGCGTCCGAGACGCCAAGTCCCAGGTGCGCTTTGGTGAGGAGCTGTCCAGCGGCAGTGATCTTGCCCGGCGTCGTCGTTTGCAGTTCGACAGGCTGACCCTCGTTCGTCCCTTTGAAGTCGAGCGCGACGTTGGCGAACGCGGTGCCGTCTTGACCCACGGCATAGATCGCGAAGGTCGCAGTCCCTTGCGCCGACGACTCCGACACGATGTCGTCTCTCTTTGCTTTGCCGCGCACGTGATGTTGCTGCAGCTCGACAGTCACCGAATAGACGACCTGATCGCCGGGCAGAAACGGAGACGCGGTGGCTGCGGTCGAGACTGCGAGGTCTGAAGCCGCTAGCATCGCGACGGCAGCTGCCGCCGCCAAGACCACCGAGCGTCGCACGTCCATCCTCCATCGATGACGATGATGCAGCAGGATGTGGGCAGGTTTGACGGCGAGCGCACGTAAACCCCTTTGCGCGGTGATAAGACGATCCGCGCTCCTCGCATCGCTCGCGATCCTCGTGCTTCGCACGCCTGCGCTTGGCGACAGCTCGGACGGCTACGACTCTTCCCTCGCGCAAGCGGTGCGCAGCGCCACACAGCAATACCGTCTCGTGGTGTGGGCGGTGCACGACGGCTACATCCAAACGACGCCGTACATCCCCTCATTCGGCACGATGTACACGAATCACGAACGCTTCGACCCGCGCTCTCTCGCGCAACCCACGGCGCTCGTCTACGACCTTGCCGGGCGCCTGGTCGCGTGCAGTTACCAATACGTCGACCGCGCGAACATCCCCGACGCCCTGAAGAGCGCAGATGCGTCGAGCTGGTACCAGATCCCGCGCCACGTGCACTACAACCTCATCGAGCACGGGGTCGCCTACTATTCGCAACAACCTTGGGACGGCGACGAGCAACCGACGGCTGCCGCGCTCCAGGCGCGCAAGCTCATGCCACCGGACGCCACGCTCGTCTTCGCGTTCGTTCATCCGGCGGCCACAGCCATCGTCATCTGGGCGTGGATGCCCAATTCGTACGGGTTGTTCGACACGGCGAATCCGGCGCTGCCATGACGCCTCCAGGTGGGGCATGATGAACGCCCGCATCGCCGAGCGCCTGAACGAAATCGCCGCGCTCATGGAGTTCGACGGCGAGCCGTTTTTCAAGATCAAGGCCTACGAGCGCGCCGCGCGCAGCATCGAAGACAGTCCCACGCCCGTGCAGAGCCTGATCGAATCCGGCGAGCTTTCCCAGCTGCCCGGCATCGGCAAGGCGATCTCGCAAAAAATCGCCGACATCGAGCGGACGGGCACGTGCAACTACTTGGAGGACCTGCGGGCGAAGTTTCCGCCCACGATCTTAGAGTTGCTGCGAGTGCCGGGCATCGGCGCCAAGACCGCCGTCTCGCTCTATCGGGAGATCGGGGTCGGCGGACTCGACGATTTGCGCAAGGCCATCGCCGACGGCAGCATCGCGCGCGTGCCTCGCTTGGGCCCCAAGACCATCGAGAACATGAAGCAGCAGCTCGCGCGCATGTCGACGCAGGCCAAGCGCATGCGGCTCGGCGACGCATGGCCGCTGGCGCGAAACATCGTCGAAGCCCTCGCCGCTCACCAGCATGCGCGCAACCTCGTGGCCGCGGGCAGTCTGCGGCGCATGGAGCGCAGCGTGCGCGATCTCGACATCATTTGCACGAGCGCGGACCCGGACGCGGTCATCGAGGCGTTCGTGGAGCTTCCGATAGCAGAGCGCGTGACGGCCCGGGGCAAGACGAAGGCAACCATTTGGGCTCAACCCGGGATCTCAGTCGACCTGCGGGTCGTGCCGGACGCGTGTTTCGGGAACCTGCTGCAGCACTTCACCGGCAACAAAGAGCACAACGTCAAGTTGCGCGAGCACGCCTTGCGCAAAGGGTTGAGCGTCAGCGAATATGGGCTCGAGGATGCTTCGGGCAACGTCATCACTTGCGTGGATGAATCCGGAGTATATGCAGCGCTTGGCTTGCAGTTCATCCCCCCGGAGCTGCGTCTCGGTCTCGACGAGATCGATCTGGCGAAGCGCAACGCCTTGCCGGTCCTCGTGGAGCTCGCGGATATCCGCGGCGATCTTCACGACCACACCGACTGGAGCGACGGTGTCTGCACGATCGAGGAGATGGCACGCGGCGCCGCCGTTCGAGGGCGCGAGTACCTGTCGATTTCCGACCATTCGCCGTCGCGAGCCGTGGCGAATGGACTGACGGTGGAGCGCTTGCGCGAGGAGATCAGACAAGTGCGAGCGGCCTCGGGCGCGTTCGGCGTGCAGTTGCTCGCGAGTTCCGAGGTGGATATCCGCGCGGATGGATCGCTCGATTTCCCGGACGAGGTGCTGGCGGAACTGGACATCGTCGTCGCCTCGATCCATTCGTCATTCCGCGCTCCGAAGGAACAGCAGACGCAACGTTTGCTCCGCGCGATCGAGAGCCCATACGTGAACATCATCGGCCATCCGACCGGCACGTTGATCGAAGAGCGCGAGGGGTACGAATTCGACCGCGAAGCGATCTTCAAGGCTGCGGCGCGGACGGGCACCGCGCTCGAGATCAATTCAAATCCAGCGCGCCTCGACCTCAGCGCGGATCTCGCGCGCAAAGCGCGGGAGGCCGGCTGCACGGTGTCGATCGACACTGACGCCCACCACATCGAAGATATGGACAATATGCTGTTCGGCGTCGCCACCGCGCGCAAGGCCGGCATTTCGAAGGAGCGCGTGCTCAACGCCCGTTCCCTCGACGAGGTGCTGGCCTTCGTCCGTCACAAGCGCCCGATGTAGCGCCGCGACGTCGCGAATAAATTCGCGACCGCTACATTTCTCAAGCCTTGTAGCTCGCGCAAATTTATTTGCGCGCAAATCCCCGTGTAGCCCGCGCAAATTCATTTGCGCGACGCGTCTATGCCCAACCGTGCGACCAGCTCCGGCGAAGGCTCGAACTGCGGCGACCGGTATTCGCTTTCGAAGTAACCATGATAGTCGCTGCCGCCAGAGCAGAGCTTGCCCTGCCGAGCGCAAAGCTCGCGCAAAACATCCTGTTGCCCGAGCGAATACTGAAGATAGGTGGCCTCGAGCCCGTCGCAGTGCGCCAGAAGCGATGCGGCCAACCCGGATTCGTGCAGGTGCCAAGGATGTGCGAGCACGGCGATTCCGCCGGCACGCCGGATGATCGCCGCGGCGCCGGCCGGATCGGGCAGCGCAGCATACGCCGTTGGCGGTAAGGCGGCGAAAAAGGCCTTGAAGCGCGCGTGAACCTTTTTCGGGTCGCCTCCGTCGACGCCGGCCAAGCACAGCCGCTCGATGAGCGCGGGCAATCGCACGGGATGATCCCGAAAATCGCGAGCCCAATCCACGTCTTCGGTCTCGTGGGCCAGCGCCTCGACCCAACGTCGTTGGTTGTCATCCCACACCTGCGCCGCGACGGCGTTCGCAGCTCGTAGCTCTTCGCTGGCTCCATCGCAGCCGAACCCGAGCGTGTGGATCACGCGCCCATGTCCATACGTCGTCATCTCGATGCCCGGCACGAAACGCACGCCGCGTGCGCTTGCCTGCCGTTGCGCGGCTTCATGGCCGGCCGTGGTGTCGTGGTCGGTCAATGACATGAGCGAGATGCCCGCGTCTGCGACCAGGTCGACAAGGACAGCGGGAGCGAGGCGACCGTCGCTGTGGTTGCTATGGAGATGGAAGTCGGCCAGCAACGGCGTTACGCGTTAGTTTCCAAACCGGCGCTGGCGGCGCTGGAACTCGATCAACGCTTCCGCGAAGTGGTCTCGCGTGAATTCCGGCCAGTAGACGTCCGACACCCAAATCTCGGTATAGGCCATCTGGTAAAGCAAGAAGTTGGAAAGCCGGTACTCGCCCCCGGGCCGAACCAGCAAGTCGGGGTCGGGCAGGCCGGTGGTATACAGATACGAGCCAAGGGTCGTGGCGTCGATCTGATCCATCCGGATATTCCCCGCGTTCACATCACCCACGAGCGCCTTGACGGCGTCTTTGAGCTCGGTGCGCGCGCTGTAGTTGACCGCGAGGTTGAGGATCGTGCCGGTGTTGTTCGACGTGCCGCGGACAAGGTGCTCGAGCGCCTTCCGCGGGGCGCTTGGAAGCGCCTCGGTCTTGCCGAGCACTTGCACCCGTACGTTTTCCCGGCGCAAACTGTCGAGCTCGTTGCCCGCGAAGACGCAGCACAGCTCGAAGAGCAAGGAGACTTCGGAGGCATCGCGTTTCCAGTTCTCCTCAGAAAAGCCGTAGACCGTCAGCACCGGAACGCCGAAATCTCCCGCCGCGCGCGTCGTCTCGCGCAAAGCGGTCATGCCGCGACGATAGCCTTCAATGATCGGCAATCTGCGCTCGCGAGCCCAGCGCCGGTTGCCATCCATGATGATGGCGACGTGTTTGGGAATCGGACCTTCGGGATCCGGCAGCGATCGTCGCCGCGCATCTCTTAGCACGCGATGCTCCCTACTCTCGAGCCAAAGCCAGCCGCGGCACGGCTCGCGTGGGTTGGCGCGCTGCGCCGTCCGCGCGCTCGTGCACGTCGTTGACCACCGTTTCGAGCTCGTCGATGTACGACAGGAAGCGCGCGCGGCCGCTCTTCGAGATCCTGCATACCGTCATGGGCCTTCCTGATCCCGTTTCCTTGCTGATCGAGACGATGTCCATGTCCGAAAGCGCCGCCAAATGGCGGCTAAGATTGCCATCGGTCAGACCGCACGCTTCCTGAAGGTCCGTGAAGCTCATGCCTTCTGGATGTGTGAACAGACACGTGCAGACGGCGAGGCGCCCCCGCTCGTGAAAGATCCGCTCGAGGCCGGAGTACGCGAACGGCGCGTCCGACCTGCCCCGCTGTGGTTTTCGTCCGTTTTTCTTCACGCTCATGGTGTCGTCCGTGCTTTCCTATCCAATGACAATAGATAACCGATGAGGATCTGGCCGACGCCAAACCCAACGGGCATGACCCAAAAGGCGAGCGGCGCGCGGCCTTCGGGAGACAAGATCAACGCTGCTCCGGCGACCCCGAAGGCGCAGGCCACGTAGATCACGCCGCGCGGCAACATCGCCCGCGACGCGAAGAGCCCGATGCCGTACGATGCGTACCAGATCCCGGGCAACATCCCGGTGAGCCCGTGTCCGATCATCGCAAGGGTCATCACCGCGCCGAGGCCTATCGCGGGAAGAATGGCGATCCCCACCGTTCTCGTTTGACGCCGCTCGTGGAGCCGAGCGTTACGGGCGTACCAGATGAGCAGTGCGCCGTAGTTGATGGCGAGCGCTGCCGCAAGACACACGAGCCAGATGACGAGGTAAGCGTGCAGGTCGGCCGGAGACTGGGGGTGCGGTGCGACGACCCACTGCACTGCGCCGGCCACAAGGGCCACGACGCCGCTGAGCGCCGCTGCGGAGGCGGAATACCCCCGAAACTCCTGCACGCTAGCAAGGCGGTCTCTAACCTCAGCGAGATCGGCAAGCGCGCGCTCGACTTCCATTGAGATACTTTGTACCACAAAGTTACGGCGAATGCAACGTGCGAATGTCTCACGCCTGCCCTCATATGCGTACCGGGACCAAAGGGAAGCTCGGCCCATTGGACTTGTGGCAGGTTCGAGCCCGAGGTTGCGATGGTATAGTAATGAAAGCGGGGAATTGCACGTGCGGAAAGCGAGGAAGAGACGATGGAGCTGAGCCACCTTCAAATCTACCACAACGGCAAGTTCGTGCAGTATGGGGATGCCAAGATCGGTCTCCTCACCCACGGGCTCAATTACGGAACCGGGTGTTTTGAGGGTATACGCGGCTACTGGAACGACTCCCAAGAGCAGCTCTATCTGTTCCGCCTGGCCGACCACTTCGAACGCCTGCGCCGCTCCGCAAATCTCTTGCGGGTCTCTCTCGAAGAAACGCCGGCGCAGCTCAGCTCGCACACCGTCAAGTTGGTGCGTGACAACAAGTTTCGCCAACACGTGTACGTCCGTCCGATCGTCTTCAAATCGGCCGAGGAAATCGGCGTTCGCCTCCATGGCGTCGACCATGACATCAGCATCGTCGCGCTTCCGCACAAACCGTACATCGACTCCTCGAAAGGCCTTTCCGCGACGGTTTCGTCCTGGCGCCGTGTCGACGACAACTCCGCTCCCGCTCGGGCGAAGTTGACCGGGATCTATGTCGGCTCGGCTCTCGCGAAAAGCGATGCGGTGAAAAGCGGATTCGACGAGGCGATCTTGCTGACGGCCGAAGGGCACGTGGCGGAAGGCAGCGCGGAGAACATCTTCATCGTGCGCGACGGCGTCGTCATCACGCCGCCCGTCACCGACAACATCTTGGAGGGCATCACCCGGCTTTCGGTGATGGAACTCGTCGAGGCCGAACTCGGGCTCAAGGTAGCCGAGCGCAGCATCGACCGCACCGAACTGTACCAGGCAGATGAGGTCTTCTTCACGGGGACGGCGGTGGGAGTCTCGCCGGTCGTCCAAATCGACCACCGGGAGATCGGGGACGGCAAGATCGGGAAAGTCAGCGCCGCTCTCGTACAGTTGTACGATGACATCGTCTTTGGCCGCCTGAGCCAGTACAGCCACTGGCTGACGCCGTGCTATCAGGCCGCGCGCGGCTCATCGGTAAGGAGCTCGAAAGCAGCAGCTTCCTAGCGTCCTAAGCGAGGGGACGGCAAGTTGGGCCTTTCTGCCTTGCTTTTGTCGTATGTTCTCATCTATAATGGGTGTGACGGGTATCACATTTCCGCCCGTCGGTAATTGCGTTATAAAGCTCGGATGAACGAATCGATTCATTCACGTGAGGTGAATCGGTAAAGTCTCCGAGCAGGCGGTCTAGGACCGGTGACTGGTGATGGTGGCAGCCACACCTGTCACGCAATCGCGACGAAGCGATTATCCTAAAGCGCCTGCCCGCGTGGACGGAACGCCATCCGAGATAACGGCACTAAGAAGAAGGAGCCTTCTCATGCTAGTTCTACTCGGTGGAGTTCTCAGCGTTGTCCACACCCTCGGTGGGGTGCTCTCAGCAGCAGCCCACTTCATAAATGTTTTCTCAGACTCGTTGGTATTCTAGACTAACCGACAAGTTCGCATAATAGAGTAACGAGCCTAGGATCGTAAAGCGTTCCGCTGCCTGCGCGAAGCAGCGCGAGCGCTTTTTCTTTTCCAACTTTTTCCGTGCTGTCATAACCAGTGAGATAGCGCACGTAGTCCCGCGCTACGGCGATTATTCTCGACGCCAGCGGAATGTCTTCGCCGCGCAAACCGCGAGGATAACCGCTGCCATCGAAGTGTTCGCTATGGAATTCGATCCAGTCTGCGATGACCGGCGGAAAGAGAGCATCGGCAGCACGGACCATCAAACCGCCCCATCGTGGGTATGTCGCCTTTTGGGCAATTTCGCGGGGGTTTAGAGTCTGCCCTGACCTTATCCGCGCCGGCAATCTCGACTTACCCATTTCGTGGAGCTGCGCTGCTAAATCGAGCAGATTCAGGTCGGCTTTCGACATCCCTAATCTTCTCCCGAGCATTTGCGAGATGTTCTGTACCTCGCTCGAGAATTCGACGTCTTCGGTATCCGTGAGCCGCAACAGATCTCGCGTTAGACCTTGGGCTTGCGTCTGGGCGTTCTCGAGTTTGTGCAAGGAGGTCGTGATACCGAGGACATCTTGTAAGACACGGATCTGCGCCACCACTACGTAGAAGATCGTGGTCGCAAGCAATCCGCCAAACGAATACATCCCCACAAGCAGGTATGCATAGATCGACGCGATGATGCCTATACGTAGCATTTGCGTGAGTGCGACGGATCGACCGTTGATCATGAAATAGAAGTTCACAACGAGGTTATTGGCGGTCTGCCAAGCCAGGCCGACCAGCAAGATAGCTGGGAAGGTCGCAAAAACCACGAGGGAGTGAGGCACCCGGTCGAGCATTCGGGTCATCCCAGCCCACGTCGCGATCACCGCGTAAGATGCGATGATGGCGTTGGCCAGTTGCATCATTGTCTTCAGCGCAAAAAGGTCTGACCAACGTCCGCCCTCGGCTCTGACAATACGCCATCGAATCGCTAAGCCCGTGACAGATGCAAGAACGAGCAACCAAGGCCCGAAGACAACACCGCTCGTCGCCATAAGTGCCGTAAGGGGAGCGACATTGCTCGCGGGCGTTCGTGACGCGCGCTCCATACCTGCTAGGAACGCAGCAACGATGATGACCTGAACGACGGTGCTGAGTCTGAGGTCGAACTTCGGTGGAAAGATCGCGATGAGAAAGATCGCAAAGCCAGCCAGAGCGTAAGCATAGACTTGGCTCGCGACGACGCGCCAGCTATCCCTGCCCGACCGTGCGTGGTCCCCTGCCAAAGCCACGAAGTTGTCTTACGCCTTTCCCTCGCGGGCGTTGTGTCCCCCAGCACTCCCAGCCAGTACAACGCTTCGCGCTACCGTACCCAATGTATCGTCTATGGGACGTGTGTGAGGCAGCGCATATAACATGATGCGACAAGCCGTGCGC